>JAVCCZ010000064.1 GCA_030765265.1 Candidatus Erginobacter occultus
CCTTTCTCCTCTTCCGGGTGGTCGGCGGGGATCCGGTCGACCGGGTGGCGGGGCGCTACGCCACCGAGGAGCAGAAGGAGGAACTGCGCCGCCAGCTCGGTTTCGACCGGCCGCTCTGGCCTCCTCCGGGGAGGTTGCTGGCCGGGGACCTCGGGGGGTTTTCCCGCAACCAGCTCTTCTCCCATCTCTACACCACCTTTACCTTCCAGTTCGGCCGGTCCGAACAGTACCGCCGGACGATCTCGGAGATGATCCGGACCGGGGCCGTCCCCTCGCTCTCCCTCACCGTCCCCGCCTTTATCATCGGGCTTTTCCTCCAGATCACCATCGCGATGCTCTGCGCCTTTAAGCAGGGGAAGTTCTTCGACCGGGCGGTGGTGGTGTTCTCGGTCTTCGGGATCTCCGTCCCCTATCTCGCCCTGATCATCTTCGGGCAGGCCTTCCTGGCCGGGCGCTGGGTGCTCTTCCCGATCTACGGCTTCCCGGAGAGTTTCGGTTTTTCGGTGGTTCGCTATGTCGCCCTCCCGGTCCTGCTCGGGGTGGCCGCCGGACTGGGGGCCGGGGTCCGATTTTACCGGACCGTGATCCTCGACGAGACCCGTGCCGACTATGTCCGGACCGCCCGGGCCAAGGGGGTGGGGGAGGGGGGGGTGATGTTCGGCCACGTTTTGAAGAACGCGATGATCCCGATCATCACCCAGGTGGTGGTGGTGATCCCCTTTCTCTTTCTCGGGTCGCTTCTTCTGGAGAGGTTCTTCGCCATCCCGGGGCTGGGTTATATGATGATCGACGCCGTGGCCGGTTCCGATTGGCCGGTGATCAACGCCCTGACCTTTGTCGGGGCCGTGATCTACCTCGGCGCGCTGCTTTTGACCGACCTCCTCTACGCGCTGGTCGATCCCCGGGTGACTTTGAAATGATTATGAATGCCGGCGGAAAATCCCAAGGTTACTGGATCTCGGCGGGGCGGGAGGTGCTCGGCCGGCCCCGGGCGGCCGCCGCGCTGGCCGTGATCCTGCTTTACCTGGCGGTGACCGTCTGGGTCTATTCCGGTTACCGGGTCCCCGACTGGGAGAGCGAGAATTTCGAGCTGGCCTACCGGCCGCCGTCCCTGGCCCATCCTTTCGGAACCGATATCTACGGCCGGGACGTCCTGGCCAAGACGATCTACGGGACCAGGATCGCCATCACCGTGGCCCTGACCGCCTCGGTCCTGGCGGCAGCGATCGGGCTGGCCCTGGGGCTGCTGGCCGGGTATTTCGGGGGCCGGCTCGACGATCTCATCACCTGGCTCTACTCCACCCTCCAGGCGATCCCCTACATCCTCTTGATCCTGGCCTTCGCCTTTGTCCTCCAGGACCGGCGGTTCTCGCTCCTCGGACTCCAGTTCCGGATCCGGGGGATCAACGCCGTCTACCTGGCCCTCGGCCTGACCGGCTGGGTCGGGCTCTGCCGGCTGATCCGGGGGGAGACGATCAAGCATCGGGACCGGGAATATGTAATTGCCGCCCGGGCCCTGGGGGCGTCTTCCTTCCGGCTCATCCTCCGCCAGATCCTCCCCAACGTCGTTCACCTGGCCGTGATCACCATCTCGCTGGGGTTTATCAGCTATATCCACGCCGAGGTGATCTTGAGTTTTCTCGGCCTGGGGGTGAAGAATGTCCCCAGCTGGGGGGTGATGATCGACGACGCCAAGCTGGAGCTGTTCCGGGGCGTCTGGTGGCAGCTGGCGGCAGCCACGGCCGCCATCTTCTTTATCAGCCTCAGCCTCCATATCTTCGGCGACGCCGTCCGCGACGCCCTCGATCCCCGGCAGCGGGGGGAGGGGGGATGAGAATTCGCTTTCTTTCTGGGAGAAGGGATATAACACTATGGAGCGTTGGAATGATAAAATGATGGAGTATCACAATACTTCGGAATATTAATACCGATGAATTCAAGACTCGATTCTCAGAAGCCGGCAAGCCGGGGAGACCCGGGCCCCGTGCTCCAGGCGGCCGGGCTCCATACTTACTTTGAAATCGGCGGGGCGGTCTTCCCGGCCGTCCGCGGGGTGGATTTTACCCTGGAACGGGGCCGGACCCTGGGGCTGGTCGGGGAGTCGGGCTGCGGGAAGACGGTGACCGCGCTCTCTCTGATGGGGCTGGTCCCGCCCCCGGGGAGGATCGTCTCCGGGAGTATCCGGCTCCGGGACCGGGAAGGCAGCCCGCGGGAGCTGACCACCCTTCCGGAGAAGAAGCTGCGCCGGATCCGGGGGCGGGAGATGGGGATGATCTTCCAGGAGCCGATGACTTCCCTCAACCCGGTCTTCACGGTTGGGGAGCAGATCCGGGAAGCGATCCTGGTCCACGAACCGGTGGGGAGGCGGGCCGCCCGGGAGCGGGCGCTCGGGCTGCTGGAAGACGTGAATATCCCCGACCCCGCCGGCCGCTGGGGGGATTATCCCCACCAGCTCTCGGGGGGGCAGCGCCAGCGGGTGATGATCGCCATCGCCCTGGCCTGCAACCCGGGGGTCCTGATCGCCGACGAGCCGACCACCGCCCTCGACGTGACCGTCCAGGCCCGGATCCTGGAGCTGATCTCCCGGCTCCGCGACCGCCACCGGATGGCGGTTCTCCTGGTCACCCACGATCTGGGGGTGGTCGCCCAGGCGACCGAGCGGGTGGCGGTGATGTACCTGGGAAGGATCGTGGAGTCCGCCGAGACCCGCCGGCTCTTCGCCAATCCCGGCCACCACTATACCCGGGCCCTGCTCGATTCCGTCCCCCGGCTGGGGGAAGAGAAACGGCGGCTGCGGACCGTCCGGGGGTCCGTCCCCGCCCTGAGCCGGATCCCCTCCGGGTGCTCATTCCACCCCCGCTGCCCCCGGGCGGAGGAGATCTGCCGGCGGGAGAGTCCGCAACCCCGGGAAGTCGGGCCCGGCCACCGGGTCGAATGCCACTTCCCCTTAAACCAATAAAATAATGAACCGCGGAGAACGCAAAGGACGCGGAGGGTTGTCAGTTCCATCTCTAAAATCGAGTTTTGATCCGGCAATACCGGGGATACCGAAACGGGAAGGGATTCTTAATAGAGCTTTTTCTATTCTCCGCGTTCTTTGCGTTCTTTGCGGTTCGAAAAATAAACAGTGAAAAATAATGAACCGCGGAGAACGCAAAGGACGCGGAGGGTTGTCAGTTCCATCTCTAAAATCGAGTTTTGATCCGGCATTACCGGGGATACCGAAACGGGAAGGGATTTTTAATATAGCATTTTCTATTCTCCGCGCTCTTTGCGTTCTCTGCGGTTCAAATAAAAAGTGTGTGGTAGGGTGTGAGGTATGACAGGCGGGAAAGAAGATAACGGGATTCTGCTCGAGGCCCGGGGGCTGAAGAAGTATTTTCCGGTCAGGCGGGGGCTCTGGCGGCGGACGGCGGGATATATCAAGGCGGGGGACGGGGTCAGCCTCCGGATCGAACGGGGGAAGACCCTGGGGGTGGTGGGGGAGACCGGTTCCGGGAAGTCCACCCTGGGGCGGATGCTTTTGCGGCTGCTCCCGGCCGACGAGGGAGAAGTTTTCTTTGACGGCCGTGACCTGCTGAAGATGGGGGGGCGGGAGCTGAAATCGGCCCGGCGCCGGATGCAGATCATCTTCCAGGACCCGTACGGCTCGCTCAACCCCCGGATGCGGGTGGGGGAGATCGTCTCCGAAGGCCTGGTCAATTTCCGGGTCGGGACCCGGCGGGAGCGGGAGGCCCGGACCGCCCGGCTCCTGGAGCGGGTCGGCCTGCCCCCGGAAGCCGCCGCCCTCTACCCGCACGAGTTCTCCGGCGGGCAGCGGCAGCGGATCGGGATCGCCCGGGCCCTCGCCCTCAACCCGGCCTTCATCCTCTGCGACGAGCCGGTCTCCTCGCTCGACGTCTCGATCCAGGCCCAGATCCTCAACCTTCTGGCCGATCTCCAGGAAGAGTTTTCGCTCGCCTACCTGATCATCGCCCACGACTTGAGCGTGGTCGAACATATCTCGGACCGGGTGGCGGTGATGTACTCGGGAAGGATCGTCGAGGAAGCCTCCAGCCGCGACCTCTACCGGGAGCCGGCCCACCCTTATACCCGGGCCCTGCTCGCCTCGATCCCGGTCCCCGATCCGGACGCCCCACCGCCCGGCGCCGCCGCGGACCGGGAGATCGCTCCGGAGGGGGAGCCCGCCGAGGGCTGCCGATTTTATCCCCGCTGTCCCCGGCGGCGGGACCGCTGCCGGGAACGCCCGCCCGAACTGGCCGAGGTCGCCCCCGGCCACCTGGCCGCCTGTTTCCTGGCGGAATAATTCTTGTGTCCCGGCCGGGGAAAGAGCTAGATTAGTCAAGAGGTTATTCCACAGCCGCTATGGAGCAATTGCCCAGCGGGCGAATTTCAATGAAGAAATACTGGATCCTTATATCCGTCGGAGTTTTGGCGGCGGCGGCGCTTTTGATTTTATTTCCCTGGATCCGCGGCTTGCTTCCCGTTGCCGGACGGGGGGTGGTTGAAGTAATTTCGGTGCCCCGCGCCCTCTACCGGGAATTTTCCCTCGACGAGCTGATCCCGGACCGGACCGGATTGATGATCCGGGTCCGCTCGGCGGAATATATCTGGGGGAGGCTGGTCAGGGAACTGTCGGCTTCTCCCCTCTGGCGGGAGGAGCGGATCGAAGAGAGACTGGAGGCGGCGCGGAAAAACTTCGAAGCCCGCTCCGGTTTCGGGATCGACCGGTCGCGGATAATGGAAGTGGCGGGGCAGGATCTCGCCCTGGCGGTTGTCCCTTCCGGCGGGGTTTCTCCGGAGGCGGTGCTCCTGCTCTCCCGGCTCGGGACCCGGGCCCGGCTGATGGAGATTTTTCTCCGGCTCGGGGATACCTTAAAGGAAGAGGGCCGCCGGTTGTTCCAAGAAGAGGTCTACCGGGGAGAGAAGATTGTGACCGTCGAGACCGGGGACGATTTTCCCGTTCCGGTTGCCTATTGCCTGCTCGACGGCTACCTGGCGGCCGCCGTATCCGATAACCCGGCATCGCTGCTCCGGGAGGTGATCGATCTTTCCCGGGGGGAGGGCGACGCCCTGGCCGCTTCCCGGGATTTTACCGCCGCTCTCGACGCGACCGGATTTTCTCCTTCCACCTTGCTCGAATGCTACCTGAGACCGGAAGGCTATCCCTCCGGACTCGGCGATTATCTTCCCCCCGGGGACTTCGCCGAGGCGGCGGTCTGGGCGGAGGTGGCCGTGCAGTCCCTGGAAACCTGCCGGGCGATCGGTTTCCGGGCCGGATACCGGGAAGGGGCGCGGACCCGGCTCCGGGTTGTCCTGAAGGGAGAAGACCGCTCCCCGACGCCGGACCCGGTCCCCGGAGACCGGGTTTCTCTTCCGGGAGGAAAGATGCTTTACGGGTTTATTGCCGCCGACCCCTCCCCGGCCGTGGAGAGCCTCGCCGGCCTGCTGGCGGCGCTGGGGTTCGGGGTCGGAGACGATACCTTTCCCGGGCTGGCCGGCTGGGAGCAGGAATCCGGGCTCAGCCTCCGCCGGGATATCCTCCCGGTCCTGGGCCACCGGTCGGGGTTGGTCCTGGGCGGCCTGACCGGCGGGGAGTTTCTCCCCGTTCCCCCCTTCGCCCTGGTCAGTTCCGTCACCGACCGGGCGGCGGCGGCGGCGGTGATGAACTCGATCGTCTCCTGGACCGTGCTCGACCGGGGGCACCGCCCGGTCCGGGAAACCTACAACGGGGTGGAGTTGACCTTCTTCCCCGGTCTCCTTTTCCACGAGCCGGGCTACGCCCTCTCGGATAACGAACTGGCGATCGCCGGTTCCCGGGAGATGCTGAAATCGGTGGTCGATCTCTGGGCCCGGCCGGGGGCGGCCGTGGAGAACGAACCGCTCTTCGCGCGGGCGACCGCCGAATTCGATCCCGCCGCCGCCTTGACGGTCTATCTCGACGGAAAGATTCTTCTCGACTCCTTCCGGGCCGCCGCCGACTGGTATTTCGCCTATCAGCGGCTGGACGCGGGAGAACCGGTGGTCCCGGAAAGTATTTACCGGGAGAAGATCGCCCCGCTCCTCGACCTTCTCCGGATCGTCCGGTCCGCGTCCGCGACCCTGGGACGCGAGAAGAATATTGTCAAACAAGATTGCTTCCTATATATTCCGGAATAATGACGGAAGGGAAACCGGGAGTCGGGATGGCGCGGACCTCCTCCAGCCGAAGTGGTGGAAATGGCAGACACGCATGGTTGAGGGCCATGTGAGGGAAACCTCTTGGGGGTTCGAATCCCCCCTTCGGCATCAGCGGCATAAATTTAGTTTTTTTTTCTTGCTATTTTAACCCGGGCTGTCCTACAGTAAGAGAAATCTCTAAACTGGCCCTTGTTCTCCGGGGCACAATAAGGAGTAGAGTATGATGAGAAAAACGGTCGTGGCGATAGCGGGAGTATGCCTGATTCTCGGATGGGCCGGATTGAGCTGGGGACAGGCCTATCTCGATCGGGGACTGGGAGATGCCGGGCACGTCGATTCCTGGGAGCCCTACAGCGTCGGCAAGCAGCTGATCTCCGTCTCCTGCCGTCCCGGTGTGGGCGCCCGGGTCGCTTATTTTTTCCCGTATTCCAATGACGGTGTCGACAGCGAGATCGCTTACGAAGGGATCCTCTCCTATATGGTAAGCAGCAACTTCGCCACCGCCCTCTCGGTCGGCTATACCGCGCCGACCTGGAACTACCCGATCAGCGGGGAATCGAAGCTGACCTATATCAACCTGACCTTCGAGCTGCGGGGGAGTCCGACCCCGGAGTTCGGCCTTTACCTCGGTTTCGGGCCGAGTATGATCTTCAACGACTTCGACAGCGATACCGACTTCAGTGTCCGGGGCCGGGATTCCTTCGGGATGCACGTCGCGATCGGGTTCGATTACTGCATTACCCAGGACCTGGTCTTCAATATCGACGTCAAGCATCTCTGGTTTCTCGAAGATTACAAGTACAGCGAGGACGGCGGCCCCGTCGAGAAAGAGAAGCTCGACAGCGTAATTATGGGCGCCGGGTTTAAGTATTTCTTCTAAACCGGCGAAGACGGAACCGCCGCCTGGCCGATAATGTCTTTCCGGTTCCTGACGGGGCGCACGTCTTTTGTGGGCCCCGTTCTTTCTGTCCGGATCGGGTAGTTCCCCGCCGCCGGGCCGGCATTCCGGAAATAGCGAAAAATAGGTGACTCTTATGCGGATGAGAAGATTATTGAAACTGACCCTGAGCGTGGCTCCGGCGTTCTGGCTTTTTCCCGGGCCGGCCGGGGCCGAGACCGTTTCCGGGGCTTCATCTACTCCCTTAATCTGGTGGATAGCTCCCCTGGCCTCTCTTCTGGCCATCGCCCTGGCCCTTTTCCTCTACCGCCGGATGATGGTTAACTCGGAAGGGAACGAGAAGATGCGGGAGATCGCCCGGTATATCCGGGAAGGGTCCTTCGCCTACCTCCAGCGCCAGTACCGGGTGGTTTCGATGGTCTTCGGCCTCTTCTTTCTCATCTTCGTGGCGATGGCGGTCTTCGGACTCCAGAATCCTTTTCTCCCGGTGGCCTTCCTGACCGGGGGTTTCTTCTCCGCCCTCTGCGGTTTCCTCGGGATGAAGACCGCCACCAACGCTTCGGCCCGGACGGCCGAGGGCTGCCGGAATTCTCTTAACTCCGGTCTCCAGGTCGCCTTCCGTTCAGGGGCGGTGATGGGTCTGGTCGTGGTCGGCTTCGGTCTCCTGGATATCTCGATCTGGTACCTGATCCTCGACCGGCTGATCTATACCGCCGAGAATATGCGGGAAGGTTATAATTTCCTTGGGATGACCCTGGTCGAGTCCGGGATCGGGCCCCAGGAGAAACTGGTCCAGATCACCACCACGATGATCACCTTCGGGATGGGGGCCTCGACGCAGGCCCTCTTCGCCCGGGTCGGCGGCGGGATCTATACCAAGGCGGCCGACGTCGGGGCCGACCTGGTCGGGAAAGTCGAGGCCGGGATCCCCGAAGACGATCCCCGCAACCCCGCCACCATCGCCGACAACGTCGGCGATAACGTCGGCGACGTGGCCGGGATGGGCGCCGATCTCTACGAGTCCTACTACGGCTCAATTCTCGCCACCGCCGCCCTGGGGGCGGCCCTTCCCCTGGCGGCCGGTTCCTTCGGCGGAATCCGGGCGGTCACCGCCCCGATGGTGGTGGCCGGACTGGGCATCATTTTCTCGATTCTCGGCATCTTTATGGTCCGGACCCGGGAGGATGCCAGCCAGAAGTCCCTGCTCCGGGCCCTCCTCGCCGGGACGCTGGGGTCCACCATCCTGATCCTGGCCGCCGTCGCCGGGATGGCGATCGCCGGCTTCATCCCCTGGGGGATCTTCGGCTCGGTGACGACCGGGCTGCTCGCCGGGGTGATTATCGGCCAGTCCACCGAGCACTATACCAGCGACGAATATAAACCGACCCGGGGGATCGCCGAGCAGGCCCAGATGGGGCCGGCCACCGCGATCATCGACGGGATGGCGGTGGGGATGTTCTCCACGGCCATCCCGGTGGTGACGATCGTGATCGGTATTCTCTGCGCCTACGGTTTCGCCGGCGGGTTCGGCCATATGGCCGCCGGCCTCTACGGGATCGGTTTCGCCGCGGTCGGGATGCTCTCCACCCTGGGGATCACCCTGGCCACCGACGCCTACGGTCCGATCGCCGACAACGCCGGCGGCAACGCCGAGATGGCCGGGCTGCCGCCCCGGGTCCGGGAGCGGACCGACGCCCTCGACGCGATGGGTAACACCACCGCCGCCACCGGCAAGGGCTTCGCGATCGGTTCCGCCGCCCTGACCGCGATGGCGCTCCTGGCCGCCTATATGGACCAGGTCAAGCTCTGGGCGGGGAAGGCCGCCGGCGAAGGAGTCCCGGCAGCCGCCGCCGGGGTCGCGGGGTTCCTCGACGCTTATGATATTACCCTGCTCAACCCGCTGCTGCTCTGCGGGATCTTTCTCGGCGCGATGATGTCGTTTCTCTTCTGCGCGATGACGATGAAGGCGGTGGGCCGGGCGGCCGGCTCGATGGTCGAGGAGGTCCGCCGTCAGTTCAAGGAGATCCCGGGGATCCTGGAAGGAACCGGCAAACCCGATTACGCCCGCTGCGTGGCTATCTCCACCGCCGGCGCCCAGAAGGAGATGGTGGTCCCGGCCCTGCTGGCGATCATCGTCCCCCTGCTGACCGGTCTGATCCTCGGGGTGGCCGGGGTGATGGGGCTGCTGGCCGGGGGGCTGACCACCGGGTTCGCCCTGGCCTGCCTGCTGAATAACGCCGGCGGGGCCTGGGACAACGCCAAGAAATACATCGAAAAGGGGAAGTTCGGGGGCAAGGGTTCGGAGACCCACAAAGCGGCGGTGGTGGGGGATACGGTCGGCGATCCCTTTAAGGATACCTCCGGCCCCTCTCTGAATATCCTGATCAAATTGATGGCGATGGTCAGCGTCGTCTTTGCCGGGCTGGTGGTCAAGTTCTCCCCGATCATCGCCGGCGGCATATTCGGGATCAGGTAAGACGGTGATGGAAGAACGGCTCTTTATCGGCTGGGGTTATAAACTACTTAAAGTTCTGCTCTGCTTCTTGATCATCGCCGGGATAATTTTTCTGGTCAAATTGATAATAGACCGGATCCCTCCCGACCGGGAACCTCACCGCCCCCAGCTGGAATTACTGGAGCGAGCCTACGAGTACCGGAAAGCGGAGATGATCCGCAATGCAGCAGAGAGGGTGGAGAACGCCCCCAACGAGGTGCTGGCGATCCAGTATCAGCAGGAATTAAACAGCGGACTTGATCTTCTGCTGCAGCGCTACTACGCCGATCAGCAGTCCATCCTTGATTCCGATTACCGGGTCCTCGACGATCACTGGGCCCAAGAGCTGAAGACGATATCCCCCGGAGGAGTAGATGCCACGGCCTCGCCGCTGGAACCATAAATGGTTCGGGGTGCTCTTCGTCTCCGGACTGGTCGGCTGCAGCGTCATCTCCCCGGCCCCCCCGCCGCCGATCACCACCTTCGAGGAAGCCGAGACCGAGCTGCTGGCGGATGACGAGGACCGGCGGCTGGAAGCTGTCAACTTTCTCGGCGACGGCGGCTACCCGCAAGCCATCCCGCTGCTCGCCCAACGGCTGGATGACGACTCCGTTTTGGTCCGGATTGAGGCGACCCTGGCCCTGAACAACATCAATGATCCCCGGGCGATCGAACCGCTCCGCTTGGCCCTGGCCGATCCCGAGGAACCGGTCCGGTTTTCCGCCGCGTCCGCTCTCTACGAGCTGGGCGATTATTCCGGGGAGGAAGTCCTGATCGAGGGCTTGTCCAGCCAGTACGAGGATTTCCGCTTCCAGGCCCTCTGGTTTCTGGGTCGGATCCGGTCCCGGCCGGCGATCCCCGGGATCATTACCCTGCTCCGTGATCCCCAGCCCCGGACCAGATCGACCGCCGCCTATGTCCTCGGCCTCTACCGGGAGAAGTCGGCCGTGGAAGCGCTGTTGCGGGCGATGAACGACCCCGATCCCTATGTCCGCAAGGACAGCTGGGAAGCGCTGCAGAGCATCTCCGGCCGGGATTCCCCTTTTCACTATGACGGGGACCCTCTCCTGCGCAGGCAGGAGATCGGGGCCTGGGAGCAATGGTGGGAGGATGAAGATAAACCGTAACCGGATCACTGTCGCCGCCCTGGCGCTGATTCTCTGTTCTCTCTCCGCCTGCGGCGATCGGGCCGACCGGACCTATCGCCGGGGCTTGCGGCTGGCCCGGCAGCAGAAGTACGACGGAGCGGTGGGGGAGATGCGCCGTCTTTTGCAGATGGAGCCCGACAGTATCCGGGCCCGCAACGCCCTCGGCCAGATCTACCGGTCCCAGAATCTCTATACCCGGGCGATCGAGGAGTTGTCCCTGGCGGCGGAGCTCAGCCGGGACGACCCGGTCCCGGCTTATAATCTGGCCGGAATTTACTCGGACCTGGAAGACCTGGACCGGGCCGTCTCTTGTTATCTCCAGGCCCTGGAGATCGATCCCGATTTCGCTCCCGCCCTCTACCGGCTGGGAGCGGTCAGGGCCCGGGAAGGGGATGGGGCGGAGGCGGAAAAATATTTCCGGGCCTTTCTCCAGGCCGGCCCGGAAGATCCCGGCCCGGGACATAACAACCTCGGGGCGCTCCTCTGGCGGAGGGGGGAAAGAGCCGCTGCCTGGGAGGAGTTCGATCAAGCCCTGGAGTCCGGTTCCTCCCACCCGGAGATCTTCTACAACTTCGGGGTCGCCTCCCTGCTCCTCGACCGGCAGACCCGCCGCGGGGTGGATATCCTCCTCGATTATTTCCGGCTTCGGTCCGACGGCAAGGAGAGGATGGAAGTCAAGCGGCTGTTGGAGAGATCGGGGCTGGTTTCCGCCACGGAATCCGGGCTTTTCTCCCGGGATGACTACTTCCGGCAGGGAGACGCCTACGAAGCCGCCGGACAGTATCGCCAGGCGGAAACGGAGTACCTCCAGGCGCTGGAACTCGACCCGCCTTCGGCCGACGCCCATTACCGGCTGGGCCGTCTTTACGATAGATTTTTTCGCGATCGAGCCCGGGCCGTCGACCACTACGAATCGTTTTTGAAACTTCGGCCCCGTTCTTCCTCGGCGGGGGAGGTGATCGCCCGGCTCAATGAACTCCGCCCTTCCCTGACCGGGGGCGCTCTGCCCCCGACCCGGACGGACGGTACCCCGCCCGTCCGCCCCCGGGACACCCCGGCCCCGGGGGTCGCTTCCCCGCCCGCCCCGGAAGAATACTTCCGGAAGGCCGGAGGGCTGGCCGCCCGGGGCGAATTTGACCGGGCCGAGGACGCTTACCGGCGGGGCCTGGAGGCCGCCCCGGATTACGCTCCGGGCCATCTCGGACTGGGGAAGGTCCTGCTGGCCCGGGGCGACTACCCGGGGGCGGCGGAGTCGCTGCAGCGGGCCCGGGAGCTCGACCCCGCCTCCCCGGTCGGAGAAACGCTCGGCCGGGCCTATGTCCTCCTCGGGTCCGGGGCCCTGGCTTCCGGGCGTTTCCCGGAGGCGATTGACTACTACGAGAAGGCCCGGGAAGAAGGGATGGTCGCCGAGGCCGACGAGGGACTCTGGAAATCCCATCATAATTACTTCCGCCGGCTCCAGGGAAGCGGTGATTACCGTCAGGCCGCCGGGCAGCTGGAGAAAGCCCTGGCGATGAAGCCGGAAGTCGAGGAAGATTATATCGAACTGGCCGACCTTTACCGGCAGCGGCTGGATAACCCGGGCCGGGCCCGGGTCTATTACCGGAAATATCTGGAACTTTTCCCCCGGGGTAAATTCGCCGAACGGGCCCGGGAAAGTCTGCGGCCGACCCCGCCGTCCGCCACCCCGATTCCCCCGCGGCCGCCGCCGCCCCCCCCGGCGGCAATCTCGGCGGTTGAACATTATAATCGGGGAGCGGTCTATCAGAGAGAGGGGAGGGGCCGGGAAGCCCGCGAGGAATATCTCCAGGCCGTCCGTCTCCGACCGGATTTCTACCAGGCCTACTATAACCTGGGGCTGGTATACCATCAATCCGGAGACCACGACCGGGCGCTGGCCGCTTTCAAGGAAGCCGCCCGCCTGAAGCCGGATTTCCCCCAGGCCCAGCTCTCTCTCTTCAACCTTTACTATTACCACTACCGGATGAAAAACCTGGCCCGGCCCTACGCGCTGCGTTATATTGAGCTGGCCCCCCAGACCCGGCAGGCGGAAGAACTCCGCCGCGGCCTGGGGATATAGGCAGCGGGAACCGGTACCGGACAATGCGGCTGAAACTGACAATCAAAATCCTGACGGCGGCGATCATCCTGGCCGTCCTCGCTTCCGCCTGCGGCCGGGCGCCCAACGGGGAGGAGACGCCGGAGGTGGTCTCCGTCCAGATCGGGAAAGCCCGGGTGTTTTCCCGCCAGGGCGACTACCGGCAGGCGGTCGAGATGTACCAGAAGGCCCTGGTCCTGGAACCGGATAACGCCGACATTTATCTCCAGCTGGGCGTTATTTACGACGATAACCTCAAGGACAAGCAGCTGGCCGCCGCCTACTACCGGGAATTTTTGCGGCGGGATCCTGATTCGGAGATGGAGGACCGGGTCCGCGGGTGGCTGGCCAAGGCCATCTCTCCCGTTCCCGAGGAGCCGGTTTTAACGCCGGCGGAAGAAATTTCCCCAAAACGGATCGCCCCGGCGGCGGCAGTGCCTTCCCCACCGCCGCCTGCCCGGTCCCGGCCGACCGCCATCCCGCCGTCCCGGCCGGCCGCGGGTCCGTCTGACGATACTTACACGGTCCGGGGCGGGGATACGTTGGTCAAGATCGCCCGGGAACATTACGGTGATCCCAACGCCTGGGACCGGATCTACCAGGCCAACCGGGATCAGCTGGCCACCCCCCACGCCCTCAAGGTCGGGCAGTCCCTGGTCATCCCCCGCTGACCGGACCGCGGATTCAACAACCAGCGAATGAAAATAAAAATAACCGCGGTTTATTTAAGGCCATCCGCGGTTCAGGGAATTTCCGCGACTGAATAAATATGAGCGTCTTGAAAAAAATCTTCGGGACCAAGTTCGACCGGGACCGGAAAAGACTCCAGCCCCTGGTCGATACGATCAACGGGCTGGAAGAGGAATATCAGGGTCTCTCCGACGAGGGGATCCGGGACAAGACCGGGGAGTTCCGCCGGCGTTACTCCGAGCTGACCGCTCCGACCCGCTCCGACCTGGAGAAGGTCCGGGCGGACCTGGCCGGGGAGGTCCCCCCGGAAGCGGAGGACGAGTTAAAAGTTGAGGAACGGCGGCTGATCGGCAAGCTGAGGGAAGAGGAGAAGAAGGTTCTCGACGATCTGCTCCCGGAAGCCTACGCGGCGGTGAAGAACGTCTGCCGGCGGCTGATGGGCCGGACGATCTCTGTCTGCGGACAGGAGATCCTCTGGGAGATGATCCCCTTTGACGTCCAGTTGATCGGGGCGATCGTCCTCCACCAGGGGAAGATCGCCGAGATGGCGACCGGGGAGGGGAAGACCCTGGTCGCCTCGATGCCCCTTTACCTCAACGCGCTTTCCGGAAAGAACGTCCAGTTGGTCACGGTCAACGACTACCTGTCCCGCCGCGACCGGGAATGGATGGGGGCGATCTACGAATTCCTCGGGGTCTCGGTCGGCTGTATCCAGGGGGGGATGGCTCCCCCGGAAAGGCGGGAGGCCTACCGCTGCGATATTACCTATGGGACCAACAACGAGTTCGGGTTCGACTACCTGCGGGACAATATGGCCCGGCGGCAGGAAGACCAGGTCCAGAAAAAGTACCTCTATTACAATAAGGAGAAAGACGAGATCCAGCGGGGCCACTACTACGCCATCATCGACGAAGTCGACAGCATCCTGATCGACGAGGCCCGGACTCCCTTGATCATCTCCGGACCGGTCTCCGTCTCCACCCACCGGTTCAAGGAGGTTATGCCCCGGATGAAGGAGCTGGCCCGGAAACAGAGCCTGCTCTGCAACCGGCTCTTCAAGGAGGGCAAGGACCTGCTCGACGGAGGGAACGAGGAGGAAGCCTACCGGAAATTCTACCAGGTCAAGAAGGGAGCACCCCGGAACAAGCAGCTCTTGAGCCTGATCGAACAGCCGGAAGCCCGCAAGGCCCTCCAGAAGAACGAGACCGAGCTCGACTCCAAGTCCAAGCAGTCGCCCCGGGCCGATGAGGGGCGGGCCTTACGGGAAGAGCTCTTCTTCACCATCAACGAGCGGGCCCACGAGATCGACATCACCGAAAAGGGACACCTGACCCTCTCGCCCGACGATCCGGAAGAGTTCGTCCTCCCGGATTTCCTGGTGGTCAAGCAGGAACTGGAGGAGGATCTCTCTCTGCCGGCGGAAGAAAAGGCCCGGCGGATCCATTACCTGGAGGAGGAGGTCAATTTAAAGAGCGAGAAGATCCACAACGCTCTCACTTCACTCCGGGGCCTGGCCCTCTTTGAGAAGGATGTCAACTACGTGATCGACAACAACCAGGTGGTGATCGTCGACGAGTTTACCGGCCGGTTGATGCCGGGGCGGCGTTACAGCGACGGGCTCCACCAGGCCCTGGAGGCCAAGGAGAACGTCACCATCGAGCGGGAGACCCAGACCCTGGCCTCGATCACCATCCAGAACTATTTCCGGATGTATGAGAAGCTGGCCGGGATGACCGGGACCGCGGCCACCGAGGCGGTGGAGTTCGACAAGATCTACAAGCTTGACGTGGTGGTCATCCCCACCAACCGGCCGATCGCCCGGAAGAATTACCACGACCGGATATACAAGACCCGCAACGAGAAATTCAAGGCCGCGGTCGAGGAGATCGCCGACTGTCACCGCCGGGGACAGCCGGTGCTGGTGGGGACGGTCACCGTCGAGACCTCGGAGGTTTTAAGCCGGTTCTTAAAGCGGAGCAAGATCCCCCACCAGGTCCTCAACGCCCGCTACCACCAGCGGGAGGCCGAGGTGGTGGCCCGGGCGGGCCAACCGGGCGCGGTTACCATCTCCACCAATATGGCTGGCCGGGGGACCGACATCAAGCTCGGGGAGGGGGTGATCGGACTCGGGGGGCTGCACATCCTGGGGACCGAGCGGCACGAGGCCCGGAGGATCGATCTCCAGCTTCGCGGCCGCTGCGCCCGCCAGGGCGACCCCGGATCGTCGAGGTTCTATCTCTCCCTGGAGGACGACCTGATGCGGCTCTTCGGCTCCGACCGGATCGCCGGGATTATGGCCAAGATGGGGCTGGAGGAGGGGGAGGAGATGACCCACCCGCTGCTGACCCGGGCGATCGTCACCGCCCAGAAACGGGTCGAGTCGCATAACTTCTCGATCCGGGAACAGATCCTCAAGTACGATGACATCATCAACAAGCAGCGCGAGGAGATCTACAGCTTCCGCAACAGCATCATCGACAGTCTCCACCCCCGCCGGGGGATTATGGCGATCATCGAGGAGGTGATAGAGGAGAAAATCGCCGCCTACTGCGCGGAGGAATCCCCCCCCGAAGAGTGGGACTGGCGGGGGCTGAGCGGCTGGGTCTCCACCACCTTCCCAATCCGGATCAACGAGGCCAAATGGCGGGAAGAAACCGGCCTCGACCAGGAAGCCCTGGCCGGAAGAATCCTGGAGATGGTGAGCCGGATCTACGACTTCAAGGAGGAGTACGAGGGGAAGGAGAATATGCGCCGGTTGGAGAAGCTGGTCATCCTCGGGGTGATCGACCGGCTCTGGCAGGAACACCTCTACTCGATGGACGAACTGAGACAGGGTATCTCCCTGCGGGCCTACGCCCAGGTCGACCCCCTGATCGCCTACAAGCAGGAAAGCTTCAAGATGTTCTCGGCGATGGAGAACAGTCTGAAGCAGGAAGTGGCGGCGAATATCTTCCGCAGCACCATCCGGCCTCCGGTCGAGAGCACCAGCGGGAGCTTTATCCACGAATCGGTCGGGGCTTTTTCCGGCCCCCGGCGGGAACGCCTTCCGGCCCCGGCCGCGGTCGGTACCGGACGTCCGCCGCCTCCCGGCTTTCCGCCCGGCGGGCCGCCTCCCGCCGAGCCGGCCCTGGTCTCCTCCGGGCCCTACCGGCGGGAAGGGAAGAAGACCGGACCCAACGACCCCTGCCCCTGCGGATCCGGGAAAAAGTTCAAAAAATGCTGCGGCCGTTAAAAACCGAAAGTCTCCGGCCGGCGCGCGGAGTTGAAGTAATAACTGTAAATTTTTTGCTCCCAGTTCCCCCCGGTGTTCTTTAAATCCTTTTTCGTCCGATCGGTCCCTGGTATGTCCCGTCATCGTATAGCGCTCGCCCTGTTAAGCGGCATCCTCCTGACCCTGCCCTTTCTCTCCTTCTCCCTCGGCCCCCTGGCCTGGATCGCCCTGGTCCCGCTGCTGGCGGCCGTTTCCGGCCGGACCTTCCGGGAGGGATTCCTCCTCGGCCTGGCGGCCGGCGCGGTCTGGGCTTACGGCAGCCTCTACTGGCTCCACCTGGTGACCTTCCCCGGGTACCTGGTCCTCGGGCTCTACCTGGCCCTCTACCCGGCCCTCTGGTCGGGCTGGACCGCCGGGATCTCCGCCCGCCGGCCCGGCCGGCTCTGGTGGGCGGCGCCCGCCGGCTGGACCGCGCTCGAGTATCTCCGGACCTATCTCTTTACCGGATTTCCCTGGAACCTCCTCGGGACCAGCCAGGTCCGCCACCTCCCCCTGATCCAGATCAGCGACCTGACCGGGGTTTACGGGGTCGGTTTTCTCCTGGTCCTGATCAACGCGGCGATCGCCTCCGGGGCGGTCTTTCTCTACCGGCGCCGGCGGGCCCCCACCGCCGCCGCTCCCCGACCGGCGGGGATAATCCCGGCCGTGATTTTGCTCACCGGGGCCCTGCTTTACGGCCGGCAAGCCGAGCGGTCCATCGCCGCCGCGCCGCCGGGCGAACCGCTGTCGGTAACCCTGATCCAGGGTTCGATCCGCCAGGAGCTGAAATGGGCCCCCGGCCTGGCCCCGGCCCATTTCCGGACCCATCTCGATCTCAGCCGCCGGGCCCTGGCTAAGGGGAGCGACCTGGTAATCTGGCCGGAATCGGCCCTCCCTTATTACCTGGAAGAACAGCCGGAGATCCGCCGGTTGCTTCAAGAACTGGCCGACCGGGGGGAGGCTTATTTCCTCATCGGGGGAGATTACCGGGACGGGACCGGGAGTTACAACAGCGCCTACCTCCTCGGCCCCGGCGGCGCCGCTCTGAGTCGCTACGACAAGGCCCACCTGGTTCCCTTCGGGGAATACACCCCCTTGAGAAGCATCTTCCCTTTTCTCGGCCGGGTCGTCCCCTGGGAAGAGGATTTTTCTCCCGGCCGGGCTTACCCGGCCTTCCCGCTCTCTGAACTCCCCGGCCGCCGTCCCCCGGCCCCCCGGATCGGGGTCTTGATCTGTTACGAGGATATCTTCCCCTCCGCTTCCCGGAAGTTGGCGCTCCGGGGAGCCGAACTCCTGGTCAATATCACCAACGACGCCTGGTTCGGCCTGACCCCCGCCCCCTTTCAACATTCCGCCGCCTCGGTCTTCCGGGCGGTCGAGAACCGCATTTATCTGGTCCGGGCCGCCAACACCGGCTATTCCTGCGTCATCGATCCCCGGGGGAAGATCGTCGGCGAGGTGGCCGACCGGCAGGGGAGGCGGCTCTTCGTCCCCGGCTGGACCACGGTGGAGATCTATCCCCGCTCCCGCTCTTCTTTCTACCGCCGGCACGGCGATATCTTCAGCTGGATCTGCGTCATCGGGGCGATTTTCTCCACCCTGGCCGTTCTCCCCGGCCGCCGGCATCGGGTAACCTGACCCGGCCGGATTTCTTTTGTTGTATTTCCCCCCTGCGGATGACAAGATAACTCTTTGTTTTGCCTTCGACGGGATAACAAGATTATTTTTGACGGGATAACAGGATAAATCAGGATAAAAGGACCAATATCTCCCCATCCCGTTGACCCTGTTATCCTGTCGAAAAAAAGGGGGCGAGGCGGGGAGGGGTAACAATAAATATCCCGTCCAGAGAAAAAAGATAAATGATTATGTCCGAAGAGATAAATGAACGGCTGCAAGAGATCCGGGAAAGGTACTCCCGGATGAGGGGGTATCTTTGACCTGCCCACCCTGCGGGAAAAACTGACCGGTCTGGAGGCCGAGATGGCCCGTCCCGGGTTCTGGGACCACCGGGAATGGGCTCAGGAGCGGGTCCAGGAGTTAAAGGAGATCCGGGACCTGGTCGACCCCTGGGCAACCCTGGAAAAGGAGATTGCCGACCTCGAGGAACTCGCCGTCCTCGCCGGGGAGGACGAGGGGATGGCGGCGGAGATCGAACGGGAGATCGGGAAGCTGGCCGCCCGGCTCGATCGCCTGGAACTGGGGGCGATGCTTTCCCGGCCGGAAGACAAAAACAACGCCTATTTCTCCCTCCAGTCCGGGGCCGGCGGCACCGAGTCCTGCGACTGGGCCGAGATGCTCTGGCGGATGTACAGCCACTGGTTCGAGGAGAAGGGGTACTCCGTCGAGGTCTTCAGCCTGACCTCCGGTGAAGAGGCGGGGCTCAAGAGCCTGCTCGCCCTGGTCAAGGGACCGTGGGTTTTCGGCTACCTGAAATCGGAACGGGGGGTCCACCGGTTGGTCAGGATCTCGCCCTTCGATTCCAATCAGCGGCGGCATACCTCGTTCGCCTCGGTGGACGTGGTTCCGGAGCTGGATGAAAAGGTCGAGATCGAGATCGAGGAGAAGGACCTCCGGATCGATACCTACCGCTCCTCCGGCGCCGGGGGCCAGCACGTCAACGTCACCGACTCCGCCGTCCGGATCACCCATCTGCCGACCGGGATCGTGGTCCAGTGCCAGAATGAGCGTTCGCAGTACAAGAACCGATCCCAGGCGATGAAGGTTCTCAAATCCCGTCTCCACCAGCTGGAACAGGAGGAGAAGGAGAAAGAACTGGCGGAGCATTACGACGGTCAGAAAAAAATCGAGTGGGGAAGCCAGATCCGCTCCTATGTCTTCCAGCCCTACACGATGGTCAAGGACCATCGGACCGGGTTGACGGTGGGGGACATCAAGGGGGTGATGGATGGGGAGATCGATCCTTTCATCCTGGAATACCTGCGGACATCCGTGGGCAGTGGGCAGTAGGCAGTGGGGAGTAGGAAGTGGACAGTGATCGGTGATCGGTGAACGCGCAAGCGGCAAATCGAGTTAAGGGAACAACGAAATGGATGAACTCAGAGAACAGCGGATCAAGAAAGTCGGGGAATTGTCGGACCGGGGGATCGACCCCTTCGGCGGCCGTTTCCTCCGGAGCGACGAAGCCCAGGCCTGTCATACCGGTTACCGGGAAGGGAAGGAAGTGGCGGTTGCCGGCCGCCTGGCCTCGATCCGGGGCCACGGGAAGACCGTCTTCGCCGATCTCCACGACTCCAGCGGCAAGATCCAGCTCTACCTGAGGCGGGACAATCTGGAAGGGGCGGGGCTGGAGATCCTCGATCGGCTCGACCTGGGGGATATTGTCGGGGTCCGGGGGGAACTCTTCACCACCCGCAAGGGGGAGATCAGCGTCCTGGTCCGGGAACTGACCCTCCTGAGTAAGGCTTTACTGCCGCCGCCGGAGAAGTGGCACGGCTTGAAGGATCGGGAGATCCGTTACCGCCGCCGTTATCTCGACCTGGTCGCCAACCGGGAGGTGGCGGAACTCTTCCGTCT
Organism: Candidatus Erginobacter occultus; assembly: GCA_030765265.1. GTDB lineage: Bacteria > Auribacterota > Erginobacteria > Erginobacterales > Erginobacteraceae > Erginobacter > Erginobacter occultus. The sequence continues at coordinate 20,296 of JAVCCZ010000064.1, forward strand.
CCGCTCCCGGATCATCCGGGAGATCCGGAGTTTCCTCGACCGGCGGGGGTTTCTCGAGGTGGAGACCCCGATGATGCAGCCGATCCCCGGGGGCGCCGCCGCCCGGCCGTTTCAGACCTTCTACGCCGCGCTCCACGCCCCGATGTTTTTGCGGATCGCCCCCGAGCTCTACCTGAAGCGGCTCCTGGTCGGGGGTTTTGAGAAAGTATACGAGCTGAACCGGAACTTCCGCAACGAGGGACTTTCCCGGAGTCATAACCCGGAATTCACGATGCTCGAGATCTACGAAGCCTACGGGGACTGCCGGACGATGATGGAACTGGTCGAATCCCTGGTCACGGAAGTGGCGGATAAGGCCTGCGGCAACCTGACCCCGGCTTCGGGAGAGGCGGTGATCGATCTCAACCCGCCCTGGAAAAGGATCCCTTACCGGGACCTGGTTGGAGAATTTCTGGGCCGGGAAGACTGGTTCTCTCTCTCCCCGGAGGAGATGGCCGCCGAAGCCGTCGGGCGGGGGCTGGAAGTCTCCCCGGAGATGACGCCGATGGAAATCACCCACGAGATCTACGAGAAATGCGTCGAGCCGTCCCTGATCCAGCCGACTTTCGTCCTCGATTTTCCCGCCTCCCTGGTCCCCCTGGCCCGGCGGAAAAAGGACGACCCGGATTCGGTCGACGTCTTCGAGCTGGTGATCAACGGGACCGAGGTCGCCCCGGGCTATTCCGAGCTGAACGATCCCCTGGAACAGCGGCGCCGGTTCCAGGACCAGGCGGCCGCCCGCCCCCCGGACGCCACCGATGCCGGCGGGGAGATCGACGAGGATTTTCTCGAGGCGATGGAGTCCGGGATGCCGCCGGCCGGGGGGGCCGGGATCGGGATCGACCGCCTGGTGATGATCCTGACCGGGGCCGCTTCGATCCGGGACGTGATTTTGTTTCCCCAGCTGCGACCGAAAAAGGAAGATCCGAACCCCGAAGCCTCGCCGGCAAATCCGTAGTTCTGATTCTTTATTCTGTATTCTGAATTCTGTTTTCAAACTTCGAACTTCGAACGTTTAACTTTTAACTTCCAATGCTTCCCTTCACCATCTGGTCGGGTTTTCGTTTCCTCCGTTTCCGGGGCAAGGAGTCCTTTGTCTCCCTGATCACGGTCATCTCCATCGCCGGGGTGGCGGTGGGGGTGATGACCCTGATGGTGGTGATGTCGGTGATGAGCGGATTCGACCGGGAACTGAAGGAAAAGTTTCTCGGGGTCTACGGCAACGTGGTCATCACTTCCTCCGGACTGCTCCAGGATTATCCGGATCTGATCGACCGGGTGAAGACGCTCCCCCGGGTGGAGGCGGCCGCCCCCTTTATCGCCGGACAGGTTATCTTAAGGACCCGAAACCGGGCCCTGGGGGTCAACCTCCGCGGGATCGACCCCCGGGCCGAGGTCGGGGTCAGCCGCCTCGGCCACTACCTCGAGGAAGGAACGCTTGACCTGGCCGAAGACGAGATCCTGGTCGGGGCCCAGTTCGCCCGGATCTGCGGCCTGGTGCTGGGGGACCGGGTAATCGTGATCTCCCCCGGGCAAGGCCTCCTCCCCGGCGCCGCCGGGGCCCGCCGGCAGGGTTTTACCGTGGCCGGGATCTTCAAATCGGGGATGGCCCAGTACGACCTGGAACTGGCTTACGTCGACCTGGCTTCCGCCGCCGATCTCTTCGGCTTCGGCCGGGGGGTTAACGGGATCAGCCTTAAGGTCGACAACGTGGAACACGCCCACGCGGTCAAGCTGGAGATCGAGGGAATTCTCCCCCCGCCCCGCTACCAGGTGCGGAGCTGGATGGAGCTGAACAAGCCGCTCTTCGCCGCCATCCAGGTGGAGAAGAACCTGATGTTCATCATCGTGATGCTGATCACCGTGGTCGCTTCCCTGAACATCGCCAGCACCCTGATCGTTTCGGTCAAGGAGAAGACCCGGGCGATCGGGATTTTCAAGGCCCTGGGGGCCACCGAGGCGATGATTCGGAAGATCTTCACCCTCCAGGGGCTGCTGATCGGTCTGATCGGGACCTTGATCGGGGTCGGGGCCGGTCTCTTCCTGATCGGCCGGATCAACCAGGTCGCCGACTTTATCTCCGCCCATTTCGGGATCGAGGTCTTCCCCCCCGATGTCTATTACTTCGAGAGCATCCCGGCCCGGATCAATCCGCTGGAGACGGCGATCATCGCCGGCTGCGCCCTGCTGATCAGCATCCTGGCCTCGCTCTACCCGTCCTGGCGGGCCGCCCGGATGGAACCGGTCCAGGCCCTGAGATATGAATAAAAGATTACCGTAATCGCTATCGCTATCGGGATCGCTATCCGCCTTCGCTGAAGCGGCGGCGGACCAAGTCGGGATCGAATTAAATTGAATAATCCACACTCAAATCAATCCGACGACTCTTTCCTCTGCGCCCAGGAGGTAACCCGGGTCTTTAGGATTGGGAAACGGGAACTTCCCATCCTCAAGGGGGTCGACCTGACCCTGGGAAGAGGCGAGATCGCCGTACTGGCCGGTCCCTCGGGGGCGGGGAAGAGCACCCTCCTCCATATCCTCGGCGGTCTCGATCTTCCCACCTCGGGCCGGGTTTTTTTAGACGGCGAGGATGTCTTCCGCCTCGGCCGGCGTCAACGGGCCCGCCTGCGGAGCGAGAAGGTCGGCTTCGTCTTTCAATTCTTTCATCTCCTCCCGGAATTCAAGGCCTGGGAGAACGTGATTATGCCCCGCCGGATCCGCGCCGCCGGGTCCGGGCTGACCGGACGGCTCCGCGATGAGGCGGCCCGGCTCCTCGACCTGGTCGGGATGACCGGGCGGATGGAACATTACCCCTCCCAGCTTTCCGGGGGCGAACAGCAGCGGGTGGCGGTGGCCCGTTCCCTGGCCAACGATCCGGGGTTGATCCTGGCCGACGAGCCGACCGGGAACCTCGATACCCGTTCCGGCGGCGAACTGCTCGATCTCTTCGGGAAACTTCATTCCCAGACCGGCAAGACCCTGCTCCTGGTCTCTCACGACAAGCAGGTGGCCGACTGGTCCCCCCGGGTGATCCATATCCGCGACGGCCTGATCGAGGAGACCGGATAACAGGAACATTTTTTGACAGGATAACAGGATAATACAGGATAGAGTAAAACCTGTCCCGGCGGTTCCTGATTATGATGTGGCACCCCGTTGGGGTGCCGGGAGGGGGGAGAGATATAATTGCGGGTATCCCGGGGTTTCACCCCGGGCTATGATGTGGGACGCCGTTGGCGTCCTTGCCGTTCACCCCAAAGGGGTGATACGTCATAGCCCGGCGAGCATCGCCGGGATTCCGGGTGGTTCATTTAACCCGCACCCCAAAGGGGTGCAACATCATATGCTTGATTGAGTTAATTTCTGGTGATTGACGCATATTTTGTGCGAATACTTTAAATCACTTTAAATCAGGCTGGGATAGATGGGATAGATCCGATACAATCGTCTGTCGCATTCAAGGGGACGAGGCGGGGTTTATCTGTTAAAACTGTTCGCGGGAGGAAAAATTATGCAAGTTTACGTTAACGGGAAATATTGCGAGAAAGAGGATGCCCGGATCTCGGTCTTCGACCACGGATTGCTTTACGGCGACGGAGTCTTCGAGGGGATCCGGGTCTACGCGGGTAAAATCTTCAGGCTGGATGAACACCTGGAGCGTCTCTACGAATCGGCCAAGGCAATCGATCTCCGCGTCGGCCAGACGATCACTGAGATGCGGGACCTGGTCCTGGAAGCTGTCCGCCGCAACGGCCTCGCCGATGCCTATATCCGGCTTCTGATTACCCGGGGGGTGGGAGACCTGGGGATAAACCCCTATACCTGCGGGTCCTCGGGGTTGATTATCATTGTCGATAAGATCGTCCTTTACCCGCCGGAGATGTACGATAAGGGCCTGGCCGTGATCACGGTGGCCACCCAGCGAAACCTCCCGGAAGCGGTCAACCCCCGGATCAAGTCGCTCAATTATCTCAATAACATCCTGGCCAAGATTGAGGCGATCAACGCCGGGGTCGAGGAGGCGATAATGCTCAACTCCTTCGGCCTGGTCTCGGAATGCGCGGGGGACAATATCTTCGCCGTCCGCAAGGGCGTTATCCTCACCCCCTCGATCAGTATGGGGGTGCTGGAAGGGGTGACCCGGAACGCGGTGATCGAGATGGCCCGGGAAAAGGGGAGGGAAGTCAAGCAGCTGGTGATGACCCGGCACGATCTGTTTATCGCCGACGAGTGCTTCCTCACCGGGACCGCGGCCGAGATCGTCCCGGTGGTCAAGGTTGACGGCCGGGTGATCGGCGACGGGAAACCGGGCCCGATCACCCGGGACCTGACCGAAACCTACCACCGCCTGACCCGGGAGGAAGGGACGGAGGTCGGTAATCAGTAATCGGTGAACGGTAATCAATAATCGATGGGAAAATCCCATTCCCCATTCCCCAATAAGATGATCTGCCCGCATTGCCATAAGAACGAGGTTACCGTCCATTATACCGAGATCATCGACGGGAAGATGGTCGAGTACCACCTCTGCGAAGACTGCGCTCGGGAGAAGGGTTTCGCCCTCACCCCCTCCGACGCGATGGCCGAGCTGATCGGCAGCCTGGCCGCGGAGCGTCACCCGGAGGGAGACGAAAATCCGGCCTGTCCCCACTGCGGATTGACCCTGAAAGATATCCGGGCCGGGGGGAGACTGGGCTGCGGGGAGTGCTACCGGGCCTTTGCCGCCAACCTCCAACCGCTGTTGAAAGCCCTCCACCGGGGTACCAGGCATACCGGCCGGGTCCCGGCCTCCCTGGGGAGGCTGCGCCGGCCTCCCGGGAGGAGAGCAACGACCTCGCGACGCCGGCGGCAAAGGAAGAGGACCCCAAGGCGGAGATCGCCCGGTTGCGGGGGGAAATACAAACAGCCGTGGCGGCCGAAGACTACGAAAAGGCGGCCCAACTTCGCGACCGTCTCGTCGCGCTTTCGGGCAAGAAAGCATAAAACCGGAGGCCCCTCTGCCGCCGGCGCGGTCGGAGCCCCGGGGTAATTTCCCCGGGAGAAATAATCTCAAGATGGAACGATTTTTAAGCAATATCGCCCCCTGGCTCTCCGGCGACGGGCCGGAGGCGGAGATCGTCTTTTCCAGCCGGATCCGTCTGGCCCGGAACATCCGGAGCTATAACTTTTCCCGGAGATTGAGCCGGCGGCAGCGCGGCGAACTCTTCGATCGGATCGTCGCCGGGGTCCGGCGGGCCGGGATCTTTTCCGATCCCCTGGTCTATAAAATGGAAGATCTCTCGGAACTCGACCGGCGGTTTCTCCAAGAGAGGCGGCTGATCAGCCGGGAACTGTCGCCGGAGGGGCAGGGGGGGGTGATGATCGGCGGCGACGAGGTGGTCAGCCTGATGATCAACGAGGAAGACCATCTCCGGGTCCAGGTGATCCGCTCCGGCTTGAGCCTGGAAGAGTGCTGGGATGAGATCGAGCGGATCGACCGCCGTCTGGAACGGGAACTGCCCTTCGAATGCGCCGCCGACCTCGGTTATCTCACCGCCTGCCCGAGCAATGTCGGGACCGGGATGAGAGCTTCGGTGATGATGCATCTTCCCGCCCTGGTCTTGCGGCGCCAGATCGGGAAGATCATCCAGGCCCTGGGCAAGCTGGGACTGGCGGTCCGGGGGCTGTACGGAGAAGGTTCCCCGGCTTCCGGGAATATCTTCCAGATCTCCAACCAGGCCACGCTGGGGAAGTCGGAGCGGGAGATCATCGGCGACCTCGACCGGATCATCCGGAAGATCATCGACCACGAACGCGCCGGCCGCCGGGAACTCCTCGACGGCCAGCTGCTGAAGCTGGAAGACCGGATCTTCCGGGCCCAGGGAATTCTCGGCTCGGCCCGCCTGATCTCCAGCGAGGAGGCGATCAGTCTCCTCTCCCTCCTCCGGATGGGGGTCGATCTCGGCATCTTCGCCGAGATCCCCCGGCGGACGGTCAATCAGATATTCATCCAATCTCAGCCGGCCCACCTGCAGAAGCTGGCCGGGAGCGAACTCACCCCGGAAAAGCGGGACGCGCTCCGGGCCCGGTTGATCCGGGAACGGCTGGTGAAAACCAAAAAGGAAGATTGAAATGTTCGACAAGTTTACCCCCCGGGCCCGGCAGGTGATCCTGCTGGCCCGCAAGGAAGCGGATCGTTTCAACCATAATTATATCGGGACCGAACATATCCTCCTCGGGCTGGTCAAGCTGGGGCAGGGGGTGGCGGTGGACGTTTTGAGGGAGATGGGGATCGATTTCGAGACCCTCTGGCTGGAGATCGAGCGGGCGGTCGGTTCCGGGCCGGAGACCAAGGTGCTCGGCGAGGTTCCCCTGACCGTGAAAGCCCGCCGGGTAATCGAACTGGCCCTGGAGGAAGCCCGCCAGCTCCAGCACAGCTATATCGGCACCGAGCACCTCCTGCTCGGCTTGATCCGGGAAGGCGAGGGAGTGTCGGCCCGGGTGCTGACCAACCTGGGGGTGGATCTCGACGACACCCGCAAAAGAGTGCTCGAGAAATTAAAGGCGGAATACGGAGCCCCCCCGAAGCCGGCGTCGCCGGGGCCGGGGTCGGGGAAGAAGAAAACCTCCAAAACACCGGCCCTGAACGCCTTCGGGCGCGATCTGACCGAACTGGCCCGGGCCGGGAAGCTCGACCCGATTATCGGCCGCGATCTCGAGGTCGAGCGGGTCTGCCAGATCCTCTGCCGCCGGACCAAGAACAACCCGGTCCTGATCGGGGAAGCCGGGGTCGGGAAGACCGCGATCGTGGAAGGGCTGGCCCAGAAGATCGTCGAGGGGGAGGTACCGGAAATTCTCCATCGGAAGAAGCTGATCACCCTCGACCTGGTCCTGATGGTGGCCGGAAGCAAGTACCGGGGACAGTTCGAGGAGCGGCTGAAGGCGGTGATGGACGAGATCAGGCGGTCGGGCGATGTCTTGCTCTTTATCGACGAGCTGCACACGATCGTCGGGGCCGGCGCCGCCGAGGGGGCGATGGACGCCTCCAACATCCTCAAGCCCGCCCTCTCCCGGGGCGAGATCCAGTGCATCGGCGCGACCACGATGAACGAGTACCGCAAGTACATCGAGAAGGACGCCGCCCTGGAACGGCGGTTCCAGACTATCCGGGTCGCCCCGCACTCGGTCAAGGAGACGGTCGAGATTCTCAAAGGCCTGCGGAAGAGATACGAGGAACACCATAACGCCGCCATCACCGACCGGGCGCTCGCGGCCGCCGCCGAACTTTCCGACCGCTATCTCCCGGGCCGCTACCTCCCCGATAAGGCGATCGACCTGATCGACGAGGCCGCCGCCCGGGCCCGGATCAAGGTGATGACCCGCCCGCCGGCTTTGAAGAAGCAGGAAGCGAAAGCCCGCCAAACCCGGGAGCGCAAGGAAGAGGCGGTCAAGAAGCAGGATTTCGAGGCGGCGGCCCGGCTGCGGGACGAGGAGAAGCAGGCCGCCGATCAGCTGGCCGCCCGCCTGGCCCGCTGGAAAAAGGCCGGCGCTTCCCGGAGGGTGTCGGTGGACGAAGAGGAGGTGGCCCGGGTCCTCTCCAAGTGGACCGGGATCCCGGTCTCCCGGATGGAAGAGGAGGAGACGGAGAAGCTCTTGCGGATGGAGGAGGCGATCCACCAGCGGGTGATCGGCCAGGAAGAAGCGATCAACGCTATCTCCCGGTCGCTTCGCCGTTCCCGGGCCCGGCTCAAGGACCCCCGCCGTCCGATCGGCTCTTTCATCTTCCTCGGCCCGACCGGGGTCGGGAAGACCTTCCTGGCCCGTTCGCTCGCCGAATTTATGTTCGGCAACGAGGAAGCCCTGATCCAGATCGATATGTCCGAGTATATGGAGAAGTTCTCGATCTCCCGGATGCTCGGCTCCCCCCCGGGTTATGTCGGCTACGAGGAAGGCGGGCAGCTGACCGAGCAGGTCCGGCGCCGGCCCTACTCGGTGGTCCTCTTCGACGAGGTGGAGAAAGCCCACCCGGAAGTGATGGGGATCCTCCTCCAGATTCTCGAGGAGGGGACCCTGACCGATAACTGGGGGCGGCCGGTTGACTTCCGGAACACGGTGGTGATTATGACTTCCAACGCCGGGGCCGAGCTGATCCGCAAGGAGACCACCGTCGGTTTTGGCGCCCGGACCCGGAAGGACCGCCACCAGGAGATCAAGGACGCCGTCCTCGGGGAGGTCAAGAAGCTCTTTAAACCGGAATTTTTAAACCGGGTTGACGAGATCATCGTCTTTCACCAGCTGACCCGGGAGCACCTGATCAAGATCCTCGACCTCCAGATGGAGGAGGTCATCGGCCGCCTGAATGAACGGGGGGTGAAGCTGGCGATCACCGGGCCGGCCAAGGAGTTTCTGGTTTCGGAAAAATACGACTACAGGATGGGGGCCCGGCCGCTCCGCCGGACCCTGGAACGGGGACTGGAGGATCCGCTGGCCGAAATGCTCCTCAAGGGCGAACTCGCCCCCGGCAGCCGGGTCCGGGTCGGGCTGAAAAACCGCCAGCTCAATTTCACGGTCTCGAAGCCGGCGAAGAAGAAGGATTAATGAGCGCTCGGGGGGAATGATATGAAGCGGCTGAGATTCGCGGCGGCGTTCGGCCTGGGGAGCGCGGCGATCTGCCTGGTCTTGCCCCCGATCTCCCCAGGGGCGGAACGGCCCGCCCCCACCCCCGCCCCCTCTCCAATTATCAACCGTCTCCGGCTGCAGCGGGAAATCCTGGACTTGAAGATCCGGGCGGCGCAAGACCCCGGCGCCGCCTCTTCCGTCCGCGAGCAGCTGGCCCGGATCCACCTCGAGACCGGCGAACCGGAGAAGGCCGTCACCCTCTATCGCCAGGCGATCATCTTCGACCGGCCCCGGGCCGCCTCTTACCATCGGAAGATCGCCCGGATCTACCGGGACCAGGGCAGGACTGAAGAGGCGGAAGAGGAATCGCGCCGGGAGGCGGCCGCCGCCCCGGAGAGCGCCGCCGACCGCCGTCGCCGCCAGCTGGCGGCCTGGGAGGAGGAGGGGAAGGACGATCTCCTCCTCCAGCAGTACCGGTTTCTCTACTGGACCCGGACCGGTTCGGGGGATCGATACCTGAAAAATATCGCCCGCTTGTTGGCCGGCCGCGGCGAAGAGGAGGAATCCGAACGATATTACCGGCTGCTGATCGCCGACCATCTCCAGCGGATCGAGGAAAGACCGTCCTCGGCGGTTAATTACCACCTCCGGATCGCCGGGATTTACCGGGAGATGGGGGACCTGGAATCGGCGGCCGGAGAGTTCCGCCGGGCGGTGGAGGTGGAAGGAGAAGCCGGGGGGCGGGCGCTGATCGCCGAGGCCGACTTTTACCGCTCCCGGGGGGAGGCGGAGCGGGCCCTCGGCCTGTACCGGGAATCGCTGTCCCGGCCCGGGGTAAACCAGACTTCGCTCCAGTTTCGGATCGCCGCTCTTCTGGAGCGGGCAGGGGAAGAGGAAGCCGCTTTTCTTGAACTGCAAAAGGCGGCCGAGCTGGAGGAAGGGGGAGGGGAGGAGGCCCGGACCCGGATCGCCCGCTTATACGAACGGAGCGGCGATCTGGAATCGGCCCTGGCCGAGTACCGATCGCTCCTCGACGACCTCGATCCCCTCCGCCGGGCCCGGACCTGGGAGCGGATCGGTAGTCTTCTCTCCCGGCTCGACCGGGAAGAGGAGGCGTCCCCGGCCTACGGGAAAGCGCTCCGGCTCCGGACCGAAGAACTGGGGGAGGAGAGCCCCGACGCCCTTTTCCTGGAGAGGGCGTTAAGCCTGGCCGAGAAAGGGGGGCTCGGGGAGCAGGCGGAGGAATACTCCCGGCAGCTGGCTGAGAATTACCGCGACCTGCTCGACCGGGACCCGGGACGTGCGGATTATTACCACCGGAAGCTGGGGGATATCTTAATGCGCCAAGAGGATTTCCACCAGGCCGCCGCCCACTACCGGACCTGGAGCGGCCTGGCCCCCTCCGACCCCGCCCCCCACTACCGGCTCTACCGGATTTACCGGGATCATTTGGAGAACCCCAGCCGGGCCGAACTTCACCTCGAGCGGTACCGGGAACTGCGGAACCAAGAATAATCCCCGGCCGGGCGGAAACAAAACCAGAAATAGGATTCGATCCCGATAGCGATCCCAATAGCGATAGCGATTAGTTGTAGGGTTGGGTGGATGATTTGGGGGTAGATAAATACTCTGGAAAAATTCAAGTTGTAAAATTCAAGTTAAGGAGTTTTTGCTGATGAAATGGACCAATACTTTGATCTCTACCCAGCGCGATGATCCCCAGGAAGCGGAGATCCCCAGCCATCGCCTGATGCTGAGGGCGGGGCTGATGCGGAAGCTCGCCTCCGGGCTCTACACCTGGCTTCCGCTGGGCTTGAAGGTCTTGCGGAAGGTGGAGACGATTGTCCGGGAAGAGATGGATCGGGCCGGGGCCCTGGAGATCCTGATGCCGATCCTCCAGCCCCGGGAGCTCTGGGAGAAGAGCGGCCGCTGGGAGGCGATGGGGCCGATTATGCTCCGGTCCCAGACCCACGGGGGGAGGGAACTGGCCCTGGGGCCGACCCACGAGGAGGTGGTGACCGACCTGGTCGCCCGGGAGATCAGTTCCTACCGCCAGCTCCCGGTCAATCTCTACCAGATCAACACCAAGTTCCGCGATGAGATCCGGCCCCGGTTCGGGGTGATGCGTTCCCGGGAATTCATAATGAAGGACGGCTACAGCTTTGACCTCGACGAAGCCGGTGCCGACCGCAGCTACCGGTTGATGTATCAGGCCTACGAGAGGATTTTTCGGCGCTGCGGGCTGGAGGCGATGGCGGTGGAGGCGGATACCGGAGTGATGGGGGGCAAGGAGTCGCACGAGTTTATGGTTCCGGCTGAGACCGGGGAGGACGCGATCGCCGTCTGCCCGGCTTGCGGCTACGCCGCCAACGTCGAGCAGGCGGCGATCGGGGCGGGGAGTTCCGCTCCGGAGCGGACCGCGGAGAAACTCGAAGAGGTCGCCACCCCGGGGCTGCGGACGGTCGAGGAACTGAGCGGATTCTTCTCCGCCCCCCCCTCCCGGTTCATCAAGACCCTGATCTACCTCGCCGGCGGGAAACCGGCGGCCGTCCTGATCCGGGGGGACCGGGAAGTCAACGAGAGCAAGCTGGCCCGCCGGCTCGGCGCGGCGGCGGTCCTGGCCGACGGGGAGACGATCCGCGCCGTCACCGGCGCCCCGCTCGGTTTTGCCGGCCCGGTGGGATTGACCGGGGTCGAGGTGCTCGCCGATTACAGCGTGGCCGCCGTTGCCGACGGGATCACCGGCGGCAACCGGGAGGATCTTCACCTCCGCCACGTCAATATCGACCGGGACTGCCCGATCCCGGAATACCTCGACCTGGCGATCGCCGCCGCCGGGGACCGCTGCCCCTCCTGCTCCGGGAACCTGGCCATCCGACGGGGGATCGAGGTCGGCCACGTCTTCAAGTTGGGGACCAAGTACAGCCGGTCGCTGGGCGCGGTCTTCAATGACGAGCGGGGCGAGGAGCAGCCGGCGATTATGGGCTGTTACGGGATCGGGGTCAGCCGGACGGTGGCCGCGATTATCGAGCAGCACCACGACGAGAAGGGGATCATCTGGCCGGCCGCCGTCGCGCCCTACCAGGTTCTTTTGCTGGCCCTGGCCCCCGACCGGCCGGAAGTGGCGGCGGCGGCCGAAGACCTGACCGTCCGGTTAAGCGGCCGGGGGTTGGATCTCCTCTACGACGACCGTTCCGCCTCGGCCGGGGTCAAGTTCAACGACGCCGACCTGATCGGGATCCCCGTCCGGCTGACCGTGGGGAAGAAATTCCTCCAGACCGGCCTGGTCGAGGTGAAAGCCCGGAACTCGGACGAACTCCACGCCGTCCCCCCGGAGGAAGTCCCGGACCTGGTCGAGCGGCTTCTCGGCCAAGCTTAGCGGGAAAGCGGATCGCCCCGCCGGAAAAATAGATTAAACCTTCCCCCCCCGGGGGCGTTAAATAATTTCGGGGTGGAGTATCTTTCCGGAAATTCCCCGGAACCTTCAAAATATACCGCAGATAGATTATGACGCCGCGCCACCTTTTTCTTGTTATCCTGGTTCTCCTCCTCCCGCTGCCGGCGCCGGCGGCCGGAGAAGAGGAGATCACCTGGGAGGACTGTCTGCGGGAGGCGCTTCGCCGGCAGCCCGAACTCCAGGCCGCCCGGGAGTCGGTGGAACAGGCGCGGGCCCGCGTCGGCCAGACCCGGAGCGGACTCCTGCCCCAGGTCCGGGGAGCGATGTCGGCTGACCGTTCCGGGCGCGATGAAGACGACACTTCCTACGCTTACTCGGTCCAGGGGTCGCAGCTATTCTTCGACGGTCTCGGGAGCTGGTACGATACCTGGGCGTCCGAACAGGATCTGATCGCCGCCCAATTCGATTACGCGACGGTCTCCGCCCGGATCCGCTATAACCTGCGGCTCGCCTTTATCGAACTTCTCCAGGCCCAGGAACTCAAGACGATCACCGAAGAGATCCTCCGGCGCCGGGTTCAGCAGGCGGAGATGGTCAGCCTGCGCTACGAAGCCGGCCGGGAGCATCGGGGCGCGCTGTTGACGGGGGAAGCCAACCTGGCCCAGGCCCGGTTCGACCGGGAACAGGCCGGCCGGGATATCCGGCTCGCCCGGCAGAAACTCTCCAAGGAGATCGGCTGGTCGGAATATCGGCTTCTGACGGCCCGGGGAGAGTTCGAACCGGAGACCGCCCTTGAGCCCGCGCCCGGAATGGAGGAGCTTGGCGAACTCAACCCGGAAATCCTCAAGCTCCGGGCCGACCTGGAGGCGGCCCGCTACGGCGTGAAGTCGTCCCGGGCGGATTTCTCGCCCTCGATCGCGGGCAGCGCCCGGATCGGCCGTTCCGACTCCAGCTGGCCGCCGGGCGAGGAGAGCTGGAGCCTGGGCTTGAGTCTCTCCCTTCCCATCTTCGAGGGCGGGCGCCGGATCGACGAGCTGAGCCGGGTCAACTCCGCTCTTCGCCAGTCGGAAGAGCGGCTCCGGTCGGGTCGGCACGACATCCGGTTTTCTCTGGAGAAAGCCTGGAAGGATTACCTCGACGCCCGCCAACGGGTGGTTATCCGGAACCTCTTCCAGGAGGCCGACCGGGAACGTTCCCGGATCGCCGAAGCCCAGTACTCGACCGGGATCCTCTCCTTCGACAACTGGATCATCATCGAGGACAACCTGGTCCGATCCCGGAAGTCGCTTTTGGAATCCCGGGCCGGGGCCTTGAACGCCGAGGCCTCCTGGTTGCTCGCGATCGGGGTGACCCTGGAAGGCTACCCCGACGGCCAACCCCCGGAGTTCTAACCACTCTAAAAAATATTCACCGCGGAGGCGCGGAGGACGCGGAGAGTTTGTTTTTGATTTCCCAACTGAAAAATTGTTTCAGCGTCATTCAAGATATTGAGACGGCAAGGAATTATGAATTCATACTTTAAATTTCCTCCGCGTTCTCCGCGCCTCCGCGGTGAAAAAAAACGCGCCGGAGGCGCCGCAACGGGAAGGACAGGGTGATGAGAAAAAAGAAAACCAAATTATTTATTTTCTTGGCGGTTCTGGCGGTTGCCGGCGGGACGGGCTGGTATTTCTTCGGCCGGGGAGGGGAGGGGCCGGTTTACCGGGAGATCTCCCCCGAACGGGAGGATCTTAAGATCACCATCTCCACCACCGGGGTGGTCGAACCCCAGAACCGGCTCGAGGTCAAGCCCCCGATCGCCGGGAGGATGGAGGAGATTATGGTCCGGGAAGGCGACCGGGTGGAGGCGGGGTCGATCCTCGCGGTGATCAGTTCCACCGACCGGGCCTCCCTCCTCGACGCCGCCCGTTTCCGGGATCAGGAGACCCTGCGTTACTGGGAGGAGGTTTACCGGCCCAGCCCCCTGATCGCCCCGATCGCCGGGGAGGTGATCGTCCGGGCGGTGGAACCGGGACAGACCGTGACCGCCAATGACGTGGTCCTGGTCATCTCCGACCGGCTGATCGTGAAAGCCCAGGTTGACGAGACCGATATCGGCAAGGTGAAAGAGGGGCAGGAGGCGGTAATAAGTCTCGACGCCTACCCGGAGACGAAGGTCCCCTCCACGGTCGATCATATCGCCTTCGAGTCGCAGGTGGTCAGCAACGTGACCATCTACGAAGTCGATATCCTCCCCGCCGCCGTCCCCGAGGTCTTCCGGTCGGGGATGACCGCCAACGTCGAGATCGTCCGGGAGATCAAGAGGAATGTCCTGACTCTTCCCCTGGAGGCGGTGGAACAATCCCGGGAGGGGGATTTCGTCCTCGCCGCCGTCGATGGGAATCGTCCGCCCCGCCGGATCCCGGTCCGAACCGGGATCACCACCGGCGGCCGGGTGGAGATCGTCTCCGGCCTGGCTTCGGAGACCCGGGTCCTGGTCGCCTCCCGCCAACGGGCCGGTTCGGGCGACCGGGCCGGCGGCCAGAACCCCTTTATGCCCAACCGCCGGCGCTGACTCCCCCCGACCAATAAATATTGAACCGCAAAGAACGCAAAGAATATTTGTAACACTTTAGCCTTTTAAAATAACTGCTGCTATCTATACCACCACTGATTGTCATTGCGATCCGGCTTTTTTATCCGGCTTTAGACGGAAGACGGAAGACGGAGAAGCAATCTCAATCTGGTTCGGGTAAAGAGATTGCTTCGTCGCCTTCGGCTCCTCGCAATGACAGATGAAGACTTGGGAATGATTAGGAATTTTTATAAAGCTAATGTGTTACCAAAACTCTTTTTACCCTCCGCGTTCTTTGCGTTCTTTGCGGTTCATATTTTTTGAGGATTGCGGTTATGGTTGGCGATCCGATAATTGAGTTGGTTGATGTCAGCCGCTCCTATCAACTGGGGCCGACCACGGTCCGGGCCCTGGCCGGCTGCACTCTCTCGATCTCCCGGGGGGAGTTCGTGGCCGTGATGGGCCCCTCCGGCTCCGGGAAGTCCACCTTTCTCCACATCCTCGGCCTCCTCGACCGCCCCAACGGGGGGTCCTACCGCCTGGAGGGGGAAGACGTCGGCGGTCTCTCCGACAACCGGCTGGCCTATCTCCGGAACCGGCGGATGGGTTTTGTCTTCCAGCAGTTTCACCTTCTCCCGATCAATACCGCCCTGGAGAACGCCGAGCTGCCCCTGATTTACGCCGGGCGGAGTTCCTGCCGCTCCGAAGCGCTGGCCCGGATCCGGGAAGTCGGCCTGGCCGGCCGGGCCGGCCACCTGCCCAATGAACTCTCCGGGGGGGAGCGCCAGCGGGTGGCGATCGCCCGTTCCCTGGTCAACGATCCGGCGATTATCTTCGCCGACGAACCGACCGGCAACCTCGACAGCGTCAGCGGGGAAGAGATCATCTCGCTGCTGGAGAGCTTGAACCGCCGGGGCAAGACGGTGATTATGGTCACCCACGAGGAACGGCTGGCCGGGCGGGCCGGCCGGGTTATCCGGATGCGGGACGGGGAAGTCGTCTCCGACCGCCGGCGGGAAGGGAAGCCGGCGGCGCCCGGGGCGGTCTGGCCCGAACCTCCACCCGCGGAGTCCTGCCCGGTTTCCCATTCCGGCCGGGCGGTCTTAAAAGATCATCTCCGCGAGTCCCTCCGGGCGGTATTCTCCCACCGGCTCCGCTCCTTCCTCTCGATGCTCGGGATCCTGATCGGGGTCGGGGCGGTGATCGCGATGCTGGCCCTGGGAGCGGGGGCCAAGGAGGCGATCGAGCGCGACCTGGCCCGGCTCGGCTCCAACCTCCTGATGGTTCGGCCCGGATCCCGGACCGTCCGCGGGGTGAGGATGGAGACCGGTTCGGTGACCCGGTTCACCCTCCAGGACGCCGAAGCGATGGGGAAGCTGCCCGATATCCGGCGGGTCTCCCCCTCGGTCTCCGGCCGGGGGCAGCTGGTCCGGGGGAATAGAAACTGGAATACCCGGCTTCAGGGGGTGGGGGTCGATTATCCGGATATGCGGTCGGCGGAGCCGGTCGAGGGGAGGTTTTTTACCGGGGATGAACTCCGGAGAAGGGACCGGGTGGCGGTTCTCGGGGCGACCGTCGTCCGGGAGCTTTTCGGGGAGGCCGGCCCGGTGGGGGCGGAGATCAGGATCAACCGCCAGAACTTCCGGGTGGTCGGGGTCCTCCCGGAAAAGGGCAGCCACACCTGGCGGGATCTCGACGACGAGGTGTTGATCCCGATCACCACCGCGATGTACCGGGTGATGGGCAAGGACTACGTCGATTCCATCGACGTCGAGGTCGCCGCCGCCGGCCGGATGGAGGCGGCCGAGGAGGAGCTGCGGCAGCTGATTATCCAGCGGCACCGCCTGGGCCCGGACCGGGAGGATTCTTTCCAGATCCGGAATATGGCCGAGATCCAGGAGACGATCCAGTCCACCACCCGGACGATGAGTATGCTCTTAGGCTCGATCGCCGCCATCTCGCTGCTGGTGGGGGGGATCGGGATTATGAATATTATGCTGGTCTCGGTCACCGAGCGGACCCGCGAGATCGGGATCCGCAAGGCCGTCGGAGCCTCCCGGAAAGACATCCTGGTCCAGTTTCTCATCGAGGCGGTGGTGATGACCCTGAGCGGCGGCCTGGCCGGGGTGCTCCTCGGGGCCGGGATCTCCTGGCTCCTCTCTTCCCTGGCCGGGTGGACGGTCCGGGTGACCCCGTTCTCGGTGATCCTGGCCGGCGCCTTCTCGGTCCTGGTCGGCCTGGTCTTTGGGCTCTGGCCGGCCCGCCAGGCCGCCCGCCTCTCCCCGATCGAGGCCCTCCGCTACGAGTAATCCGTGAAGGAAATCCTGGATTCTGTATCCTGCTATTCTTATTCTGTATTCCCAATTCTTAATCCTGGATTCTGAATTCCGTATCCCACTCCCAACTCCCAACTCCCCACTCCCCACAATGACCACCATCGAACGCGACCAGATCGGGATCTTCGGGAAGATGAACTCCGGGAAGAGCAGCCTGATCAACCTGCTCACCCAGCAGGAAACTTCAATTGTCGATCCCTTCCCCGGGACCACCGCCGATACCCGGGTGGCCGTCCAGGAAATTCACGGGCTGGGCCCGGTCAAGCTCTACGACACGGCCGGCCTTGACGAAGAGTCCGGGCTGGGAGAAAAAAAGCGGAAAAAGGTCCTGAACCTGCTCGAGGAATGCGACCTGGTCCTGCTGGCGATCGACCCCGCCTCGAAGGAATTCGGCCCGGAGCGGGAGGTCGTCAGGCGGGCCCGGAACCGTGCGGTCGCCCTTTTTCCCGTTTACAATCTCTTCCGGTCCGAAGACCGGGAGCAAATCCCCGCCCTGGAGGAGTCTCTCCCCGAGTTGAAATTGTTCCCCCGGATCGCCCTCTCCGTGGTCGATCCCGGCAACCGTCCGCCATTGCTGAAATTCGTAAAAGAAAATTACCGTTCCCGGAACTTCCCGGCACCCCTCCTCCCGTCGCTCAAGCGGGACGAGTATTACCTCCTGGTGATCCCGATGGACGTGGAGACCCCCGCCGGGCGGCTGCTCCGGCCCCAGGCGATGGTCGAGGAATACGTCACCCGGAACTGGGCTTACCCGATCTCTTTCCGTCTCGATCTCGGCCGCGGCCGTTCCCGGCGTCCCGGGGAGCGGGAGGCGGAAAAAGCCCGCTTTCTCGGCCTGATCAACGGTCTCCCCCGGCCGCCCCGGCTGATCGTCACCGATTCCCAGGCGCTCGACCTGACCGCCGCCTGGTGTCCCCCCGAGGTCGAACTGACCACTTTCTCAATCGTGATGGCCAACTACCAGACCCGGGGCCGGATCGATCTCTTCGCCCGGGGCGCCGGGGTCCTCAAACATCTCCGGGCCGGGGACCGGGTCCTGATTGCCGAGGCCTGCAACCACTCCCGGATCGGGGAGGATATCGGCACCGTCCAGATTCCCCGACTTTTCCGGGAGCGTTTTCCCGGGGTGAAACTGGAACATAACTTCGGGCGGGAGTTCAAGGATCCGGAAGAACTGCGGAAATACCGGCTGATTATCCACTGCGGGGGCTGTATGATCACCCCCCAGCGGATGCTGGCCCGGGTCCGGGAACTGGAATCCCTGAAGGTCCCGGTCACTAATTACGGCCTGGTTCTGGCCTGGTTTCAAGGACCCGGGGTCCTGGACAAGGTCCTCGCCCCCTGGCGTCTGCCCCCCCCGGGATAGTTCTTCTCCCCCGATTTTCCCCGGCCCCGGCCCCCGCCCGGGAAGTTTAATCAGATTTTCCCTTGACGCGGAGGGGATAAATGGATTTTAATAGCTAGGATTCGGTGGGGGATTATGGTTTTGGTACCGCGAAGAGTGGGTAACCAGCCCACTCTTTTGATTTATCACGGGTTGTCCCGTCAAGAGCCCGATATCCCGGATCAACCGGGTTAATTGATATAGTAAGAAGGTGAAATTATGAACGCCGATTTAATTGCCGTCCTCGATAGTATGGAGCGGGAGAAAGGTATCTCCCGGGAAGTCCTGCTCGAGGCGATCCAGTCGTCGCTGGTGTCGGCCTCGAAGAAGAGCATCGGGCCGGCTCGGGAACTGGAAGTGACGATCGATCCCAAGACCGGAGACATCCGGGCCTTCTCCCGCCTGATCGTCACCGATTGGGTCAGCGACCCCTTCGGGGAGATCACCCTGGAGGAGGCGGTCAAGCTCGAGCCCGGGGCCAAACTCGGCGACGAAGTGGTCAAGGAAGTCACCCCGAAAAATTTCGGCCGGATCGCCGCCCAGACCGCCAAGCAGGTGGTGGTCCAGAAGATCCGGGAAGCGGAGAAGGACGTGGTCTTCGGCGAGTTCCAGTCCCGGGTCGGGGAGATCATCAGCGGGGTGGTCCGCCACCACGAAAAACAGAACGTGATTATCGACCTGGGAAGGACCGAGGGGGTGATGCCCCCGCGGGAGCAATGCCACCACGAGGACTACCGGCTGGGGAGCCGGGTCAGGGTTTACATCCTGGCGGTCCGCGACGGGGCCAAGGGGCCGGAAGTAATTCTCTCCCGGACCCACCCCAACTTCGTAAAAAGACTTTTCGAGCTGGAAGTGCCGGAGATCGACGAGGGCGCGGTTGAGATCAAGGACATCGCCCGCGAACCCGGCTACCGGACTAAGATCGCGGTCTTTTCGGTCCAGGACAAGGTGGACAGCGTCGGCGCCTGCGTGGGCCTGCGCGGCAACCGGGTCAAGGCCGTGGTCCGGGAACTGAACGGGGAAAAGATCGACATCATCCGCTGGGACGAAGACCCGGTCACCTACATCACCAACGCCCTCAGCCCGGCCAAGCTAAAACTGGTCACCATCGACCCGGCCAAGGGGGAGTGCGAGGTGATCGTGGACGAGGACCAGCTCTCGTTGGCGATCGGGAAGAAGGGTCAGAATGTCAGGCTCTCCTCCCGCCTGACCGGCTGGAAGATCGATATCTACCGGGAAGGCGAGGTCCTCAAGGGCGTGAAGTCGGCGATTGCCGCCCTCTCCGACATCCCGGGGGTGGGGGAGAAGATGGCCCGGAAACTGGTCGAAGCCGGCTTTATCGGCCTGCCGGTGATCGCCATCTCCGACCCCGCCGACCTGATGGAGGTGGAAGGAATCGGGGAGAAGACCGCCGATGAACTGATCCGGATCGCCCGGGAAGCGGCCGAGAAAACCGAGAAAAGTTAAAGAGTATTGTTTATGCGAGTATACGCCCTAGCCAAGGAATTATCCCTGACCAGCAAGGAACTCCTCTCCCGCCTTAAGGAGATGGGGATCGAGGTCGCCTCCCACTCATCCTCCTTAAGCGAGGAAGAGGAGGCCCGGGTCCGGGAAGTCATCTCCGGTCCCCCTCCGGGGGAAGAGAAAGCGGAGGAAATACCGGCTCCCCCGGCCGAAGAGCCGGTCCGGGAGGCCGAAGAGCCGGCGGCCCCGCCCCCGCCCGCCGAACCGGCCGCTTCCCTGGAGGTGGTGGTGGTCAAGTTCCCGGTTACCGTCCGGCAGCTGGCCGAATATATCGGCCGGAAGCCGAATATCCTGATCAAGAAACTTCTCGAGATGGGGGTCTTCGCCTCCCTGAACCAGTTTCTCGATGAGGAGACGGCCGTGATCCTGGGCAGCGAGTACGGCCGGGAAATCGTTCCCTTTGTTCCCGAGAAGACGGAGACCTCCGGATCCCCGGAACGGGAGAAACCGCCGGTCCGCCCGGCGCCGCCGGCGGGGGCGAACCTCCGGCCGCGCAACCCGGTGGTAACCCTGATGGGGCACATCGACCACGGGAAAACCTCGATCCTCGACCAGATCCGGAAGTCCCGGGTTACGGCGGGCGAGGCGGGGGGGATTACCCAGCATATCGGGGCCTACCGGGTGGCCGCCGAAAAGGGGACCATCACCTTTCTCGACACCCCCGGCCACGCCGCCTTCACCACGATGCGGGTCCGGGGAGCCAACCTGACCGATATCGTGATCCTGGTGGTGGCGGCCGATGAGGGCGTGATGCCCCAGACCGAGGAAGCGATCAACCACGCCCGGGCGGCCGGGGTTCCGATCGTGGTCGCCCTGAACAAGATCGACAAGAGCACCGCCCGTCCCGACCGGGTCCGGCGCCAGTTGGCCGAACGGGGGCTCAACCCCGAGATGATGGGGGGAGATACGATCGTGGTCGAGGTCTCGGCCGTCGCCGGGACGGGGCTCGATCAGCTGCTGGAAATGCTCCTCCTCCAGGCGGAGATTATGGAACTGAAAGCCGATCCCGACGGTCCCGCCGCCGGGGTAGTCATCGAGGCCAAGCTTACCTCCGACCGGGGACCGGTGGCCACGGTCCTGGTCACTCAGGGTACCCTGAAGCGGGGGGACAGCCTGGTCTGCGGTCCTTTCTCGGCCAAGGTCAAGGCCATCTTCGACGAAAACGGCCGGGGAGTGACCGACGCCGGCCCTTCGACGCCGGTCGAGATTATGGGCTTGAGCGGGGTCCCGGGAGCGGGGGAGTCTTTCCAGGTGGTGGAGAACGAAGCCCGGGCCCGGGAGATCAGCGAACTTCGGCAGAACGAGGATCAGGAGAAGTCCTGGGACGACTCCCGGAGGGTCAGGCTGGAAGATATCTTCCAGCAGTTCGCCGACGACCAGGTCCGGGAGCTGACGCTTTTGCTGAAGGGCGACGTCCAGGGTTCGGTGGAGGCGGTTGAGATGGCCCTCCGGGAGATCCCGGGAGGCAACGCGGGGATCAAGCTCCAGATCATTCACTCCGGGGTGGGGGCGGTCAATGAATCCGACGTGATGCTGGCCGCCGCTTCCGGGGCGGTGATCATCGGTTTCCAGGTCCCGTTGGCCCCGAAAGTCGCCCGGCTGGCCGAAGCGGAAGGAGTCGATATCCGCCGGTACCGGGTGATCTACCAGGTGGTCGACGACATCCGCAAGGCCCTGGAAGGGCTGCTGGAGCCGGAGATCAAGGAAGTGATCCTGGGAGAAGCCCGGGTCAAGGAAATTTTCAAGATCACCGGATTGGGTACGGTCGCCGGGTCGATGGTCGAGAAGGGCAAGATCCAGCGCCGGGGCCGGGTCCGGGTGATGCGCGGGGTGGAAGAAGTCGCCTCCGACGTGGTGACCTCGCTGAAGCGTTTCAAGGAGACGGTGGAAGAGGTAACCGCCGGCAAGGACTGCGGGATCAGCCTGGCCAATTTCAAGGACTTCGAAGTCGACGATATCCTGGTGGCCTACGAGGTCGAGAAGATCGCCCAGAAACTGTAACAATCCGGGAGTCGGGATTTAGAATCAAGGTGGGCCGGTTTCCCTCTTCTCCGGCTCGGGCAGCTTCCCGGTTGGATCAATTCGGAGTAACGGAGTATCGGAGTAGGGGAGTGGCGGGTAACTGAACATTTATCCATCACTCCGGTATTCCCATACTCCATTTTTATTTTATTTATGAAACCTTCCGGTGAACGAACAGGAAAAAGCCGCCGGCAGCTGAGGGTGGAGGAACAGGTCAAGCGGATCCTGGGGGATGTGCTCCGGGTGGGGGCCAATGACCCGAGGATCGGTTTCGTCAGTATCCTGAGAGTGGAAGCGGCCGGGGACCTGAAGAGCGCCCGGGTTTACGTCAGCGTCCTCGGGGAAGAAGCCGAGGCGGCTAAGACCCTGGAGGGCCTCTCCAGCGCCCGGAGCTATTTCCAGCGGGAACTGGGGGCCCAAATGAGCGCCCGCTATACCCCGGTGATCAGTTTTGCCCTCGATCCCGCGATTGAGATCGAATCCCGGATCGACCAACTCCTGGACCAAGCCAGGCAAGGAGATGACGAGGATGAAAGTCCCCCCGCCCCTGACCGAGATCTTTCTTGAGCATTCCCGGTTCCTGATCACCTCCCACCTCCGCCCCGACGGGGACGCAATCGGCTCCCAGCTGGCCCTGGCCGGGATCCTGGAGGAACTGGGAAAAGAGGTGGTAATCGAGAACCAGGCCCCGATCCCGGAAAATTTCTCCTTCCTCCCCGGGGCGGAGAAGATATCTCCCTTCGGGGAAATCCCCTTCCACCCCGAGGTCGCCGTCGTCCTCGACTGCCCCCGGCCCGGCCGGGTGGGTGTGGTTGAAAAGCATCTCTCCGCCGTCGGCCGGCTGGTCAATATCGACCATCACGTCTCCAACAGCGGGTATGGCGATGTCTCCTGGGTGGAGCCGGGAAGTTCCTCGGTCGGGGAGATGATCTACCACCTCCTCGCTCCCCTGGGGGTGAAGTTGACCCGTCCGATCGCTTTGGCGATCTATGTCGCCATCCTGACCGATATGGGGAAATTTCAGTATATGGTGACCCCCGAGTCCGGGGCCCGGGTATTTCGCCTGGTAGCCGAGCTGGTGGATACCGGCCTGGTCCCCTACGAGATCTACAAAAAGGTCTATAACCTCTACTCGGTCGCCCCCCTGAAATTTCTCGGCGAAGCCCTCGCCTCCCTGGAGTTCGCCGCCGGGGGGCAGATCGCCTTTTTCCGGGTTGACCGGGAGATGCTGGCCCGTTACGGGGACGGTTCCGACGTCACCGAGAACCTGATCTCCTATCCCCGGGATATCATCTCCACCCGGGTGGCGCTGCTCTTCACCGAACTCCCCGGCGGCGGGGTCAAGGTCTCTTTCCGTTCCAAGGAGCCGGAGATCATCGACGTCAACCGGATCGCTTCCCGTTTCGGCGGCGGGGGGCACCCGGCGGCCGCCGGGGCGGAACTGCCCCAGAATCTCGACCGGGCGGTCCTGCTGGTCCTGGCCGCCGTGGAGGAATACCTGGAGAACCTGGGGGACAGCTCCGGGGCGGAGGGTCCGTGAACCGGGACCAACCGATCCCGGACGGCTTTCTCCTGGTCGATAAGCCGGCCGGGATCACCAGCTTCCGGGTCGTCGACCGGGTGAAGAAACAATTCCGGATCGCCAAGCTCGGGCACGGCGGGAGTCTCGATCCCCCGGCCACCGGGCTGCTGGTCCTCCTGGTCAACCGGGCGACCAAGCGGGCCGGGCTCTTGCTCGGGGCGGAGAAGGAATACCGGGCGGTCGTCCGGCTGGGGGTCGAGACCGATACCCAGGACCTCACCGGCCGGGTGCTGAAGTCGGTCGAAGGGGGTCTCCCGGACCGGGCCGCCGTCGAGCGGGTCCTGGAACGGTTCCGGGGAGAGATCGAGCAGGTGCCGCCGATGGTCTCGGCCCTGAAACATCGCGGGGAGCGACTCTACAAGATCGCCCGCCGGGGGGAGGAGGTCGTCCGGCCGCCCCGGAAGGTGACGATCAGCCGTTTGGAATTGACCGGCTTCGCCCCGGACCGGCTGAGCCTCGAGGTCCGCTGTTCGAAAGGGACCTACATCCGGACCCTGGCCCACGACCTGGGCCGGGTTCTCGGCCCCGGGGGCTGCCTGGAAGAACTGCGGCGGACCGCCGTCGGTCCCTTCCGGGTCGACCAGGCCGCCGCCCTCGACCGCCTCCTGGAAGGCACCCGGGGGGATTTGGCCGGGAAGATTATCCCCGTGGCCAAGGCTGAGGAGGAGCTGAAAACTTGAATTTTTCCGGCGCCACGGGCAGAGTAGCAGGCATTCTTGCCTGTCTCCAAGCTTCCACAGACAGAAATGTCTGTGCTACCTTACTATCGTCCGGCCTGAAATCGTTTCCAGGGGCAAAATTCAGGTAAAATGAAAATCTTCACCACGTTCCGCCGAACTTCTCTCCGCCCGGTGGTGGGAATCGGGAATTTTGACGGCTGCCATCTCGGCCACCAGAAGATTCTCCGGAACGTGATCAAGGCCGCCGCCGGCCGGGGAACGCCGGCGGTCATCACTTTCTCCAACCATACCCGCCTGGGAGTTTCCGGGGACGCCAACCGGCTCCTGACCACTACCGGTCAGCGGTTGGATTATTTTCGTCGGGCCGGGATCGCCGCCTGTTGGCTGATCGATTTCAACCGGGACCTCTCCGCGCTTCCCCCCGAGGATTTTATCGACCGAATTCTGGTCGGCCGACTGGGAATCGAGGGGATCTGCGTCGGAGAGGGTTTCCGCTTCGGTGCCGGCCGTTCCGGTTCGACGGAATTACTCCGCCGGCGGGGGAAGGAGAGAGGCTTCCTGGTCCGGGAAATCCCCTCGGTCCGGATCGGCGGCCGGGAGGTCCGCAGTTCCCTGATCCGGGAAGAGGTCGCCGCCGGCCGGGTGGAAGCGGTGGCCGGCCTGCTCGGGCATCCCTATTGCCTGACCGGCCGGGTGGTCCGGGGCAGGGGGAGGGGGGGAGAACTCGGCTATCCGACCGCTAACTTCTTCCCCGACCAGCTGCTTCCGCCGGCCGGGGTTTACGCGGCGAAGATCGAGGCCGGGTTCCCTCCCGCCGGCGGGATCCTCTATGTCGGCACCAGCCCCACCTTCGCCGCCCCCGTCCCCCGTCCGGTGGTCGCCGAAGTCCATATTTTTGACTGGTCGGGGAGTCTGGGGGGGAGAAGGATAAAAGTTTACTTGCTAAAAAGGCTGAGAAAGGATATAAAATTCAAGAATGAGGAATTATTAGTCTCGCGGATGAAGGAAGATGAACGGCAAGCCCGCTCCCTTCTTGGCGGCGGGAAATGGCAGACGGCGGGAATTGTTGGTTAGCCAATTGTGTCCTTTCGATCCCCTCGGTCTTTTTCGTCCCTTTCCCCTGATTGTCCGCCGGGTAATAAAGACTGTAGGGCACGATTAACAATCAAGGAGCATTAAAGTATGAACAGCACCGAATCCAAGACCCGGGCCGCGATCGACGCGCTGGGTTATCACGAACGGGATACCGGATCTTCCGGCGTCCAGGTCGCCATCCTGACCGAGAAGATCAAGGTCCTGACCGATCATATGAAGTCCAATCGCAAGGACTTTCGCTCTCAGCGGTCCCTGCGGATTATGGTCAGCCAGCGGGCCCGGCACCTGACCTACCTGAAAAGAACCAAGCCCGCCAAGTACCGGGAAGTGGTGGCCAACCTGGGATTAAGAAAGTAAGCAGATACAGAATATAGAATACAGAATCCAGATTACGGATTGAATCCAAGAAGGAGTACAAAGTTATTATGGAGATTAAGAGAAGTTGTCAGATGGGAGATAGAACCCTGGAGGTCGCCACCGGAGAACTGGCCCGCCAGGCCGATGGAGCGGTAACCGTGGCTTGCGAGGGGACGGTAGTCCTGGTCGCCGCGGTGGCGGCGCAGGAATGCCGCGAGGGGATGGATTTCCTTCCCCTGACCATAGATTACCGGGAAAAGATGCCCGCGGCGGGGAAGATCCCGGGGGGGTTCTTCAAGCGGGAAGGCCGCCCGACCGAGAAGGAGATCCTGACCGACCGGGTGATTGACCGGCCGCTCCGGGCGCTCTTTCCGGCGGGGATCCGCAACGCGATCCAGATCACGGCCTGGGTGCTTTCGGCCGACGGCCAGAACGACCCCGATATCCTGGCGGTCAACGGCGCCTCGGCCGCCCTGATGGTCTCCGGAATCCCCTTCGGGGGCCCGGTAGCCGGCGTCCGGATCGGGATGATCGGCGATGATTTTATCATTAACCCCACCCTGGCTGAGCTGGAAGAGAGCCGGATGGATATCGTGTTGGTCGGTTCGAAAGAATCGATCAATATGGTCGAAGGTTCCGCCGACGGGCTCGACGAGGAGACGATTCTCCGCGCGCTCGAGTTCGGCCAGGGGGCCCTCGGTCCGATGATCGATCTCCAGAATGAAATGCGCGCCGAGGTGGCGCCCGTTCCCCGGGAATTCGTTCTCCAGGTCCCGCCGGAGGAACTGGTGAAGACGGTCGACGAACGGGCCGCCGAGGGTATCTCCCGGGCCCTGGAGATCCGGGGGAAGAAGGAACGGAGCCAGGCCCTCTCCGAGGTTAAGGAGAGCGTCCGGGAAGGCCTGCTGACCGAGAACCCGGAACTGGAAGGTTGGGCCTTCAGCGCCGCCTTCAAGGCCGCCCTGAAGAAATACAGCCGGCGGATGATTTTGGAAAAGAGCGTCCGGGTTGACGGCCGGAACCCCGATCAGATCCGGGAGATCACTTCCCGGGTCGGGGTCTTCCCCCGCACCCACGGTTCGGCGATCTTCAACCGGGGGGAGACCCAGGCCCTGGTCCTGGCCACCCTGGGAACCGTCTCCGACCGGCAGCGGATCGACGGTCTGGAGGAAGAGGAGAAGAAGAAGCGCTTTATGCTTCACTACAACTTCCCCCCCTTCTGTACCGGGGAGGCCCGGCCCAGTTTCGGTCCGAAACGGAGAGAGATCGGGCACGGAGCCCTGGCCGAACGTTCCCTGACCCCGGCTCTGCCGGGTGAGGACGAGTTCCCTTATACGATCCGGCTGGTCTCCGATATCCTCTCCTCCAACGGGTCTTCCTCGATGGCCTCCATCTGCGGGGGCAGCCTCGCCCTGATGGACGCCGGGGTCCCGATGAAGACCGCGGTCGCCGGGATCGCGATGGGTCTGCTCAAGGAAGGCGACCAGAACGTGATCCTGACCGATATCCTCGGCTCCGAGGATGCCCTGGGCGATATGGACTTCAAGCTGGCCGGGACGGCCGAGGGGGTGACCGGCCTCCAGATGGATATCAAGATCGCCGGGATTACCCGGGATATAATGAAACAGGCTCTCGACAAGTCCCGGATCGCCCGGCTCCATATCCTGGAGAAGATGAACCAGGTCCAGCCGGAAGCCCGGGAGGAGATCTCCCCCTACGCGCCGAAGATTCTCTCCATCCAGATCGACCCCGACAAGATCGGGTTGATCATCGGCCCCAAGGGGAAGAATATCAAGGCGATGGAAAAGACCGGCGTGAAGATCGATATCGAGGACGACGGTTTTATCTCGATCGCTTCTTCCGATATCGAGGCGGCCCGGAACGCCCGGGAGACCATCGAGATGATGGTGGCCGAGGTGGAAGTCGGCAAGACCTACCGGGGCACGGTCAAGACCGTGAAGCAGTTCGGGGCCTTTGTCGAGATCCTGCCCGGAAAGGACGGGCTCTGCCATATCTCCGAACTGGCCGAACACCGGGTGAAAGAGGTCGAGGACGTGATGAAGGAAGGAGACTCGGTGGAGGTCAAGGTGATCGCGATCGACAACCTCGGCCGGATCAAGCTCAGCCACAAGCAGGTCCAGTCTTCCGAATAATATAAGCGAGCTGGTTTAATGGAGAAGCGACATTCTCCGGCCCTGGGTCTGATCCTGATCGCGGTCGGGATCTTTGTCGCCGTCAGTCTGCTCTCCTATCATCCCGGCGACGCCGCGGGAGCCCGGGGCGACGGGATAATCTATAATTACTGCGGCCGGGTCGGGGCCGAGTTGGCCCTGGCCCTCTATCTCGTGCTCGGCGCCGGGTCCCTGGTTATCCCGGCGCTGATCCTGGCCGAAGGGATTGTCCTCCTCCTCCCCCGGAACCGGCCGCCCCGGCCGGTCAGCCTGAAGTTTTTCTACGGCCTGCTGATCGTGGCCGGCCTCTCGCCCCTCCTCGACCTCCAGACCACCTTTCCCCCCGCCTGGCTGGGGAAGCAGCTGGAGGGGATGGGTCTGGGCGGCTGGTGGGGCGGGGTGGCGGTATCTTTCCTCTCCCCCCTCGGTCCCTTCGGCTCCCGGCTGGTCCTGGTTTCGATGATCCTGGTCCCCCTGGCCCTGCTCACCGAGCTCAAGCCGATCCTCGTCCCGGCCCGGGCCCTGGGGATTTTTCTTTGCGGCTGCCGGAAGTTTTTCGCCCGGCGGAGAAAAACCGCTCCCCTCCCGGCCGCTTCAGCCGCCCCGGCGCCGAATCGAGCGGCCGGCCGCGCCGCGGTTGAGAATTCCGCCCGGGCGCGGGCCGCCGAGCGGAAAAAGCGCGAGGAGGAGGAGAGGAAAGCCGAGAAGGAAAGGCTTCGGGAAGAACGGCGCCTGGCCCGGGAGAAGGAACGGGAGGAGAAGGAGGCGCTGCTTCGGCAAAAGCAGGAAGAGAAGAAGGAACGGGAGAAGTTGAAGAAGGCGGAAGCCCGGAAGAAAGCCAATGGGGTCAGCGCCCCCCGCCCGAAAAAATCCCGTCCGGCTTCCCTCCCGGCCGCGGCCGCCTTTTCCCCGGCCAACCCGGCCGCTTCGGGAGATAACGCCCCCTACCGGCTCCCGCCGCTGGATATCCTGGACGATCCCCCGCCGCTTTCGGAGCGAGAGCTGAAGAACAAGACCTACGACGAATCCGATATCCTCGAGAGCACGCTGGAGGATTTCGGGATCGAGTCAAGGGTGGTGGGTATCGAGCGGGGGCCGGCGATCACCCGGTACGAGCTGCAGATCGCCCCCGGGGTCAAGGTGGGGAAGGTCAAGGCCCTCGACAACGACATCGCGTTGACGATGAAGGCGAAGTCGGTGCGGATCCTGGCCCCGATCCCGGGGAAGGCCGCGATCGGGATCGAGGTTCCCAACACCAACACCAACCTGGTCTATATGCGGGAGATGATCGAGTCGCCCGAGTTCAAGAAGGGCCGCCACGTCCTCCCCCTGGCGCTCGGGAAGGACATCTCGGGTACGCCGATCGTGGCCGACCTGACCGCGATGCCCCACCTGTTGATCGCCGGGGCGACCGGTTCGGGGAAGACCGTCTGCATCAACTCGATCATCGTCAGCCTCCTCTTCTCCCGGACCCCCGACGAAATGAAGCTGATTATGGTCGATCCCAAGAAGGTCGAGATGGCCTCCTTCCACCGGCTCCCCCACCTGCTCTGCCCGGTGATCACCGACGCCGGCCAGGCGGCCCTGGCCCTGGCCTGGGTGATCAAGGAGATGGAGGACCGCTACGACCTCTGCGCCCGGGCCGGGGTGCGGAATATCGCCGCCTTCAACGCCGCCCGCCGGGCGGCAATCAAGGCCGCCAAGGGGGGCGAGCCGGACGACGAACTCCCGGATTCGATGCCCTACATCGTGCTCCTGATCGACGAACTGGCCGACCTGATGCTGGTGGCGTCCAGGGAGATCGAGACCGCGATCGCCCGGCTGGCCCACCTCTCCCGGGCGGTCGGGATCCACCTGATCCTGGCCACCCAGCGCCCCTCGGTCGACGTCATCACCGGGATCATCAAGGCCAATCTCCCCGGGCGGATCTCCTTCAAGGTCGCGGCCAAGGTCGATTCCCGGACCGTCCTCGACGCCGGCGGGGCGGACAAGCTGCTCGGCACCGGCGACCTCCTCTTCCTCCCGCCGGCCACCGACCAACTGATCCGGGCCCAGGGGACCTTCTGTCACGACCACGAGATCAACAACGTCGTCGCTTTCGTCACCCGCCAGCGTTCGCCGTCTTTCGAGAAAGAGATGTTCCAGAAGCCATACGTCCCGGCTGATGATATTGCCGGCGGCGAGGGGAACGACGTTTTGATCGACGATGCGATCGACGTCATCCGGAAGACCGACCAGGCCTCGGTCTCGATGCTCCAGAGGAAGCTGAAGATCGGCTACTCCCGGGCCGCCCGGGTGATGGACCAACTGGAGCAGAAAGGCGTGGTCGGCCCCTACAAGGGAACCAAGGCCCGGGATATCCTGATCGGGACCTACGCCGGCGACGGCACCGGAATGGGAGAAGAAGAGGAAGAGGAAGAAGAGTAGCCGTCACATCTGTAATTTCAGGCATTTTGAATTCTGCGGGTGAGGCATACCTCGCCCCTACTTTAGTCACTTTAAACTTTTGTCACTTTAAACTTGTTCAATGGAATACCTTGGCGAACAACTGAATAAAGCCCGGACCGGAAAGGGCGTCTCCCTCGAGGAGGCGGCGGCGGCGACCAAGATCAAGATCGAGTATCTCCGGGCCCTGGAAGAGGGTGATTATACCCGGCTCCCCCCCCGCGCCTACGTGAAGGGGTTTTTGAAGATATACGGGCATTACCTCTCGCTGGATTATTCCCTGCTCCTCCAGTTCTACGAGGAGAGTTTCCAGTCTCAGGAACCCCAGGCGGTCTTCTCGGAACAGAAGCCGGAATCTCCGCCGTTCCTCCCCGGGCTCCGCTGGAAGACCCTGCTGACCGGGGTCGGGGTTTTGCTGGTCCTCGCCCTTCTGGTCTGGGGCGGTCTCCTCCTCTTCCGGGGGATGGAAACCCGCCGGCAGGCGGCGGCGGAATTTCTCCAGGTTGACGACCCCTACGCCCCCGGGACCCTGGAAAAGATCCCGGTCCCGGCTCCAGAGTAGCACAGGCATTCCTGCCCGTGGCCAGGCTTCCACAGACAGGAATGTCCGTGCTGCCTTCTTCGCGTCCCGACTGAAATCGGTTCAAGAT
Organism: Candidatus Erginobacter occultus; assembly: GCA_030765265.1. Lineage (GTDB taxonomy): Bacteria > Auribacterota > Erginobacteria > Erginobacterales > Erginobacteraceae > Erginobacter > Erginobacter occultus. The sequence goes on from JAVCCZ010000064.1 coordinate 51,130, forward strand.
GCAGAATTATTGCCACCAAGTATCACAATGTCCATATCCTCTCCGCCGCCGTTCCGCCGGATCTGCCTGATCAGTCTCGGCTGTGCCAAGAACCTGGTCGATTCCGAGACGATGCTCGGCTCCCTGCCCCCCGAACATTTCCGGCCCACCGTCCGGATGGAGGAGGCGGATATCGTGGTCGTCAATACCTGCGGTTTTCTCCGTTCCTCCCGCCGCGAGGGGCGGGAAGCGATCCGGCGGGCGTCCCGGTGGCGCCGCCGAAGCGGGGGAATCCTGGTGGTGGCCGGATGCCTAATCCAGTATTGCGGGGAGAGAGCCGGGAAATTATTCCCCGACGCCGATATCCTCCTCGGGGTCGGGGAGGCGGGTTCATTGGGCCGGCTGCTCACCGACCCGGACCCGGCCCGGCTTTCCCTCCGCCCGGTTCCCCATTTCCCCGTCAATGAAGACCTCCCCCGCCTGGTCTCCACCCCCCGCCACTGGGGTTATCTCCGGATCGCCGACGGCTGCGACAACCGCTGTTCCTACTGCCTGATCCCCGCCCTCCGCGGGCCTTACCGGGAACGCCCCCCCTCCCGGATCCTGGAAGAGGCCCGGCGGCTGGCCGACCGGGGGGCGCGGGAGCTGGTTTTGATCGCCCAGGACACCGCCCGCTACGGCCGTTCCCTTCCCGGCCGGCGGGGGTTGGATCGCCTGCTGGAGAAACTCCAGGCTATCGACTCCCTCGACTGGATCCGGGTTCTTTACTCCCACCCCCGGCACGTTGACTCCGGCCTCCTGCGGGCGGTCGCCGAGCTGCCCAAGGTCTGCCCCTATCTCGATATCCCGCTCCAGCATATCGACGACGGGATCTTAAAACGGATGGGGAGGAAGATCGATTCCCGCCGGATCCGGGAGGTGATCGACCGGGCCCGGGAACTGGTCCCCGGAATCAGCCTCCGGACCACCCTGATGGTTGGTTTCCCCGGGGAAGGCGAGTCCGAGTTCGAGAAACTGGCCGCCTTTATCCGCCGGGAAAAATTCGATCACCTCGGGGTCTTCGCCTACTCCCGGGAGCGGGGGGCGGCCGCCTACCGCTGCGGACCTGGTTCCCCCGTCCCGCTCGCCAACCGCCGCCGGGAGTTCCTGATGGAGGTCCAGCGGGAGGTCTCCGCCGCACGGCTCCGTCTCCGGCGGGGAGAAACCATCGAGGTCCTGATCGACGGCCCGTTCCCCGAGCCGGGAAGTCCCCTGATGGTCGGCCGGGCGATATTCCAGGCCCCCGAGGTCGATGGGCTGGTGGTGGTGGAAGGGGAGGGGATCGAGGCCGGGGAGATGGTCCGGGTCCGGGTAACCGGATCCTCCCCGTACGATCTTTACGGGGTCAGGATCGAGGGGTCTTGAATCCGGCTGCCTCCGGGTTATTCCGCGCGCCGCCTTTCCGGGGAGAAGTATTCCTTGAATTCCAAATTTGCCGGGATATAATGATCGAGAATTTTCCCAGGAAAATTGTCTATGAATCTGCCCAACAAACTGACGATTGCCCGTCTTCTGGCGACGCCGCTCTTTGTCGTCCTCCTCACGGTCTCCTTTACCGGCAACTATACCGCCGCCCTGATCATCTTTGTCCTGGCGATGATCACCGATTTCTTCGACGGGGCCCTGGCCCGGACCCGGGGCCAGATCACCGACGCCGGCAAACTGCTCGACCCCCTGGCCGACAAGATCCTGATTACCTCGGCCTTCATCATCTTCGTCGGGCTTGAGGAAGTCCGGCTCCCCGCCTGGCTGGTGATCATCATAGTCAGCCGGGAGTTCGCGATCACCGGTTTGCGGCTGGTGGCGGCCGGGAAGGGAAAGATCATCCCCGCCGGCCGCTGGGGGAAGCACAAGACCCTCACCCAGGTGATTACCGTCTCGGCTATCCTGGTCTATCTCTGTCTCTATTATGATTCCCGGATCGAGATGGCCGAGTATCGGCCCCTGGTCCTGACCCTGGTCGCGATTACCGCGGCCTTTACCATCATTTCCGGCGGCTACTACCTGTTTCGGAACACCCGCTTCCTCGCCGACCTGACCGAAGATTCCCCCCGCCCCGGGAAAGAGTCTCCCCCCCCCGTGGAGAAAAGCCGATGACCCCGGCCGCCCGGAAACGGGGCCGGGGGATCAGGTTCCTGGCCGGATTTTTCGGCCTCGGCTATTCCCCGGTTGCCCCGGGGACGGTCGGCGCCGCCGGCGGGGTAGGGGGGTACCTCCTGCTCCGGCTTTTCTTTCCCGGATTTGTCCCGGAAACTTGGGGAGGCTTACGGGCCGGTTACCTGATCTTTCTGGCGGTCTTTTTCCTGGTCGGGGTCCAGGTCGCGACCCGGGCGGAGAAGGAATGGCGGCAGCGGGACGATCCCCGGATCGTGATCGACGAGGTTTTCAGCGTCTTCATCACCTTTATCGCCCTCCCGGTAAACCCGGCGCTTTTGGCCGCCGGCTTCATCCTCAACCGGTTCTTCGATGTCGCCAAACCTTTTCCCACCCGCCGGCTGGAGAAGGTCCCGGCCGGCTGGGGCGTGATGCTTGACGACCTGATGGCCGGCATTTACAGCCGACTCGCGTTGGCGATATTGATATACGCGGGGGTGTTGGCGGTTTAATAAAGTTGTCTCTTCCGGGAAAACTTCCTATAGTATCTCGAGAAATGAAAACGCGCTTTTTAATCTATCCGGCCGCGGCTCTCCTCCTGCTTCCCCTCCTCCTGGCGGCCTGCCGGGGGACCGGGGTCGAGATCGACCCGCTGGCGGCGGGGGAAGACCCGGATCTCCGGGCGGCCCGGATCCTCTGGGAGGAAGGGCAGGCCCGGGAGGCGGAGGACGAATGGAAGCGGGCGTTGAAAATCTACCGGGAACTGGTCGAGGATTATCCCCGCTCCCCCCAGGGCCCCGAGGCCCAGTTCCGGGTCGGGGTCTGCCTGGAGGAACTCGATGACCTCTACGGGGCTTTCCGGGCTTACCAAATCCTGCTCGAGGAATTCCCCGGCAAAGGCAACTTGGGCGAAATCCTCAGCCGCCAGTACGAGATCGGGGAGGCCTATCTCCAGGGGCGGAAACGCCCGTTCCTCTTCGTGAAAATCCGTTCCGGCCTCGGCCGGGCGGAGGAGATATTCCGGACGATCCTGAATAACGCCACCTTCAGCCAGGTCTCCCCCCGGGCCCAGTTCGGTCTGGCCAGGTCATTCCAGTTGCGAGGGGATTACCGGGAGGCGATCCTGGAGTACGAGCAGGTCCTGGTCAATTACCCCGGAGCCGAGGTCATCCCTCCGGCGCTTTTTCAGACCGGGGTATGTTATTATCAGGAGGCCCTCCGGGCCGATTATGACCAGCGGGAGGTGAACGAGGCCGTCCGGAACCTGCGGCGTTTCATCCACTCGTTTCCCGAAGATCCCCGCCGGGCCCGGGCGGAGGAGATGATCGTCGAACTGACGGACCGGAAGGCGAAAAAGGCCTTTGATATCGCCCGGTATTATGAAAGCAAAGGCTCGCCGACCGGCGCCCGGATCTACTACCGGGAAGTGGCGGAGCGATACCCGGAATCGAAATACGCCGGCCCCGCCCGGGAGAAACTTGATGAACTCGCGGGAGATTAAGCAGATACCGCCAATGATCGACTCAAGGACAGGAAAAACCGGGTTGAGACCGTCCAGATTCGGTCTCCTGATTCTGACCGCGCTCCTGTTCTCTTCCTGCGGCCCCTACCGCCTCGGGACCACCCTTCCCAATCACCTCCGGACGGTTTACGTCCCCACTTTCGAAAACGAAACCTACGAGCCGGGGATCGAAATGGATATCACCGACGCGGTGATCACCCGCTTTCGGCAGGATGGTAACCTCCGCCCGGTGGCGGAGGAGGAGGCGGACACGGTGGTGACGGGGAAGATTATCGCCTGGGACCGCCGGGTGCTGGGCTATACCGGCCGGGACGAGAGCGACGTCGAGGAGTACCGGCTCTACGTCAACGCGGTCATTACCTTCCGGGAACGTTCGACCGGGGAGGACCTGCTCCGGGGACAGGAGGTCCAGGGATATACCGATTTCTACCTGGAGGGGGACCTCCCCTCGGCGGAAGAAGCCGCCCGGCCCCGGGCCTATCAGGACCTGGCCCGGAATATCGTCGACGTGGTAGTCTCGATCTGGTAGCACCGTCGCCCGGCCGTCAGGGTTCCCTTTATGGCCTTTCGGTCCCTTAAGACTTTTCCGGTTCGGTCAGTGTAAGGCGCGTCCTCCATTATGAAAAAACTCCTCCCCGTTTATTGCCTGGTCGGCGAGGACGGCTACCGCCAGCGCGAGTTTTTCTCCGATCTCAAACGCCGCCTGTTGTCCGGGGACGATAATTCCCTCAACTACGAGTACTTCCCCCCCGGGGAAGCCGATCCCGCCCGGGTCCTCGACGCCGCCCGGACCCCGGCCTGGGACCTCTTCTCCGCCGGGACCGGCGTGGGCCGCTCCGCCCGGTTGGTTGTGGTTGACGGGGCGGAGTCCTTTTCCGCGGAACAATGGCGGAAACTGAAGGATTATTTCGACGATCCCGATCCCGCCTCCTGCCTGGTCTTCCTGGTCAACAAGCCGCAAAAGGAGTGGAAGGGAAAGAAATACCTCCCCGGAAAGTATTTGGTCAACTTCTCGCCTTTAAGAAAAGATAAGCTGTCCGCCTGGATCAACCGGGAGGCGTCCCGGCGTGGGCTGACCCTCTCCCGGGGACAGGTCGAGCAGTGCGCGCTGGCCGCCGGGAATGACCTGGGGGCGCTGGCCGGCGGCCTGGAGAGGCTGGCGATCTACCAGGGAGGAAAAGGTCGGGTCACCGATCAGGCAGTCCGCGATCTGGTCGGAGTCGGCGAGGAAGGTTCGGTCTTTGACCTGACGGAAATGGCGGCTGGGCGCCGGGCCGGGGAGGCCCTGGCCATCCTCAACCGGCTCCTCGACGAGGGCGAGGCCCCTCTGAGAATCTTTGCCCTGGTTACCGGATCGGTCAGGAAGCTCTGGCTGGGGGTGGACGCCTGGGAGCGAACCAAGGATCCTCAAACAGTCCTGGAAGCGGCCGGGGTCCGTTACTACCGGGAACAATTTCTCCGGCAGGTGAAGAAGCTCTCCTCCCCCCGGATTGCTTTCTGGTACCGGCGGCTGGTGGAGACGGATTGGGCCCTGAAAGGGGGGGAGAAAGACCCCCGCCTGGCCCTGGAGCGTCTGCTGATCGACCTGGCGGAGGCGGGTTAAGTAGTCCCCGGCCTCACTCCGCAGTATCTACAGCGGGATCGGTTTTCGCGGCGAGCGAATTGAGGGAACGGGTCTGCCGGGATTTCTTCCGGTCGCTGTAATTCTTCTTGACCAGGCCCTTCCCGGCGGCCCGGTCGAGCATAGAATGGGAGTCGAGCAGTTCTTTCCGGGCCTGGTCGCGGTCGCCGCTTTTGACCGCTTTCTCGAAGGCGCGGAGCTGGGAGCGGAGCCGTGACCGGTCGGAGCGGTTTCTCTCCCGCCGGACTTCGTTCTGGCGCAGCCGCTTGGCGGCTGATGCTGACTGGGGCATAGTAACTATCTCCTGTAATAACGTGGCTTTGGTTTTTCTGAATCGCTATCGCTATCGACTTCCTTAACAAAACCCTCGGCAAACAGGATCTCGATCCCGATAGCGATTAATGTGTATGTTGCATTATTTTGAATAAACCGGAACCTCTGGGTATTCAATCAAAGCGGACTATATGAACAATTCCCACCCCGGTCAAGGGGAAAAAGCCTCCGCCGGACGAAAGACCAGCCATCAGGTCACCCGTTCCGCCTCCGTGGTCGGCGGCGCCACCCTGGTCAGCCGGGTCCTCGGGCTGGTCCGGGATATCCTGACCGCCGGGGTCTTCGGGACCGGCACCGCCCTCTCGGCCTTCGTTGTCGCCTTCACCATCCCCAACCTCTTCCGCAAGCTCCTGGGGGAGGGGGCCCTGACCGCGGCCTTTGTCCCGGTCTTTACCGAGTACCGGGAGCGGCGGGGAAACGGGGCGGGCTGGCGGGTGGCCTCGATCATCTTCTCTCTCTCCACCCTGGTCCTGGGGGCGCTGGTGGTGCTGGGGTTCATCCTGATCTGGGCTATTACCGGGACCTTCGAACTCAGCGAGCGCTTCCTTTTGGTCTTTGGGCTCTTGAGGATTATGCTCCCCTACCTCTTCTTCATCTGCCTGGTCGGGCTGGCGATGGGGATCTTGAACAGCCTGAGACATTTCGCCGTCCCCGCCTTCTCCCCGGTGATCCTCAACCTGGTCTGGATCGCCTCCCTCTTTTTCATCTGCCCCCGGTTCGGCGAGGACCCGAGCCGGCGGATCTTCGGGTTGGCGATCGGGGTGCTGATTGGCGGGGCGATCCAGCTCGGGGTCCAGGTCCCGGTCTTAAGGAAGAAGGGCTTCCCTTTTAAGTTCATCCCCGATTGGCGCGACCCGGCGGCGAGAAAGATCGCCCTCCTGATGGGGCCGGGGATCCTCGGCTTCGCCGTCTTCCAGATCAACACCGCCCTCGACGGTTTCCTCGCCCTGGTGATCGGGCCCAACGCCCCGGCCGCCCTCTTTTTCGGCAACCGGCTGGTCCAGTTCCCCCTCGGGGTCTTCGGGCTGGCCTTTGCCACCGCGGTCCTGCCGGTGATGGCCCGGCTGATGGCCCGGGGGGAGAGAGCGGAGTTTATCGGCGCCTTCTCCCACGGACTCCGGAGCGTCCTGCTGATCACGGTCCCGGCGGCGGCCGGGCTGATTGTGCTCCGCCGGCCGATCATCTCCCTGATCTTCCAGCGGGGGGCATTCGGTCCCGAATCCGCCGCCGCCACCGCCTGGGTGCTCCTCTGGTACAGCCTCGGGCTGCCCGCCTTTGCCGCCCTGAAGATCATCACCCAGGGGTTTTACTCCTGCCAGGACACCAAAACGCCGGTCAAGATCGGTTTCTGCGCGATGCTCCTCAACCTCGGCTTGAACCTGGCGGTGGTCTTCAACCCTTGGCTGAGGGAACACTTCCGGGAAGGCGGCCTCGCGCTTTCGACCAGCATCGCCGCCCTCCTCAACGCCGGTGCCCTCTACTGGCTCTTCCGCCGGCGACTGGGGATGATCCGGGGGAAGGAACTGCTCGCTTTCCTCATCCGCCTCCTCCCGACCACGGCGGCGATGGCCCTGGCCTGCCATTACAGTCTGATTCTGATCTCGCCCCGGCTCCCGGCCGCGGCCCTCCCGGCCCGGATCCTCTCGGTCGCCGTACCGGTCGCCGCCGGTCTCACCGTCTTCGCCCTTGCCGTCCTGGTCCTGAAGATCGACGAGGCCCGCGACCTCCTTCGCGCCCTGAAACGTAACCGTCCCGCGTAGCCCACGGCTTTAGCCGTGGCCCGGTTCACCAGGCAAGCAAGATTGGTTAAATGCCCGGCCAATTAAGCAACTTGATAAATCAGGGGACGAAATTGAGGATCCGGTATGGGTTTTCCGTCGGACCGGGCTGCTTCCAGCCAGGCCTCTTTTGCCTGTAATACCTCCCGCAATGCCTCTTCCGGCGTTGCGCCGAAAGCGGAACAATGTTGCAGGTCGGGTATATCGGCAATATACCCCTTGTCATCTTCGCTGAAAAAGACGTTGATATGATAATCTCGCATTATTCGTCCTCCATCTGGAGGTTATGTCTTTCAATAATCTTCAATAATTGTTTCACCTGATATGGTTTTGCTTTCCCTCCCACATCCTGAAGGTTTACCATTTCCGGCACATCGGGATGTGTGAAAATATGATGGCTGCCTTTCGTGCGGGACAATCGAAAACCAAATAATCTGGCACAGGCAGTTGCTTCGGAAAATCGGATATTTTTTGGACTGGCCAGTAAGTTTTCTAACAATTTACGTTTTCTCATTGGCGTTTCAGCAAGCTACCATAATTGTTAACCCGAAGTCAATTTCCAAAAATTCCAGCAGAAATACTTCGAGCCGGAGTTGATTAACTCAGAAATCCCCGAATGAACAAGATCCTCATTGTCGATGACGAACAATCGATACCGCCTGGGTGCTGCTCTGGTACAGACTGGGCCTGCCCGCCTTCGCCGCCCTGAAGAAACCCGATCATCGGGCAGGGAAATAGATGGGAGAGGGGAACGAATCGGCGGGAAGGTATGACAATTCCGCCCAGCGGGGGAAAAGCTTAATATTTGTAGTCGCTGCCGCCGATGAACTCGCGGAGCAGTGACTTCTTCGGGACGCAGGAATCGTCTTCGACGGTGGTGATGGTGTCGAGGAGTTCGTGGACCCGTTGGGCTCGGAGGAAGGCGTCCCGCTTGCCGGGGTCTTCGCCGAACTTTTTCATCGCTTCCTTGAGGGCGGCAAACGAGTACTTCTTGTGGATCGGCAGTTCGTAGGCCAGGGCGCCGTTGACCACGAAATCGGTCTCGGTGATGAAAGGGACGATGTGCCGCATCTCGCTCTTGCGGACGTAGTGCCAGTGGCCGATGGTGGCCACCGGGGAGTAGCTCCGGTGCCAGCTGTCCCGGATCATCCGGCGCAAAAGCCGGATGTCGGTCCAGCGGGTCCACTCCCCGTTGACGTCCTTGAGCTGGGAGAGGGTCTCGATGTAGAGCCGGAACTTGTTCTCCGGCGGGACCGACTCGGTCATCGGCGCGAAGAGGCCGTGGAGGCTGTCGATCAGGATGATCTCGTCTTCCCCGATCTTCAGCGGGATCGTCTCCTTCTCCCGGAGCCCGGACTTGAAATTGTAGATCGGCATCTGGATCTCTTTCCCGGCCAGCAATTCGCCCAGGTGCTTGTTGATCAGGGGGAGGTCGAGCGCCTGGGGGGTTTCGAAGTCGTAGTCGCCGTACTCGTCCTTGGGGTGCATCTCGAGGTCGAAGAAGTAATTGTCGAGGACCATCGGGACCAGCTTCAGGTTTCTCTCCCTCAGCCGTTCGGCGATCTTGTTGGTGGTGGTGGTCTTCCCGGAACTGGAAGGGCCGGCGATGATCACCAACCGGATCGGTTTCTCGCTGTCTAAAATCGCCCGGGCGGCCATATCGGTATACCAGTGGTAGCGTTCGTCGGCGGCCTTGACCAGGTCGGGGAACGTCCCGTCGGCGATCCGCCGGTTCAACCCCTGTACGGTATCCACGCCCTGCTCGGCGTACCAGCGGTAGGTCCCCTCGATCACCTGCATCGGGATGTTGTTCTTTCGGTATCCGGTATCCGTGTTCTGCGTATCCATAATGGTTTCCTCCGGCCCGGGACAGACCTGAATAGTGTTTATCTCGGGGAAAATCTCCGGGCCTTTTCGTGATTAAAGCTTAATAACAGTTTATCCAATGGGTTAAGCTAATAGGGGGAGGGGCGGGTTGTCAATTTAAAAGTTACGGCCCGGTTACTTCCCGCCAGGAGGACTTCAGAGTGTCGTTGACCAGTGATTTTACCGGGCCGACGGTTAAAACGTCGAGTTCCCGGACCACCAGGGAAGTGCTGACCGAGAGTGAGGGGATATTTCTCCAGTAAAACCGGGGAGAGGGTGGGAAGATATAGGTGGTGCCGCTGTGGAAATTGAATTCGGCGGCCTGCCGGAGTCCCTCGCCCCGTTCTTTCGGAACAGCTTCGAAGAAGCAGTTCGGGTAATGCTCCGAGTCCTGGAAGGCAAGGATCTCCCGGTCCCAGGCTTCTTCCATTCCGGTGAAGAGGGAGGTCTCGGATTGGGTCGCTAAGAGGATCCGCTTTTCTCCCTCCGGGTCCCCGCTGACGATCGAATCCCGGCTGATGATCTGCTCGATATGGAGCGGGGGGAGGTGGGAGAAGATACAGAGCTGGACCTCGCCCCCGGTCAGATCGCTGTCGATCAGGATCGTCAGTTCGACCGGGACGTAAACGTGGCCGGGACGGACCTCGTCCGTCTGGGGGCCGCGGGGGATGGGAACCTTTCTCAGGACCAGCCGGGCGCCCCGGAGATCTCCGCCTGGGTAGGGTTCTTCCGGGTGGAGAATGTCTTCCCGGTCACCCGAAGGGTCAGCGGTTTCCAGGACCAGGTAATCGCCGGCGGTTGCCGGGGCGGGGTTCAGACCCGACGCCAGGGCGGCGACGGTCAGAGCAAGCAGGAATATTTTTCTGCCGGGCATAATATCCACCGGGAATATCTTAACTGGAATTAAAATATATTCAAGTGAGGATGAGGGGCCAGGCCCGGGTTGCCAACCGGGCGGGCGGAGGGGTATAATGGGGACAATGAAGATCGTGACCGCGAAAAAAGCCGGGTTCTGTATGGGGGTGAAACGGGCGCTGGAGATGGTCCTGGACCGGGCCCGCCGGGAGGAGAAGAAGAGGATCGTCACCTACGGCCCCCTGATCCATAATCCCCAGGTGGTGGCGCTCCTCTCCTCAAAGCGGATCTCCGCCACCCGTGACCGGGGGGAATTCACCCCCGACGCTATCTGTTTCATCTCCGCCCACGGCATTTCGCCCCAAACCAGGCGGGACCTGAAAAGCACCGGCGCCCGGGTCTGCGACGCCAGCTGCCCCGATGTCCTCAAGGTCCAGGGGACGATCCGGAAGTA
>JAVCCZ010000249.1 GCA_030765265.1 Candidatus Erginobacter occultus
AAATCGAGACGGCGGTCTTCCCGACCGCGGTCGGCCCGAGGATAATCAGCGTCTTGACCAAGGATCTCGCCTCACCCGGCCGGGCTTACCTTCTCCCGAACCTCTTCTCCAGTTCTTCCCAGCCTAATGTGATCATCGTCGGCCGGCCGTGAGGGCAGCGGTCCGGTTCCCGGCAGGCCAGCAGTTCCTCGACCAGTCTCCCCAGCTCGACCGTCCCCAGCCGCTGCCGGGCCTTGACCGCCGCCAGGCAGGCCAGCCGGATGATGATCTCCTCCCGGGGGTCGGCGGGCCGCCGGCCTTCCTCCAGCCGGGAGATCAGTTCCAAAACCAGCTCCTCCCGGTTCCAGTCGAAGAGGATGGCCGGAAGGGCGCGGATAATGAAGGAGTCGTTCCCGAAAGGTTCAATCTCGATCCCCAGTTCCCCGAGCCCGGTGATCGCCTCCTCCAGCCGGGCGGCCCGGGAGGGGGTGAGATCGAGGTTAACCGGGGTCAGGAGCGGCTGGACCTCGATCCGGGCGGAGGAAAGCGCCTCCCGGAACCGCTCATAGAGCACCCGCTCGTGGGCGGCGTGCTGGTCGATCAGGGAAACCCCCCGCGGGGATTCGACCAGGAGATAACGGTTCCCGGCCTGGCCGATCAGGGCGTGGAGCGACCGCCCGGCCGGGACGGTCTCCTCCCCCTCCGGAGCGGCCGGAGAGCGCCCGGCGGGGAAGAGTTCCAGCTCGTCCTGAGGGAGGGAGAGGGTGCCCGCCGTCTCCATTACCCCGCCCGGAGTGGAACGGGCCGCCGGCCGGTAGAAGGGTTCGCCCCCCCGGCGGGTCAAGCCTTCCGCCACCGCCCGGACCGTCAGCCGGCGGATGAGATCGGGACGGGAGAACCGCACCTCCCGCTTGGCCGGATGGATATTGACGTCGACCTCCCCGGCCCCGACCTCGATCGCGATCACCCCCGCCGGGACGCCCCCCCCGGCCAGGCGATGGCCGTAACCTTCCCGGACCGCGCCGGCCAGCATCCGGTCGCGGATCGGGCGGTGGTTGACGACCAGGGTCAACCCCTTGCGCACAAGCCCGGCGGCGTCCGGATCCACCACCCAGCCCGCCAGCCGGGCCCCGGCCTCCGTACCCCGGACCGGGACCAGTTTCCCGGCCGCCTCCCCTCCCCAGAGATCGGCGATCCGTTCCCGGATCCCGGCGACGGCCGGGAGGGTGAAGACCTTCTCCCCGTCGAGCTGAAAACTGAAGGCTACGGCGGGGTTGGCCAGTCCGTGGGAGATCACCTCTTCGGTGATCCGGGCCGTCTCGGTCCGAAGGGTCTTCAAGAACTTGCGCCGGGCCGGGGTATTGAAGAAGAGCCGTTTCACCTCGACTTCCGTCCCCGCCGGGGCCCCGGCCTCGGTCACTTCCCGGATCGCCCCTCCCCGGATCTCGATCCGGGTCGCCGAGAGCGCTTCCGCCGGCCGGGTGGTCACCCGGACCTCGGAGACCCCGGCGATGCTGGGCAGCGCCTCACCCCGGAACCCCATCGAGGCGATCCGCTCCAGGTCGGAGAACTTTTCCAGCTTGCTGGTCGAGTGCCGGTCGAAAGCCAGGAGCAGGTCGTCCCGCTCCATCCCGCAGCCGTCGTCAATCACCCGGATCTCCCTCGTCCCCCCGCCCCGGACCGCGACCTCGATCCGGGCCGCCCCGGCGTCGAGCGAGTTCTCGATCAGTTCCCGGACCACGGAGGCCGGCCGGTCGACCACCTCCCCGGCCGCGATCTTGTTGATCACCTCCTCGGGCAGCAGTTTGATCCTCGGCATATCTTCTCCCCGCGTCTCCCCGGCATATTAGACAATTACGGTATGACTTGAATTGTCAAGTTAGCGGAGCAGGTTCTCCTTGGTGATCACCGCCCAGATATGCTTGCAGGCGAAGTTGTGCTTGCTCCCCCGGTAGGTAAAGTCGGGGCAGGTACAGGACGCTCCCGCCAGCGGACCTTCCCGGACCACCGTGACCGTGAAACTATCCACCTCGTACTCGTCATCCCCGGCCGTTTTGATTTTCCCGGTGAGCGAACGGCCGTCGTCGTAGCGCTTCCCTTCCCGGGTCATCCCCGGCGCGATCTCGACCACCCCATCGGGGAGGGTGAAGATTTTCCTCCCGATCGTATCCGCCGCTTCCTGCCAACCCGCGATCCGGGTTTGGACGGAATCCGGACGCCACTGGGGGTCGAGCCGGGCGATCTCCCGGTAAATCCTGACCGCCTCCAGATAGTTCTGATAGGCCTCCATAAGATCTTCCCGGTAGGCGGCCCGCTGGGCGTCGCGGCTCAGCAGATACGCTTTCCGGTGCAGGGACTCGGGCGTCGCCGCTTCCTCCTCCCCCCGGATCAACCCCGGGCTCAGCGCGGCCAGAACAAAAATCACCACTCCGAAAACAACAATCTTCTTCACCTTCTTCACCTCCTGTCTATAACCAGAGTTTGCGGTCGAGGACCCGGTACCCGATCGCCTCCGAAACGTGCTCCGGCGCCAGGTCCGCCGCCCCCGCCAGGTCGGCAATGGTCCGGGCGACCTTGAGGATCCGGTCCCAGGCCCGGGCCGAGAGCCCCAGTTCCTCCATCGCCCGCTCCAGCATCTCCTTCACCGGCCCCGAGAGCGGGCAGTATCTCTTCAGCTGGGCCGGGACCATCGCGGCGTTGCAGTTGACCCCCGAAGTACCGAACCTCACCCCCTGGATGGTCCGGGCCGCGGTGACCCGTCGGCGGATCGCTTCCGAGGTCTCACCCTCCCCTCCCCCGGAGAGCCGGCGGTAGTCGACCGGCGCCACCTCGAGATGGATATCGATCCGGTCGAGGAGCGGCCCCGAGATCCGCGACATATAGTTGCGGATCTGCCCGGGGTTGCAGCGGCACTCCCGCCGGGGATCGGTGTAGTACCCGCAGGGGCAGGGATTCATCGCCGCCACCAGCATAAACCGGGCCGGGAAGGTGAGCGATCCGGTGGCCCGGGAGATGGTCACCTTCCCGTCCTCGATCGGCTGGCGGAGGACTTCGAGCACCGAGCGGTTGAACTCGGGCAGCTCGTCGAGGAAGAGGACCCCGTTATGGGCCAGGCTCACCTCCCCCGGCCGGATCTTCGATCCCCCGCCGATCAGCCCGATGTTGGAGATCGTGTGGTGCGGGGAGCGGACCGGGCGCAGCGCCAGCAAGCCTTCACCCCGAGACAAGAGCCCGACGCTGGAGTGGATCCGGGTCGTCTCCAGCGCCTCGGTGAGCGTCAGCGGAGGCAGGATGGTCGGAATCCGCTTGGCCAGCATACTCTTCCCCGCCCCCGGCGGCCCGATCATTATCAGGTTGTGCCCCCCGGCCACCGCCACCTCCAGCGCCCGTTTCACGTCCTCCTGCCCCCGGACTTCGGCAAAGTCAATCGGGTAGCGACCGGCGGTCCGGAAGATCTCCTCCGTCTCCACTTTGACCGGGGGGATCTCAATCTCCCCGGAGAGGAACTTCACCGCCTCGGCCAGATTCCTCAGCCCCCGGACCTCCAAACCCTCGACCACCGCCGCCTCTCTCACGTTGCCGGCTGGCAGCAGGAGCGACCGCTTCCCCCATTTCTTCGCCGCCAGGGCGATCGAAAGCGCCCCGTTGACCGGACGGACCGTCCCGTCCAGAGCGAGTTCGCCGACAATCACCTGCCCGGAGAGCCGCTCGGAAGAGAGCTGGTCGGCGGCGGCTAAAACCCCCAGCGCGATCGGGAGGTCGAAGGACGGCCCTTCCTTCTTCACGTCGGCCGGGGCCAGGTTGATCGTGATCCGGTCGTCGGGATAGGAGTAGCCGGAGTTGTTGATCGCGGTCCGCACCCGGTCCCGCGACTCTCTCACCGCCGCGTCGGGCAGGCCCACCACCACCTCGGCCGGCAGGCCGCCGCTGACGTCGACCTCGATCTCGATCGGGTAGGCCTCAATACCCAAAAGCCCCGCCGAATATACCTTGGATAGCATCTTTCCTAAGGCCTTCTCGTCTGGTGGTGAATGCTGAAATCACCACAAGTATAAGGGAATATTCCAACCCGGCAAGATTAATCCATATCGGCCCCAATGCATACTGGCCCGAAGCGGAATATTCTCGCCTGAGGATCCCGGTCGATAAAACAAGCGCCCCCTCGCGGAGTCGCTTTTTCTTCCTTGATTGGAGGGGGGGTTATCTGGTCACCGGAACATCGCCGACAGTCCCGAAGTAAGCCCTGGTGACCCCCTTGATCGCCCAGAGACCGCTGGTACCCCGGAATATTCCGATGTAGTCCTTTCCGTCGCCTTTGTATCCTCCGGGGATCCGGTCTCCACCCGGACCGGCTCCAGTTCGATCTCCCCGCAGAGGTACTTCACCGTCCCGGCCAGAAGATTCTCTCTGTGATATCCGGTTAATCGCCAGATAATCGCGGGGATTAATTTGCTTACCCGCTTAATAGATGCTATCATCGTCCCTGACGGTTTGGGGCAGGTCGTCGGTTCCACTTTGCCCGGCTCTGAAGCCCGGTTCGGGCCGGGATCGGCTATCCGGGAAGCAAAGACAACAGAGTCAAGGCAGGTCGGCCAATGAATATAAACTTCTTCGTCAAGGCGGGACTGGTTCAGGTGCTGGTTGCGTTCCTGGCCGCTCCGGCTCCGGCCGCCGGGCCGGGCTACAACTATACGACGCGTTTTCTCGGGGTCTGTTATTCCCCCACGCATTACGACGCCGCCGACAATTCCAACCCCCAGACCACCCTCGACGCTTTCGCCAAGGACTTCCCCCTCGTCTCGCGAAAAGGATTTCAAGTCGTCAGATCCTACTGGCTGAGCAGCGAGGCCCACTACCTCAACTTCGTCGGCCAGGCTTACCGCAACAACCTGAAGGTCATCATCGAGGTCCCGGTCAACCCCAACTTCCCGGGGAACAACCAGGCGGCCATCGACGGGTTCAACGCGTTTCTCGCCTACGTGAAGGCCACCCCGGAATCGAGAAAAGGCCAGGTGATGGCAAGCGTGGTTTTCAACAATTACAGCTACCAAAACGTGGTCTACGTGACCCCGTCGATGTTCAAAGCCGCGGTCATCCTGGTCCTGGCCGGAAACGAGAATATCCCGGCCGCGGCCCACGAATCCGCCTCGCTGATCTCCCTGAAAGACAGCATCCAGGCGAAATTGACCGACAACGGATTCGGAACCATCGCCGTCTCCTACTGCCTGGAAGCGGATGTCTGGGCCGGGGATCCGGCCGTGTACCCGAACCGGAGACCGCTTTTGGAATCCCTCGCCCCCGGCGTCCCTTTCCTGATGACCTGCTATCCGTTCGAATGGGGGATGCCCGTCAACCAGGCGGTCGAGGGCGGTGCGCATTCTCTAAAATCCTACGTCAACCAGGTTTCCGGCCATTATCCCGAACTGGTCAAGAGCAACCCGATCATATTCGGAGAGACCGGCTGGGCGACCGCCGGCACCGCCGACGGCAGCTCGCCCGCCAACCCGGCCAACGCGGCGGACTACCTCTCCCGGGTCTACGCCTGGCCCGGCCGGAAAACCAAGCCGGTCTCCGGGATCCTCTTCTTCGAGGCCTTCGACGAATCGACCAAGACCGGGCCGGAATACCAGAAGCATTACGGCCTCTGGAGCGGCGGCACCCCCGCAACGCCGGGTACCTGGAAACCGGGGTTCCCGGCCCCCCCGGTCAATCATTTGACTTTCCCGGCCCGAGACTACGACGGCGACGGAGCGTCCGAAATCGCCGTCTTCCGCCCCTCCTCCGGCCTCTGGGCGGTCCGGGGGCAGACCCGTCTTTACTCCGGGGTTGACGCCCATATCCCGATCGGCGGCGATTTCAGCGGCGACGGCACCGCCCAAGCGGCGACGTTCCACCGAACGGAAGCGGCTTCTCTCTGGGTCGCGCCGGACGGCGCGCGGTTCTATTTCGGAGGGCCCTGGGAAGACCCGGTCCCCGCCGATTACGACGGGGACGGGGACCTTGACGCGGCGGTCTTCGGGGAAGACTCCGGGGTCTGGAAGGTCAGGGATCTCACCCGGATTTATTTCGGCCGGCCGGGTGACTATGCGGCCCCGGGCGATTACACCGGTGATGGGACCGCCGATATCGGTATCTTCCGGCCGGGTTCTGGTCTGTGGGCAATCCGGGGGGTAACCAGGGTTTACTTCGGCAGTAAGGCGGATATCCCGGTCCCGGGAGACTACTACGGTGACGGGACCCGGGAGCCCGCGATCTTCCGTCCCGCGACCGGGCTCTGGGCGACGCGAGGGGTGACCAGGGTTTACTTCGGGATCGGCCCCGACCGGCCGGTTCCGGCAGACTATACCGGCGGGGGAAAAGATGAGATCGGGATCTTCCGGCCCGCTTCGGGTTTGTGGGCGATCCGGGGCTTGACCCGGGCTTACTTCGGCCGGACCGGTGATCTTCCGGTAACCAGGTAATGAAAAGGTAATAAAAATATTATGAAAACGAAAACCGTAACGGCCGGGATCTTCCTCCTGGCGGTCCTGACCGCCGGGGCCTACCCGATGGAGCGGGACGGGGTCTCCTTCCCGGAGCGGATAACCGTAAACGGGATCAACCTGACCCTGAACGGCCTGGGCACCAGGGAAGCCACCATCTTCAAGGTCAACGTCTACGTGGCCGCCTCTATCTCGAGACCCCGGGCCGCGACGGGGAGACCATCGCCCGGGCGGAGGAGACCAAGCGCTTAATCCTTCATTTCGTGAGGAAGGTCGGCGAGTCGGACATCACTTCGGCCTGGAGAGAGGGGTTGGAAAAGAACGCCGGGGACGAACTGGCGGCATATGAAGAGCGGCTCGAAACTCTCAATTCCTGGATGAGCCCGATGGACGAGGGCGAACAAATGACTTTTACCTACATCCCCGGCGGCGGGTTGGAAGTCGCGGTAAAGGGCGAGGTCAAAGGGACTATCGAAGGGAGCGATTTCGCCGGCGTCTTCTTCTCTATCTGGCTGGGCGATTCCCCTCCCAACCGCGGGCTCCGCGACGGCCTGCTGGGCCGGGATTAACACTGTAGTGTTCTCGAAATTACCGTCATTAAACTGTCATCGCTATCCGGCTTTAGACGGAGAACCAATCTCAATCATCTAAGGTGTAAAAGATTGCTTCGTCGCTCCGCTCCTCGCAATGACATTAGGCATAGTTTTTAATGATGAAACACCACACTATCGGGTAACGGGAAGGTCGTTGGTATGGCCGAAGTAGATCCGGGTCCCGTCCCGGACCGCCCAGAGGCCGGTGTCGGGACGGAAGACGGCGACCCCGGCGGAGGCCGACCCGCTGTAATGACCGGGTAGGGGCCGGTCGCCGGACCGGCCGAAGTAATACCGGCTCACCCCCCGGACCGCCCAGAGGCCGGCGGCGGGACGGAAGACGGCCGGTGACCAACCGCCGATACCGGCATAATCCCCCGGAACCGGAAGATCCCCCCCGGTCCCGAAATAGAACCGGGAGATTCCGCGGATCGCCCAGAGGCCGGATTGGGAACGGAAGACGGCCGGGCGGGCGGCGGAACCATTGTAGTAACCGGGGATCGGTTGGTCCTCACCGCCGCCGAAGTAGAAGCGGCTCAGGGCCCGGATGGCCCAGAGACCGTTAGCCGGCCGGTAGATCGCGATTTCCGCCTTCCCAATACCCCGGTAGTCGGACGGCAGGGGCAGGTCCCCGGATCGGCCGAAGTAGTACCGGGTCAGACCCCGGACCGCCCACAGCCCCGAGCTTTCCCGGAAGATGGCGGCCTCGGTCGTGCCGTCGCCGGTATAGTCGGCGGGGGCGGGGGCGTCACCCCGCAGGCCGAAGTAAAACCGGGTGATCCCCCGGATCGCCCAGAGGCCGGTGGCAGGACGGAAGAGGGCGATGTCGCTGGTCCGGTCACCGTCGTAATCGAGGATCCAGCGGGAGGCGGGGGTCGGAGCCGGGGTGGCGGTGGGCGCGACGGACGGTGAAGCGGTGGCGGTCGGCACCGGGGTGGCGGTGGGCGCGACGGACGGTGAAGCGGTGGCGGTCGGCGCCGGGGTGGTGGTCGGCGCGACGGACGGTGAAGCGGTGGCGGTCGGCGCCGGGGTCGGGGTGGAGGTCGCCGTCGGCGGAGGCGTGGGGGAACAGGTGGCAGTGGGGGAGGCGGTCGGGGTCGGCGACGGCGAGGGCGACGGCGACGGGGACGGCTGGTAGACGAACGACGAACCGTCAGCCCGGGTCCCGGGAGAGTAGATCCGCTCTTCCGCCCCGGGGACCTGGTCGTGGTGGATCAAGGCCCCGGAGAGTTCCGGGTAACGGTTGAGGGATCGGTCCTGTCCCCCTTCCTCCCCATAAGTGTGGGTGTCGTAGATGTACTCCCCGTTGTGGAGGGTGACCGTGTCTCCGCCGTTGGTCAGGGAGAGCCCCCAGGGGACGTCGATCTTCACCACCCTCGCTCCCCCGAAATCCCCGAAGGGGATCCCGGAGCCGAAGACCACCACCGCCTGGCCGGGGGCGAGGTAAAACGGATGCTCGAAGGTGTAGCGGAGCGCCCAGTCGTCGCTGAGCGAACTCCCCCCCAGGTTGACGGTATGCCCGGTCCAGTTAACCAGTTCGACGAACTCGTCTTCCCAGGAACTGCGGAAAGCGTCGTCGTTGGCGTCCCCGGAGATTCCGGGGGGAACGTCGGCCAGTATCTCGTTGATCACCACCGGCCCACGGGGGAAAGGGGTCGGGCTGGCCGACGGGGAAGGGATGGGGATGGTCGCCGTCGGCGCGGGAGTGGCGGTTGGGAGCGGGGTCTTCCAGCCCGGGGGGGTCGGGGACCGGGTCGGTCCGCCGGAGGCGGCGGCAGCCTGGTTGGAGTACCGGCTCTCGTAGGCAACCTGGTAGCCGTCCTGGCTCCGGACCTGGAGGGAGGAGACCCGGTAGTAGTAGGTCACGCCGGGGGCGGGAACGAAATCGGTATAGCCGGAAAAGGAGACCGGCACGGCGGTGAGCTTCTCGTAGATCCCGGTCGGATCGCCGCCGGGGTTGGTGTCGATCCCCGCCCCGGGATCGCCGCCGCTGACGGCGGAACGGAAGACGTCGTAGCCGGAGGCGCCGGGGACCGGGTCCCAGAGCAGGGAGATGGAGTCATCGCCCCAACCGGTCACCCGGAGGTTCTCCGGCAGCGCGGGCGGGGGATGGATCAGGTCGTTGGAACCCCCGGGAGTGGTCGCCTCGTCGATATAAGCCCGGGTCCGGGTAATATCGAAATTCCCCTGGCTGTCGCACTTGACCAGGACGGTGCCGTCGAGGTCATTGCGGTAAACCACCCCACCGGCCGACCAGATCCGGTCAAGGGCTTCCTTGGTCGGGTGGCTGCGGCCTTCCGGGCCCCGGCCGTAGGCCGTCTGGGAGACCGCGTAAGCCGGGGACATCCAGTCGACGAAGTCGGGATAACTGGAGTACTTCGAGCCGTGGTGGTGGACTTTGTAGATATCGGTCTCGGCCAGCTCGGCCCGGGCCCCGGAGTAGCTGTGGGGGACGGACTCGTTGACCACCCAGTACTCCTGGCCCGAACCGGTGGCGTCGCCGCCGAGAAGGAAAGCGCTCTCGCCGCAGCGGATCTGGATCAGACCGGACCAGTGGTTGTCGTTGGCCCCGTGGTAGGGGGTATCGGCGTTGGCACAGAGGACCTTGGCCGAGATAAAGGGATCCCAGCCGGGACCGACCAGGACGGCGGGGTTATCCGTCCCGCTCAGCCAGTCGGCGGCGTCGTAGTAGTAAAAATCGGTCCCCGCCTCGGCCAGGGTCGCGACCAGGTCGTCGTAGCCGGACTTGTCCCCGGCCGGCCAGGGGACATTCTGGTAGAAAGATATGACATCGAAGTTCTCGGCCACCGACTGGAGTCCGCCGTAGTGATCCTGTCCCGGCGAAGAGTTCATCATATTCCAGATGATGCCGTCGGTCCCGATCCGCTCCTCGAGAAAGGGGATGAGAACATCGCCGGCAAAAGAATCTCTCCCCCCGTCGATCAGGAGGTTGCGGTCGTCCTCGGTCCCCAGGATCCCGTCTGCTCCGGGGAACTCGAAGTAAATGCTCTCGCCGTAGGTGCTGGTACTCCCTTCCGGAACGTACTGGAGGAAATAAGCCCGGAGGTAGTGTTCCTGACCGAAGATCATTGGGCAGACGGAGAGAGAGATAATAAAAACAACTATCAGCCAGGCAGTCAGGCGGCGGAGGATCATAATATTTATTCCCCAAGTCTTTCAGAAAAAAGGTTGACACCGGGGGATAATCTAACCCTTCCCGGGCCAACCGGCAAGCCAATTCAGGAAATTTAATTATTGCGTCCGGGCCCGGTCGACCTATAGTATTGCTTTTTTCCAGCGAAATTAACCATCCGGAGATAAGGAATAGCTATGCTCAACGGAATGCGCAAAAGCGCCAAGCATATCCTCTGGCCCCTGATCATCGCCCTGGTAATCACGATGGGCGGGTACGGGGTCTGGTACCTGGTCCGCCCGGAGACCACCCAGGCCAGCATCGGGGCGATCTGGGGGGAACCGGTCCGGCAGGAGGAATTCATCCAGACCGCCCGCGCGGCCCGGGCCGTCGCCCTGCTCGGGGGACGGGAACCGGAACGGAGCGAACTCTATATGGCGGCCTGGCGAAACCTCCTCCTCCAGCGGGAAGCGGAGCGGATGGGAATCTCAGCCTCGCGCCGGGACCTGGCGCGGTTCCTGGCCCAATGGCCGGTTTTCCAGGTTGACGGCCGTTTCAACCCCGACCGTTATTCCCGGGTCCTGGCCGGCCTCGGCCTGGATTCCGCCACCTTTGAGAAACAGATCGAAACCCTGCTGGCCAACGAACTGATGGGGACGATCGTCCGGAACCAGGCCCTGGTTTCCCCGGCGGAAGCCGATCGCACCTACCTACGGCTGAACGAAGAGATCCGGGTCGAGTACGCCCGGGTCGGAGTGGAGGAATCCTCCCTGTTACAGGATGTCCCGGAAGCGGAGATGGCGGAGTATTACCGGGAGAACCGGGGACAGTTCCAGGTCCAGACCGAGATCGAGATCGACTATCTCCTGGTGGAAGTTGACGATTTCACCAACCTCACCCCGGAAGAGGAAGCCCCGGAGACCGGACCGGAAGAATCTCCCCCGGAGGCGGAAACCGGCCGGACCGCGGCCGAGGAGTCCGCCGCCGCGCGGGCCGACGCGATCAGCCGGATGCTGGATTACGAGGATTCGCTGGCCAAACCGGCGGAGGAGTATGGCCTGGAAATCAGAAACAGCGGGTATTTCTCCCCCGGGGAAGAGCTGCCCGGGGTGGGGCTGGTCCCGGGGATCGAACGTCTGGCCTGGGCGATGGAGACCGGGGTTATCGCCAGTTATCCGGTTCCGGTCCCGGACGGCTTCCTGATCTTCCAGTTGACCGGGATCAAAGAAGCCCGGCAAGGGGAATTCGAAGAGGCCCGGGAGGAGATCCGGGTGATCCTGCTCGCGGACAAACAACGCGAGGTGGCCTTCAACCTGGCCCGGGAGAAGCTGCTGGAGATCCGCGGGTTGATGGATACCGAGGAGCGGGATTTCGCCGCGGCGGCGGAAGGAGTGGACCTGGAAACCGAAACCACCTCCTTCTTTACCCGCCAGGGCGGCGACGACCTCCCCCCCGCCCCGCAGTTCGCGACCGCGGCATTTCTGACTCCGCCCGGTGAAGTCAGCGACCTGATCCCCGGGGAAGACGGCTTCTTCTTCCTCAGCGTCCTCGAACGGAAACCCCCTCCCCCGATGCCGGAAGACGAGAATGAAGAGTGGCTGGCGATCGCCCGCCGGACCCGGGCCGAACTACTCTATGAATCCTGGTTCAGCCACCTGGTCCGCCAGTCCGGATTCTCGATCACCAACGAAGAATTCGCCCCCTGATCAGTTTTTCCGGTAAACCGGGAACCGGCGGACCAGGTCCCGGGTCTCTTTTTTGACCCGGGCGAGAGTCGGACCGTCACCCGGCCGGGACAGGACCTCGGCGATCCAGCGGCCGATGGACTCCATCTCCCCCTCCCCCATCCCCCGGGTGGTAACGGCCGGGGTTCCCAGCCTCAGGCCGCTGGTCCGTTTGGCGGGGAGAGGATCGAAGGGGATCAGGTTCCGGTTGCAGCAGATCCCGGCCCGCTCCAGGGCTTCTTCCGCCTCCCGGCCGTCGATCCCCCGGCCGCGGAGATCGACCAGGAGAAGATGGTTGTCGCTCCCCCCGGAGACCAGCCGGAAGCCCTCCCCGATCAGGGCGGCGGCCAGCGCCCGGCAATTCTTGATCACCCGCTTTTGATATTCCCGGAATTCGGGCTGGAGCGCTTCCTGGAAGGCGACCGCCTTGGCGGCGATCTGCTGCATCAGCGGCCCGCCCTGGATCCCCGGGAAGACCGCCCGGTCGATCTTCCCGGCGAACTCTTCCCGGCAGAGGACGGCCCCGCCCCGGGGGCCGCGGAGGGTCTTGTGGGTGGTGAAGGTGACGAACTCCGCCGACGGGACCGGGTCCGGGTGGAGCCCGGTCGCGATCAGGCCGGCGATATGGGCGACGTCGGCCAGGAGGCGGGCGCCGGCCTCGTCGGCGATCCGGCGGAAGCGCGGGAAATCGATCGTCCGGGGGTAGGCGCTGGCCCCGGCCACCACCAGCCGGGGCCGGTGCTCGCGGGCCAGCCGGGCGGCGGCTTCGTAATCGATCAGTTCGGTATCCGGGCAGACCCCGTAGGAGATCACGTTGTAGAGCTGCCCGGAGAAATTTATCTTATGCCCGTGGGAGAGGTGGCCGCCCTGATCGAGGTTCATCGTCAGGATGGTATCCCCGGGCTGAAGAAAGCTGAAGTAAACCGCCATATTGGCCTGGCTCCCGGAGTGGGGCTGGAGGTTGGAATGCTCGGCCCCGAAGAGTTTCCTGACCCGGGTACGGGCCAGTTCCTCCACCCGGTCCATCCAGCGGCAGCCCCGGTAATACCGCCGCCCGGGGTAGCCCTCGGCGTACTTGTTGGTAAAGACGCTCCCCGCCGCCGCCAGGACCGCCGGTGAGGCGTAGTTCTCCGAGGCGATCAGGTTGATCTCCTCCTCCTGGCGGGCCAGTTCACCGGCAAAGGCTTCCGCCATCTCCGGATCAAATCCAAGTTCTCGAATATTCATCGTCTTATTCCCGTCGATCCGGCCGGCGTTCAGACCACCGCTTGATCCAGGACCCGGAACAGATCCGCGCGCTTGACCGGGCCTTCCCGGAGCAGTCGGGGCGGGGAGACGGACAGATCAAGAACGGTGGAGGCCAGGCCGGAAAGCTCGCCGCCGTCGATAATCAGTTCCGCCTGGCCGGAAAAGAGCGCGGCCGCCTCTCCGGGAGAGGTAACGACGGGATCCCCGCTCCGGTTGGCCGAGGTGGCGGCCAGCTCCACCCCGCTTTCCCGGATCAACTCCCGGACCAGGCCGTGGGCCGGCATCCGGAAACCCCGGGTTTTACCCTCCGGGGTTTCCAGGATCACGGTCAGGGGACCGGGCCAGAATTTCTCCAGCAGCCGGGCCGCACCGGGGGAATGGAGCAGGGGAAGAATCTCCGAGCGGTCGGCGACCAGGCGGACCAGGGGCTTGCCGGCAGGGCGGCCCTTGATCCGGTAAACTTTCTCCACCGCTTCCCGATTCTTGCCGTCAACGGCCAACCCGTAAACGGTGTCGGTGGGGATAACCACCACCCCGCCCCGTTTTAGAGTCTCCACCCCCGCTTCAAGCGCCCGCCGCCACCCGTCGGCAGCGGCCAATCCAATAATATCCGTCTCCATATCCCCAAATAGATAATTCCCCGCGGGGGAATTATCTGGAATAGACCATCACCGGGCCGGTCATCTCCTCCCAAGTGAAGGTGTAGAAGGCGTGAGGGCTGTTGTAATCGAGGACCTGGAGGTCGTCCTTCTCCTCCAGGTTGTCGGAGACGTAAAAGAACCTGGCGCCGTAACGGGCTCGGCAGAGTTCCACCGGAACCTCGAAGGCCATATACTTGTCGATCCCCTTGATCTTCAGTTCCTCCACCAGGCCGGGGGAGTCAAAGGCCGGGTAGGAGATTAAAATCACCAGCGGGCCCGATTGCCCGAATAATAGTCCGGCTTTCATCGTAATTCCTCCTTGTTTTCAAGTTTTTATTCGTGCTCTGAATTACACTTCCTAATCCCCTCCGCGTTCTCCGCGGTGAAAACCCGCCGGTTATTGGTAGATCTCGATGAACCGGGCCAGGGACCGGTCCCAGGTCTTTTCGACCTCGTCAGGGAAGAGGCAGGCCGGCAGTTCCTTCATCCTCCAGTGATACCGGATACACTCGCAGCAGATCCCCTTCCGCGGGCAGGGCTCGTAGGTGCAGTTGCAGTTCTCCCGGTTGTTTTCCACCCGGCATTCCATTTATTTCCCTCCTCACAATCGAAGTAATTAGTGTCTGCCTCTTCAGATGCACTCTCTCTGTGTACTCTGTGTCTCTGTGGTTATATTTCTATTCAGCGGGTCCCGAAGATCCCGGTCCCGATCCGGACCAGGTTGGCCCCCTCGGAGACCGCCACCCGGTAGGAGTTGGTCATCCCCATCGAGAGGATCTCCATCTCCGCCCCGGGGACCGGGCTCGCCTTCAGTTTCTCGAAGAGTTCCCGGGTCGCCCGGAAATAGGGCCGGGCCTCCTCGGGGTCGCCGGCCAGGGGACCCATCGTCATCAACCCGCGGACCGAGAGGTGGGGCAGCCTGGCGATCTCTTCGATCAGCCCGACGGCGGCCTCGGGGAAGACCCCGGCTTTCTGCTCCTCCCGGCCGCTGTTGACTTCGATCAAAACTTTCATCACCTTGCCGAGCGGTTCCGCCCGTTTCTCGATTTCTTTCGCCAGCTTCAGGGAATCGACGGTCTCGATCATATCGACCAGACCGACAATCTTCTTCACCTTGTTGGTCTGGAGGTGCCCGATGAAGTGCCAGGCCGGGTTGCCCTGAACCCGGTCTCGAACGGCGAGAAGTTCCTGGACGTAATTCTCCCCGATGATATCGATCCCGGCGGCCACGGCTTGAGAGATCTCCTCCGGGGACCGGGTCTTGGCCGCGGCCTCGATCCTCACCCCGGCCGGAATCTCGGCCCGCAATTTTTTCACCATCTCCTCGATCATCGTCATTCTCCCGGGTAAGAAGCGAAGAGCCGCCCCCAGGGGGACTCCTTCAGCCAGTTCTCCACCACCTTCTTCCCCTTCCAGGGGTACCAGAAACGGTCGTGATAATACTCGCTGGCAAAGATAAAGATATTGACCAGCGGGGTCCGGAAGCAGAGCTTCTGGAGGCACTTCAGCGGGGAGCGCCAGAGGAGCATCCCCATCCCCGTCCCCAGGCTGACCCCGACCTTGAACCCCCAGTCCTGCTCGGCCAGTTCCGTGTCCCCGGCGATTTCGATCTTCCGCGGGTCGCCCATCCCCAACCCCCTCTCGGTGGCCCCGGGATTATTACAAAACAACATCGGGTCGAAGCCCATCATCTTCGCCGCCACCGCGTCGATCGCCACCTGGTCGGCCGAGGCCAGGATCACGTCCTTGCGGTGCGGGACCAGGGTCCGGGGCCCGGGGCCGGAGCCGGCGGTGGTCCCGTCCATCGTGGCGAAGATCCCGGGGTGGATCTCCTTCTGGATCGCCAGCAGATCGACGATGGTGTCGTGGATCCAGGTATGGGTATAGTGGCGGTGGACGCCCAGCAGGCCGCCAAAGGCGTTCTTCAGCGCTCCGGTGGTCACGGTGTAGGAATGGGTCTTGACCGTGGGGAGGTGGACGATGTTCTTGCCGAAGAAGTAATCGGGGAGAAAGATCCCCTCCGGGTAGACCTTATCCAGGGCGTCGAGTTTGGCCTTCGGCCGGTAAGGCACCCACTTCATATCCTCTTCCTTGAAATTGAAGAGAACCGGGATGGAGTACTTCTTCAGGACCGGGCCGAACTTGTTGTAGCGGTCGCCGAGGTCGGCGATGGTGACCACGGTATGGTTGTGGACATCGACCAGATCGTTGAACCCGGACTTCTTCAGGGCCAGAATCGTCCCCTCCAGCTGCCAGGGGGTGGTGTTGGCCCCGGGATAGAGGAGGTGCCAGCTGATGTTATCCTTGAGGATGGTCGTCGCCGAAGGGTCGAGGCTCGCTTTCAGCCCGGCCAGCTCGCCGAGGCGGACGTAGTCGTCCAGGACCGTCTCCGGGGAGGTCTTCAATATCGCCACTGTGGATTTATTGCTCATTTCCGGTCACCTGTTTAACTTTGCTCGCGGCAATCATAACTGGAAACGGGAAGGAAATCAAGATTTTTCCCGGATGATCACACCGGTGTTTATTCCGACACACAGGGATTCCGAATATAAAATATTTGACAAGTCCGGTTGCCCCTCCGGTCTCCGGATGGTAAGTTTAAGGTGACTTGTTGCCCGGAACCAACCCACCACGAGGGAACAACTGATGCGCCGCCGAGCGCTTGCCAACGCCTTTATCTTCCTGTCGCTCCTGCTCCCCCCGGCCTCCGCCGTCGGGGACGATATCCTCCCCTTCGAGCCGGACGACACCCTCGAGGAGATCCGCTACAAGATCGACTACAACGGCTACCTCTTCGAGGTCGAGGACACCTGGGTCTTCCGGATGGATCCGGAAGAAAAATCCCGGTTCTTGAGCCGCCGCCCGCCCCGGGAACCGAAAGCCCTGACCGCCTCCGACGAAATCGGACCCCTGGCCAAGCACCTTTCCAAGCGGGCCCTCCCCTCCAGTTTCGACTGGAGAGACTTCGATGGCCGGAGCTACATCGGTCCGGTCCGCAACCAGGGGGACTGCGGCTCCTGCTACGCCTTCGGGGCCGCCGCCTCGGCCGAGGGGACCTACAACTACGCGATGAACCTCTACGACGGCAACTGTATCGACCTCTCCGAAAGCTACATCATCTGGTGCCTGGGACGGCTGCCTCAGTACAATGGCGACTTCTTCGGCTGCGACGGCGCCTCCTACGCCTACGCCGAGCTTGACGCCCTGGTCGAGGTCGGGGTGGGCTTCGAAGCCGACTTCCCCTACCAGGAGACCGACCCCGGCTCCTGCACCCACTGGTCCGACCAGACCATCGCCTTCGAGTCCTGGCACCGGGTCCCCTGCAACAACATCGAGGCCATCAAGACCGCGATTATGACCTACGGGGTGGTGGACGCGGCGGTCTATGTCGGCAGCGCCTTCCAGGGCTACAGCGGCGGGATTTACGATGACTCCAACACTACTTGTGACGCCAGTCCCTGCTACAACGCGACCACCAACCACGCCATCGCCCTGATCGGCTGGGACGACAACCCCCCTGAAGGGGGCGACGGGGTCTGGATTTTGAGAAACTCCTGGGGAGTTAGCTGGGGTGAAGGCGGCTATATGCGGATCCGGTACACCGCCGCCCGGGTCTCCTGCGCGGTCTGCTACCTGGTCTACCAGGAACCGGCCACCCCGACCCCGACCCCCTTCGGCTTCCTGACCCCCAGCCCGACCCCGACCGCCTCGGTTACCCCGGCCGGGTACAAGACCCCCTCCCCCGTCCCCACCGCCACCGCTGCGCCCACCCCTTCCCCGACCCCGCAGGGCTTACAGGTCTTCCTCGCCGAGGACTTCGAGGGTTCCTGGCCGGGCTGGACCGAGGAGCATATCACCGGGAGCGAGCAGTGGTGGCAGGGTGAGGGCTGCGGCGATCCCGGCGGCATCCCCCCGGCGGCCTACCAGGGGACCTACAACGCTCTCTTCTACTATGACGACTATGAGACCAGGTCCACCCGCCTGGTCAGCCCCCAGATCCAGTTCCCGGACGGGGTCGCTAACCCCACCCTGACCTTCTGGCACACCCAGGGCGACTGGGAGGGCGACTGGGACACGATGATTGTTTACTACCGCACCTCGTCGGGCGGCTCCTGGCAGCAGCTCGCCTCCTACCAGTCCCCGGTCGATGCCTGGACAGAACGGAACCTCACGCTCCCCCAAGCCAGCGATGATTATTATATCAGCTTCGTACCCCGCACCGGCTACGGCTGGGGGGTCTGTATCGACGCCCTCCAGGTGAAGGGGACGGCCGGCGCCACCCCGATTCCTCCGCCAGCCCCGAGTCCGACCTGCGGGCCTCCCCTCCCCCGGCCGGGATCGCTGATCGCCGGGGGCGACTACGACGGCGACGGCCTATCCGATATCGCGGTCTTCCGGCCCGCCGCCGGCCTCTGGGCGGTCCGGGGGATCACCCGGGCCTACTTCGGGAGAGCCGGTGACCTTCCCGTCCCCGGGGATTACGCCGGGGGGGGCCGGGACGAGATCGCCATCTTCCGGTTTTCCTCCGGTCTCTGGGCGGTCAAGGGGGTGACCCGGGCTTACTTCGGCAAGGCCGGCGACTTTCCGGTCCCGGGCGATTACCAGGGCGACGGGATCGACCGGATCGCGATCTTCCGGCCGGGGACCGGCCTCTGGGTGGTCCGGGGGATCACCCGGGCTTACTTCGGCAAGGCGGGCGATCTCCCGGTCCCGGCCGCTTACTCCGCCGCCGGCAACTCCGAGATCTCCGTCTTCCGGCCCTCGTCCGGCCTCTGGGCCATCCGGGGGGTTAGCCGGATCTACTTTGGCGGCGGGGACGATTGGCCGGTCCCCGGGGACTACGGGCTGGGCCTGGCCTCCCCGGCTGTCTTCCGCCCCGCCGCCGGACTCTGGGCGGTCCGCGGCCTGACCAGGGCTTACTTCGGCGGATCTCTAGACTATCCGGTCCCGGGCGGCTATTCCGGCTCCGGCTTCAGCGGTTGGGGGATCTTTCGGCCGGCGGCCGGCCTCTGGGCCCTCCGGGGGATAACCCGGGTCTACTTCGGGGACGGCGGCGATATCCCCGCCACCCGCTGATCGGCTTATTCGGGGGCGGGGCGGATTACTTCTACCGGGCGGCCGGATTTAAAGACAAATTCCCGGAAGAGTTCCCCGTCGCGGTAGACGGTCCACCGGCCGTGCCTCTTGTCCTTTCGGTACTCCCCCTCGGCCCGCCAGGTCCCGGAGAAAGGATCGGTGTGGGTCTCGATCCATTTGCCGTGGCGGACCATCCGGGTTTCGTCGTACTGGTAACCCTCGCCGGATTCGGTCCATTCCCAGTCCTCCTCCCCGAAAGCGCCGACCAGTTCCCGGTTGCCCTTCACGGTCGTGGTGTGAAACATCCGCATCGCTTTCCCCGGCCAGATATCCAGGGCGGCCAGGACGGCCACGATCATCAAAGGGATGAGGATGGTCCATAATTTCAGCCGGTTTTCCTTGCTCATATACCTATTATAATCGGCTTTCCCGTCCGGTCAAGCCGGTTTCGGTCTTGATCCCGAACCCGATTTACCTTTGTCGGGAGAGAATAAATATGGTCTAATATCCCGGTTTTTCAACTGTAACGGAGTGATTCCCTATGAGCGATGCCATTGCCGGCCTGGCCCGGGACGGGGCGGAAAAAATTTATCGACTGGTCGAAGAGCGGCTGGAACGAACGGTCGCCGAGCAGGGGGGGGATGCCGAGGTCCGTTTCCCGGGCACCAACTACTTCTTCCCCCTCGCCTTCGCGCTGCTGGGGTCCGAGGTCCGGACCCTGGGAGACCTCCCGGAGATCCTGGCTGCCGGCCGGGAAATCCTCGCCTCCGGCGAAGGGACCGACCCGGTAACGGCGATCGGCCGGGCCGGGGAAGCGGTGCTGATGGCCGGGGAGATCGAGCTCGGCCTCCGTTACCTGGCCGGGGAAGAGCCGCAGAAAGACTGCCCGGGGTTCTTCAGCGACGACATCCTCCGCACCCTGGGCATCCAGCTGGTGGACGGCCGGATGGCCGGCTTCGCCTGCCTCCTCGGGGCGGCCCCGGATAGCGAAACCGCCGTCCGGATCGCCCGGGGTTTCCAGCAGAAGAACGTCCTGGTCTTCGCCGGCGGAGAGAGCGGCGGGGTCAGCGTCATCGATCAGCTGATCGAGCAAAAGGTGGCGACGGGCTGGGAGAGCTATCTGGTCCCCTACGGCCGGGATACCTTCTCCGCCCTCTTTGTCCTCAACTGGGCGATCCGCGCGCCTTTGACCTACGGCGGTTTGAAGAAGGGGGAGAAGGAGAAGATCCTCGACTACTGCCGCCACCGGGTCCCCGCCCTGGTGGTGGTCCTCGGGGAGATCGACGAGTTCAAGGTGGCGGCGGGGGCGGCGGCGCTCCGCCTCGGCGTGCCTTTGATCGTCGATTCCCCGGTCCCCGAGATCCTCGAGCCGGGACTCTGTCTCCACGAGTCGCTGGTCTCGGAGCCCGACCACAAAAGGATCGTCCCCCGGGCGATCGAGGTCCGGGGAATCAAGATCCGGGTCGAGGAGATCCCGGTCCCGGTCCCTTACGCCGCCGCCTTCGAGGGGGAGCGGGTGAGAAAGGAGAACCTCCAGGTCCAGTTCGGGGGAAAGTTTTCCCCGGCCTTCGAGTACCTGAAGGTCGGCCCGACGGCCGCGGTGGAGGACGGAAAGATCGAGGTGATCGGGCCCGGGGAGGAATCGGTGGCCGCGGGCGAAAGCCTGCCCCTGGGGATCACGGTCACCGTCGCCGGGCGCAAATGCGAGAAGGACTACGCCTCGATCCTCGAGCGGCAGATCCATACCTTCATCAACGGGGCGATGGGGGTGATGCACGTCGGCCAGCGCGACATCCTCTGGCTGCGGATCAGCCGGGAGGCCTACGAATCCGGTTTCCGCCTCCGCCATCTCGGCGAGATTATCGTCGCCCGGCTCCATAACGACTTCGGGGCGATCGTCGACAAGGTCGAGGTCCGGATCGACACCACCCGGGAAGAAGTGGAACGGGGTTTGAAGGAGGCCCGCCGGGCCTACGACGAACGCGATGAACGGATGGCCGGGATGACCGACGAGGCGGTCGACACCTTCTACAGCTGCACCCTCTGCCAGAGTTTCGCCCCCAATCACGTCTGCGTGATCAGCCCCGAGCGGTTGGGGCTCTGCGGAGCCTACAGCTGGCTGGATGGGAAAGCGGCTTACGAGATCACCCCGACCGGCCCCAACCAGCCGGTCGAAAAGGGAAAACTGCTCGATGAGAAGATCGGCCAGTGGGAGGGGATCAACAGTTTCGTTTACGGGGCCTCCCACCGGGCCCTGGAGAAGTTCAGCGTCTACTCGATGATGATCGACCCGATGACCTCCTGCGGCTGCTTCGAGTGCATCCTGGCGGTAATCCCGGAGACCGGGGGGGTGATGGCGGTCAACCGGGAGTTTACCGGGATGACCCCTTCGGGGATGGACTTCATCACCCTGGCCGGGATGGTCGGCGGCGGGGTCCAGACCCCGGGCTTTCTCGGGGTGGGGAAACTCTATCTGGTCAGCCCGAAATTCATCTCCGGCGACGGGGGGCTGGCGCGGTTGGTCTGGCTGCCGAAAGAGCTGAAAGAGGCCCTCCGGGACCGGCTGATCCGGCGGGGCGAGGAGATCGGTATCCCCGACTTTATTGAATTGCTGGCCGACGAGACGATCGCCGAAAACTCGGCCGATCTTCTGGAATTTCTCCAGATGAAGAATCACCCGGCTTTGAAGATGGAACCGATGTTTTAAAGAGGCGGAGTTAAATATGGCTTTGACCGGACTGGACATTTATAAACTTCTTCCCAAGACCAACTGCGGGGACTGCGGGTCGCCGACCTGCCTGGCCTTCGCGATGAAACTGGCCTCGAAGCAGGCCGAGCTTCAGAGCTGTCCCCACGCCTCCGAAGAGGCAACGGCAGCTCTGGGGGCCGCTTCCCAACCCCCGATCCGGCTGGTCACGATCGGAGCGGGGGATAACCGGGTCGAAATCGGCAACGAGACCGTCCTCTTCCGCCACCAGGAGACCTTTTACCACCAGACCGCCCTCGCCGTCCGGGTCCGGGAAGACGACCCGGAGCGGGAAGCGCGGCTGGAAAAGATCGCCGGCCTCCGCTTCACCCGAGTCGGGGAAGAGATCGCCGTCGATCTGGCCGCCCTGGAAGAGGAATCGGGAGACCCGGAGAAGTTCGCCGCCTTCGCCCTCCGGGCCGGGGAACTGTCCGGTCTCCCCGCCGTTCTGATCAGTTCCTCCCTCCCCTGCCTGGGGGCCGCCCTGGAGAAGATCGGGAAGTCCCGCCCCCTGATCTGCCCGCGGAGTCCGGAGAAAATCGAGGATTTCGCCGCCCTGGCCAGGGAACATTCCTGCCCCCTGGCGGTGGACGGCGGTTCGGTGGAAAAGACCGCCGAACTCTCCCTCCGGGCCCGGGAGGCGGGGGCCGAGGACCTGGTCCTCCTGGCCGGTTCCGGAAGCCTGAAGGAAAAGCTGGCCGACCTGACCGTGATCCGGCGCCAGGCCCTGAGAAAGCAGTTCCGCCCGCTCGGCTACCCGACGATCGCCTTCACCAACCCGGACGCCGACCCTGAAGCCCAGGCCCTGGAGGCGGCGGTGCTGATCGCCAAGTACGCCGGGGTGGTGGTCACCGACTTGATCCGGCCGGAGTATATCCTCCCCCTCCTGACCGTCCGGCAGAACATCTACACCGACCCCCAGAAACCGATCCAGGTCGAGCCGAAACTCTACCCGGTGGGGACCCCGGACCGGAACTCGCCGCTGCTGGTGACCACCAACTTCTCGCTCACCTACTTCACCGTGGAAGGGGAGATCGAGGCCAGCCGGATCGGCGCTTACCTGCTGGTGGTGGATACCGAGGGGACCTCGGTCCTGACCGCCTGGGCGGCGGACAAGTTCAACGCCGCCTCGATTTCCCGGGCCCTCAACGACTCGGGGGCGGCCGACCTCCTCGACCACCGGAATCTCATCCTCCCCGGCTACGTGGCCGTCCTCTCCGGCAAGGTGGAGGAGGAGTCGGGCTGGACGGTCGAGGTCGGACCCCGGGAAGCTTCCGGGATCCCGAAATTTCTCAAGACCGCCTACCGGGGCGGAACCGGAAAAGATCAGTCCTGATGAAGAAATACGCCGTAAATTTTCTCCCCTCCGGCGTCACCGTCGCCGTGGAAGAGGGTACCACCATCCTGAAAGCCGCCGAGCGGGCCGGGATCTATCTCAACTCGGTCTGCGGCGGCGAGGGGACCTGCGGGAAGTGCCGGGTGAAAATCGTTTTCGGCGAAACCCGGCAGCCCCCCACCGAACTGCTCAGCGCCGAGGAACTGGCGGAGGGGGTCCGGCTGGCCTGCCGGAGTTCCGTCCACTCCTACCTCACCGTGGAGGTCCCCAAGGAGACCGCCGACCTGGAAACCGCCCGGGGCCAGGCCGAGGCTTGCCGGAGATTCCGGGACCACGGGGAGAGCGATTTCAACGGGGTCGGCCGCGAATTCGACCCCCCGGTGACCATCCTCCCCCTCTCGCTCCCGCCCCCGACCCTGGAAGACAACCGGGACGACCTCGACCGCCTGGCCCGCGCGGTGCGCCGCCAGACCGGGATCGGCGAGATAACCGTTGCCCCCACGCTCCTGCCCCGGATTCCCCTGATCCTCCGGGAGGCCGGATGGGAGGTCTCGGCCGCCGTCGACCGGGGGGAGAACCGGGGCGAGGTGATCGCGCTCCGGCCAATTAAAAACGCCCCGCCGGCCGGCGGGGTGGCGGTGGACATCGGGACCACCACCGTGGCCGTCCACCTGGTCGATCTCGCCTCGGGGAAAACTCTGGCCTCGGCGGCCACCTATAATTCCCAGATCGCCCGCGGCGAGGACGTGATCAAGCGGATCATCAGCTCGGAAGAGGAAGGGGTGGAACCGCTGGCCGAGGCCGTCCGCGGCGACATCAACAACCTGATTATCAAGCTCTCCCGGGAAGCCGGGATCGCCGCCGAAGATATCCTGGCCGTAACCGCGGCCGGGAACTCGACGATGATCGCCCTCTTCCTCGGAATCACCCCCCGGCAGATCCGCCGGGAACCCTACGTCGCCCCCCTGGCCGCCCCCCCGACCCTGCGGGCCGCCGGGGCCGGTTTGCGGGTCAACGAAAACGCCGTCCTCGACTGCGTCCCCGGGATCGCCGGCTGGGTGGGGGGAGACATCACCGCCGGGATCCTCGCCTCCGGCCTCAACCGTTCCGGGGAGCTGTCGCTCTTGATCGATATCGGGACCAACGGCGAGATCGTGGTCGGCAACCGCGACTGGATGCTGGCCTGTTCCTGTTCCGCCGGACCGGCCTTCGAGGGCAGCGGGATCACGTCCGGGACCCGGGCGGTGGCCGGGGCGATCGAAAGGTTCAGCCTCGGCGACGGCGGGGATCCCCTCTGGGAGACGATCGGACACGAACCGCCGATCGGGATCTGCGGTTCCGGGCTGCTCGACGCCGTGGCCGAACTCTTCCGGGCCGGGATCCTCGGCCGGGACGGCCGCTTCAACCCCGATCACCCCACCAACCGCCTCGCCTTCGAAGACGGGCGGGGAATCTTCACCGTCGTGGGGGCCGGGGAGAGCGGAAACCGCCGCCCGATCGTGATCGCCCAGGCGGACATCGACAACCTGGTCCGGGCCAAGGCGGCGATTTACGCCGGGGTCTCGGTCCTGTTAAAAGCGGTCGATCTCGATCCCGGCCGGCTGGAGCGGGTCTTTATCAGCGGTGGGTTCGGAAGATATCTCGATATCGAGCGGGCCCGCCGGATCGGCCTCCTCCCCGCCGTCGCCCCGGAGAAGATCTCCTTTATCGGCAACGGTTCGTTAAGGGGGGCGAAACTCTTCCTCCTCTCCCGGCAGGCCCGGGCCGAGGCCGCCCGGATTGCCGGGAGCGCCACTTACCTGGAATTAAGCGCCAATCACAACTTTATGGAAGAATACGGCCGGGCGATGTTTCTTCCCCATACCGACGTGGAGAAGTTCGATGGAAACAGTAATTGAGAAATGGCCGGCGGCGATCAACACGGTCACCATCGGCGCCAGGGAAGACGGGGGGGGGACCAGGTCCTCGACGGTCACCATCGGGGGGGAGACCACCCTGCCCTTTCTCGCCTTCGAGGGAGCCCCGCCCCACCGCCCGGCCCTGGCCCTGGATATCCTGGATTATTCCCCGGACGACTGGCCGGAAACGCTCCGGGAACCCTTCCGGGAAGCGCTGGGAGACCCGGCGGAATGGGCCGGGCTCTGCCAGGAGAAATACCGGCCCGACCTGATCTGCCTCCGCCTCCAGAGCCTCCATCCCGACTGGGGGGACACGGACCCGGAGAGAGCCGCCGAGACCGTCCGGGCGGTCCTCGCCGCCACCTCGCTCCCCCTGATCATCTGCGGTTGCGACCACCCGGAGAAGGATAATCTCGCCTTTCCCTTATGCGCCGCCGCCGCCGCCGGGGAGAACTGCCTGATCGGTTTCGCCACCGAGGAGAACTACAAGACCCTGACCGCCGCCTGCCTGGCCGACAACCACGCGATCTGGGCCCAGTCCCCGATCGACATCAACATCGCCAAACAGGTCAATATCCTGATCTCGGAGATGGGCTTCGATCCGAAGCGGATCGTGATCGACCCCAACACCGGGGCGCTCGGCTACGGGATCGAGTACACCTACTCGATTATGGAACGGATCCGCCTGGCCGCCCTCGACGGCGACAAGATGCTGGCGATGCCCCTGCTCGGCGACGTCGGGGCCGACGCCTGGCGGGCCAAGGAGGCCAAGGCCGCCGAGAAGGATTTCCCGGAATGGGGCGAGGAAAACCTGCGGGGTCCGCTCTGGGAAGCGGCGACCGCCGCCCTCCTCCTCCAGGCCGGGGCCGACCTGCTCATCTTTCGCCACCCGGAAGCGCTGAGAAAAATCCGGGATCATCTCGATAATTTACTGGATATCGCATAATCTATAAAACAATCGCTATCGGGATCGCTATCGAAACCCGGGCAGGCAACCCGCAAGACAAGGCTCGATCCCGATAGCGATCCCGATAGCGATAGCGATTCAGCATAAGGACAGCACAATGTTTTTGATCAGCGAAAGAATCAACGGGATGTTCACCGCCGTGAAAAAGGCGATCGCGGCCCGGGATGCCGCCGCGATCGGGGAGATCGCCCTCCGCCAGCTGGCCGCCGGGGCGGACGCCCTCGACCTCAACGTCGGCACCGCCGCCGCCGAACCGGCGGAGGCAATGGTCTGGCTGGTGGAGTCGGTCCGGGCGGTCAGCGCCGCCACCCTCTGCCTCGACCACCCCAATATCGAAGTGATCCGGGCCGGGGCCGAAGCCGCCGGGGATAATTTCATCATCAACAGCACCACGGCCCGGGAGGAGGACCTGGCGAAATTCCTCCCCCTGGCGGCTCAGACCGGGGCCGGTCTGATCGCCCTCACCCTGGACGAGAAGGGGGTCCCCAACACGGTTGATGGCCGGGTGGAGATCGCCGCCCGGATCCTGATCGCGGCCGAGGGCGCCGGGCTCCCCCCCGACCGGCTCTTCATCGACCCGGTCACCCTCCCGATCAATGTCGCCCAGGATCAGCCGAAAAAGCTGCTCGAGGCCGTCTCCCAGTTCAAGCTCCTCTCCGACCCCCCGCCCCGGGCGGTGATCGGTCTGAGCAACCTCGCCTCGGGCTCGTCGGAGAAATCCCTTTTGACCGGGGCCTTCCTGGCAATGGCGATGGGGGCCGGTCTCGACGCGGTTATCCTCGACCCGGAAGACCGGCTGCTGATCGACCTTCTGATCACCGGCGAGGTCCTGCTCAACCGGACCATCTACAACCGCGACTATCTAAAAGCCTGGCGGGCGGGGAAAACCTGATCACCGGGGAGAAGCCGATGGCGGAGATCATCGACGGGAAAAAAATCGCGCGCGAGATCCGCGGGGAGATCCGGGCAGAAACAGCCCGGCTCCGGGACCAGACCGGGGCGGTCCCCGGGCTGGCGGTGATTTTAGCCGGCGACGACCCGGCCTCCGGGGTCTACGTCCGGATGAAGGAGAAGGCCTGCCGGGAGGCGGGGTTTGCCTCCTTCACCCACCGCCTGGAGGACGAGACGGACGAGGCGGAACTGCTCTCCCTGATCGACCGCCTCAACGGCGATCCGGAGGTGGACGGAATTCTGGTTCAGCTCCCGCTCCCCGCCCGCTTCAACGAGCGGAAGGTAATCGAGGCGGTCTCCCCGCTCAAGGACGTCGACGGTTTCCATCCGCTCAACCTGGGCCGGCTGCTCCGCGGCGAGGAGGGATTTCTCCCCTGCACCCCGCTGGGGATCGTCGAACTGCTCCGGCGGTCGGGCTACCCGCCCGACGGGAAACACGTGGTGGTGGTCGGCCGTTCCACCATCGTCGGCAAGCCCCTGGCCCTGATGCTGGCCCGGAAGGCCGAAGGGGCCAACGCCACCGTCACCCTCTGCCATACCGGGACCGCCGACCTGGGCGCTGTCACCCGCCGGGCCGAGATCCTGATCGTCGCCGCCGGGAGACCAAACACCATTACCGCTCCGATGGTCGGGGAGGGAACGGTGGTGATCGACGTCGGGGTGAACGTGGTCGGGCAAACCGCGGAGGGGAAGAGAATCCTGGCCGGGGACGTCGATTTCCCCGCCGTCGCTGAGAAGGCGGCGGCGATCACCCCGGTCCCCGGGGGGGTGGGGCCGATGACGATCGCGATGCTCCTGAGAAATACCCTCTCCGCCTTCCGCCGCCGGGTCAACTTTCCCGCGTAAGCCGGCTCAACCGCTCTCCCAGCTGGAGCAGTTCGAGCGGCTTGCGGAGAAAATCGTCAACCACCCCCCCCAGTTCCGCGGCGAGATCTTCCGGGAGCCGCTTCCCGGAGATGACCACGATCCGGGCCCGGGGAGCGACCGAACGGAGTTTCCGGATCAGGGCGGTCCCCGATAACCCCGGCATAACGTAATCGACCAGGAAGATATCGAACTCTCCCCGCCGGGCGTGACGGAGCCCTTCTTCACCGTTATCCGCCGTGGTCACCTCCAGCCCGTGACCCGCCAGGTACTTGCTGAAGATAACCAGGAGATCCTCCTCGTCGTCGATCACCAGGATCTTCTTCCCCTTCAGGACCCGGAACCGGGTATCCGCGGCCGGCCCGGCTTCCGCCTCCGATTGCGGCGTCCGGGAAATCCGGGGGAGGGTCAGGGTGAAGGCGGTTCCCCCTTCCGGCCGCCGCGCGGCCTCGATCCGGCCGCCGTGATCCTCGACGATCTGGCGGGAAACCCAGAGGCCGAGGCCGAGGCCGGGGAGCCCCTCCTCTCTTTCCTCCGTCTTGGTGGTAAAGAAGGGCTCGAAGATCCGCGGCAGCTGCTCCTTGGGGATCCCGATCCCGTCATCGGAAATCCTGATCTCCACTTCACGATTCTTTTCCCCCACCTCGACCGAGATTGATCCTTTCCCCGCCGGGAGGAGGGCGTGGTAAGCGTTCAGGATCAAATTGACGAAGACCTGCTCGAGCTGGGAAGCGTCGGCCGCCACCCGGACCGATCGCGGATATGACTTTTCCACCGTGATGTTGGCCAGCTTCAGATCCCGCTCGTGGAGGGCGAGGGCCTCGTCGATGACCGCGGTCACCTCGGTCGGCCGCGGGTTGATCTTCTCCCGGCGGCCGAAAGTGCCCAGCCGCTGGATCATAGTTCCCGCCCTCCGGGTCAGCCGGAGGATGGTGGAGAGGGCTTTTTTCACCAGCGGGCTGTCGCCGGGCTCGCCGGCGGCCAGTTCGGCGTTCCCGCTGATTCCCATCAGGATATTGTTGAACTCGTGGGCGATCGAAAGGGAGAGGGTCCCCACCGTCTCCAGCTTGGCGGCCTGGCGGAGAAGGCTCTCCGAGTTCTTGCTCTTGGTGATGTCCCGCCCCAGAACCACCAGGGCCTTCCGGGAGCCGTCCGGGAAGAAAAGCGGGACCTTGATCACGTCCAGCACCACCGGCGGACCGTCCGGCCGGGGCACCGTCTCCTCCTCCCGGAAGAGCGAACCCTTCTCCCAGGCTTTCCGGTCGGACTCGAGGCAGGTCAGGAAGACCTCCCGGTAAAATCCGCTGGCCTCGGCCAGTTCACGGTCGGTCTGGCCCCGGTAATCGTCTCCGTCCAGTTCGAAGAGAGCGAGCGCCGCCCGGTTGGCGACCAGCCATCTCCCTCCGGCATCCTTGAAGAAGATACAGTCCGGGGTGGCGTCGATCAGGGTCCGCAGCCGCTCCTCGCTCTCCTGGAGGGCGGCATAGGCCAGCTTGCTCTCGGTGACTTCGATGAAATTTCCGAAGAGGGCGGGCGAACCTTCATAGGTGATCAGGGCCGAGTTGCCTTCCAGCCAGCCGACCGAACCGTCCTTCCGGATCCCCCGGCACGACCAATTCCGGGGCGCCGGCAGCCCGGCCGCCTTCCGGGAGGACTGCTCGATTATCCTTTCCCGGTCATCGGGGTGGACCAACTGGAAGATATTCCGGCCCTCCAGCTCGGTCGGAGAGTAGCCGGAGATTTCGGCCAACCGCCGGTTGGCGTAAAGGATCTCCCCCGCTGGATTGACAACATAAATTCCGGCCAGCGAGTGCTCGGTCAGGAGCCGAAACTTCTCCTCCAGGTCGGCCAGATATTTTCCGGCGGAATTGCTCATCTCTCCCGGCCTATTTCCCGATCTCCGGCAGGCGCCCGGTGGCGTCGTACCATTTCCGGTAGATCTCCTGGTAAACCCCGTCCTTTTCCAGTTTTCTCAAGGCCCGGTTCAGTTCTTCAACCAACTCCGGGTGGGAAAGACTGACCGCGATCGCGTAAACCTGAGAGTCGATCCCCTCCTCCACCACCTTGAACTTGTAATGGCGCTTGGCCAGTTCCCAGCGGAGGATCGGCTCGTCGACCAGGATCAGCCCCACCTCGCGGTTGTCGAGCGCCCGGGCCAGGCGGGCGGGGGAATCGAAGGTCACCCGGGTCGCCTGCAGGTGCCGCTGGGCCCACTCTTCGGCGGTGGTCCGGCGCAGGACCCCGACCCGGACCGCCCGGCTGAGTCCGTTGCGGAAGGCGGTCGGTTCCCAGTCCACGTCCCGGTGGGTGGCAACCGCCAGGCTGGTCAGGTAATAGGGGATGGTAAAGAGAAAATACTGCTCCCGGCCTTCGGTGGCGGTCAGGGCGGCGAGGACGGCGTCGGCCCGGCCGGCCCTCAGTTCCGAGGCCAGGGAGGGGATGTTGAAGGGCCGCTGGATCCATTCCACCGGCCGGCCCAGCGCCGCCCCGATCGCCTCCCCGAGGTCGACCTCGAACCCGACTTTTCTCCCCGCCTCGGTATAGACAAACGGGGGGGCGTCGAAACTGCTGATAAACCGCAGCAGCTTCGCCGCCGCCGGCTCCGCCGGAGTTCCGGTCACCGTCTCTTCCGCTATCCCCGCCGAAACGGAGAAGACCAGCATCAGCAAACTCAAGATTATCATCCAACCCCGATTATTCATCACTATCTCCTTGTGCTGCTCACTGCTTACCGCTCACTGCTCACCGATCACCGATTACCGATTCCCGATTACCACCCCCCATCCCCCAACATATCTCCTGGAACTCGCAGTATCGGCAGAAAGCCCGGTTCTCCCGGAGGGGGAAGTGCTCCTCGGCCCGGGGGACGTTATTCTCCTCGTCCTCAAGGCAGGCGGCCATCGCCGCCATCTCGCCCCGGATAACCGTCTCGACTTTTTCCCGTTCCGGCCGGCCGATCGGGAACCGGGTTTCCTGCCCGGTCTCGGAATAGAAGAGCAGTCCTTCGATCGCTTGATCCCCGGCCCCCAGCTTCTGAACCGCCCAGACGGCGGCCGCCTCCATCTGCTTCCGGTCGGCCTCGTTCTCCTTTCCGGTCTTCCAGTCCACGATCACCACCCGCTCCCCCTCCCGGATCACCAGGTCGGGGGCGGAGATTGCCTGGTAGGGGGGGATATCGAAGATGATCTCTTGGGAAAAGCCCTCCCCGACCGGGTCGACCCAGGGCAGATCGGAGGGAGTCAGGGACCTGATCCGGGAATAGAGCAAAGAATTTTTCACCGTCGTCACCGCCCGGCGGGCCTTCTCGGCGTATCCCCGGAGGCGCTCGCCGTCGGGGATCCGGTCGTAATATATCTCGAATAGCGGGGGATACTTCTTCGGGTTCTCCCTCCAGAGTTCCTTTTTCGCGTTCATCCAGGCGGTCCGCATCAGGTCCACCGCCCGCTCCGGATCCGCCTCCCGGGCCGTCCCGAATTTCCGGGAGCGGAAGTCCCGGGCCAGGACCTCGTGGACAGCCGATCCGACCAGGAGCGCCATCGAGGTCATCTTGCCCAGCCGATAGGCCAGCCGGGAGAGATCGTCCGCCTCCGGTTCCCAACCGCCCCAGTGCCGGTAATATCTCAGGTAATACTTGCGCCGGCAGTCGCTGAAGACCGCGGCCCGGCTCTTCGACCAGCGAAATTGGTTGCTGATTTTTGTGATTTGCTCTACCGGTTTGCCGGCCGTCAGAACGGCTGACTTTTTCTTGACAGTTAAAACCCGCCTGTACTAATCTGTTTGCCCTCCCGGCCAAAGGGGCCGGAGAGCGGGGAACGGGGAATACCGCCTCTTTCCAAGCTTAGCATATACACGGTATAACCGTAGAGTCAAGGAGAAATCTTGATGACGGCAAAATGCGTTCGTTGTTGTGGCATCTTTTTCCTGGCGGTCCTGATCACCCTCGGCGGGAGCCGGGCGGGGGCGTCCGGCTTCGCCCTGGTCGAACAGAGCGGGAAGGGACTGGGCGAGTCCTTCGCCGGCGGTCCCACCGATACCGAGGACCCCTCCAGCCTCTTCTATAACCCGGCGGCGAGCGCTTTTTCCGCCCAAAACGCGCTCGGGCTCTCCTTCTCGGCGATCGATATCTCGGTCAAGTACAAGGACAGCGGCTCGACCGACGTGATCGGCCAACCCCTGACCGGGGGAGACGGCGGCGACGGGGGCACGGTCGGATTGGTCCCCAACCTTTACTACGTCCAGCAGGTCGCCGACGGGGTGGTTTTCGGCTTTACCGTCAACGCCCCCTTCGGCCTGGCCACCAAGTATCCCAAAGACTGGAAAGGCCGCTACCACGGGGTGGAGTCCGACCTGGCGGTGATCGGGATCAGCCCCTCGGCCGCCCTCCAGATCATCCCCGATGTCCTCTCGCTCGGCGCCGCCCTCAACGTCCAGTACGCCGACGCCAAGCTGACCAACGCGATCGACTTCGGCACCATCCTGATGGCGGGCGCGGGGACCACGCCCCAGACCCTCGACGGTTTCGCCGATCTCACCGGCGACGACTGGGCTCTCGGCTACTCCCTGGGTCTGCTTTACAATCCGACGCCGACCACCCGACTCGGGCTCAGCTACCGCTCCAAGGTCGACCATAAGCTCTCCGGGAACGTTAAGTTTGACGTTCCCCTGATGGCCCGGGGAATTCTCAACGCCGCCGGAATGTCCGATTTCTTCGTCAATACCGGCGGACGGGCCCGGGTCACCCTCCCCGAAATCATCACCGCCGGGGTTTACCAGGAACTGGGCGATGACTTCGCGGTAATGGCTTCCGTCGCCTGGACGAAATGGAGCCGGTTCAAGGAACTGGTGGTCAAGTTCGACTCCGCCCAGCCCGACTCCCCCACCGAGGAGAACTGGGAGGACACCCTTGCTTACCGCCTCGGGGTCAATTACTTTATCGACGAGCGCTGGACGCTGCGGGCCGGGACCGCTTACGACGAGGGGGCGGTCAAATCCGCCTACCGGACCCCGCGGATCCCGGATAACGACCGGGTCTGGGTCTCCCTGGGGGCGGGATATCAGGTCAACGACGACCTCCGGGTGGACTTGAGTTACGCCCACCTCTTTATCCGGGACGGGAAGAGCGAGCTGACCAACAAGCCGGAAGCCGGTTTCCTGGTCGGGGAATACGAGTCCTCGATCAATATCTTCGCCCTCGAAGGTGTCTTCACCTTCTGAACCGGAGACAATTAACCGCGGATTAAGCGGATTTGGCGGATTGTTTTTTTGAGATTAATCCGCTTCATCCGCTTAATCCGCGGTTAAATTTTTCGGGAGAGGA
Source organism: Candidatus Erginobacter occultus (assembly GCA_030765265.1). Classification (GTDB taxonomy): domain Bacteria; phylum Auribacterota; class Erginobacteria; order Erginobacterales; family Erginobacteraceae; genus Erginobacter; species Erginobacter occultus. Next base: position 32,956 of record JAVCCZ010000249.1, read on the forward strand.
ATAAGGTCCCGGCGGGATCAGGGGCGGTATTTCTTTTCCAGGCGGGTGATCTTTCCCACCCTCCGCCCGTGCCTTCCCCCGGCAAATTCGCTCTCCAGCCAGGCCTTGACAATCGGGGCGATCTTTTTCCGGGAAAAGGGCCGGCCGGGGAGGACCAGGATATTGGCGTTGTTGTGTTCGACCGCCAGCCGGGCGGTCCGGGGGTCCTGGACCAGGGCGGCCCGGACACCGGGGATCTTGTTGGCGGCGATTGAGATCCCGACCCCGGTCCCGCAGCTGAGAATCCCCTTCCGGTTCCGGGAGCCGGCCACCGCCCGGCCCACCTTCTCGGCGTAGTCGGGGTAATCGACGCTGTCGCGGGAATCGGTCCCCAGGTCCTCGACCGGGTAATCCAACTCCTCCAGCAGTTCCCTGAGGTATTCCTTGAGGCCGAAGCCGGCGTGGTCGGAGCCGATGACGATGGTGGGCTTTTTCATAGTAATCGGTATTCGGTAATCGGTGATCAGCAATCGGTGACGGCGGCGCGGAGAGCGTCGATGTTCCGCTGGATATCTCCCTTGAAGACCGCGGAGCCGGCGATCAGTTCACGGGCCCCGGCCGCCGCCGCCTGGGGTGCGGTCTCAATGGTGATCCCCCCGTCGACGGCGACGGTAATCTCCCGGCCGGTCTCGTCGGCCAGCCGCCGGGTCTCGGCGATCCGCTCGACGCTGCCGGGGAGAAAGGCCTGGCCGCCGAAACCGGGCTCGACCGACATCACCAGGATAAGGTCGACCAGGGGCAGGGCCGGGACGATCTTTTCCACCGCCGTTCCCGGCCGGGTCGAGACCCCGGCCCGCAGGCCCAGCCGCTTGATCTCACGGATCACGGCCACGAAGTCGCCGGCGATCTCCTGGTGGATCGTGATCTCGTCCACCCCGGCTTCGGCAAAAGCGGAAAGGTAACGTTCCGGCTCTTCGATCATCAGGTGGGCGCCGAGCCGCAGCGAGGTCACCCGCCGGATAGCGGCGGCCACCACCGGACCGATGGTCAGGTTGGGGACGAAGTGCCCGTCCATCACGTCGAGGTGAAGGACCCGGCAGCCGGCCGCTTCCACCCGTCCGATATCGTCCGCCAGCCGGGCGAAGTCCGCCGACAGCAGCGACGGCGCGATCTCGATATTTTCAATTCTCCGCTCTCTCATCATTTATCTCCCAAACCGGAGAAGAGGATTATACATAAACCCTCGCCGGGAAGAATAAAAAAAGTTCAAACCGGATTCGGGCGGGGGGCGGATGGTAATATTCCCCGCCCCGGGAGAAGACCCGTTCCCGGCCGCCGGGGATAAATCGTTTGGCGGAGGGGGGGCGGGGCTGGTATATTATGGACGTCATCAGCCCCGGGAGTTGGGAGTCGGGGCTTTTCGTGTTTTTCCCGGAATTTTTTTACCCCAACGGGGAGGGTTTCATTTACCAGATGGAAAAGATCACTGTCACCATCGCGGGCGAAGAACGGACCTTCCCGGCGGGGATCTCGGTGGAGGAAGTTTTGCGGCGCCACCCGGGAGAGGCGCCGTTTCTCACCCTGGGGGCGGTCCTCCACAACCACCTGCTCGACTCCGAATACCTCCTGGACCACGACTGCGAGCTGCGGCTGCTCACCTACCGGGACCGGGAGGGCTTCGCCATCTACCGGCGGACCGCCACGTTGATCCTGATCGAGGCCGTCCGCCGGGTCTTCCCCGGCCGCCGGCTGCTGATCGGGCAGTCGCTGGAGGACGGCTATTACTTCGACCTCGATCCTTCCGGGCCGGACCGGGAGGAGGAGATCGCCTCGATCCGCGAGGCCTTTTTCGGGATCGTCCGGGAAAATCTCCCCTTCGTGAAGCGTTACCTCTCCTACCAGGAAGCCCGAGAACACTTCCGGAGTCGGGGCCTGGAAGATAAAGTCAGCCTGCTCGAGTTCTACCGTTCCCCGGAAGTCTGCCTGATCGGCTGCGGAAAAGCTCTGGAATTCTACCAGGGGCCGCTCGCCCCCCGGACCGGACGGGTGACCACCATCGCCCTCGAACCTTACCAGCACGGCCTGATCCTTCGTTTCCCCACCTGGGAGAAACCGGAGGCGATCCTCCCGTTGCGCCGGGAGGAAAAACTCTTCGCCGTCTTCCAGGAGACCCAGGGCTGGAACCGGATCCTCTCGGTGGGAAACGTCGGCCAGCTGAACAAGCTCTGCGTCACCGGGAAGATCCGCGACCTGATCATCATCGCCGAGTCCCTCCACGCCAAGAAGATCGCCGCCCTCGCCGACGAGATCACCCGCCGGCGGGATCAGGTCAAGCTGGTCCTGATCTCCGGGCCCTCGGGGGCGGGGAAGACCACCTTCGCCAAGCGGCTCAGTATCGAGCTGAGGGTCAACGGCCTCGACCCGGCCATCCTCTCGATGGACAATTACTTCAAGGACCGCGCGGCCACCCCCCGGGACTCCAACGGCGACCCCGACTTCGAGTCCCTGGAGGCGATCGATCTCGCTCTCTTCAACCTGCACCTGGAAAACCTGGTCGGGGGGGAGACGATCGAAACCCCCCGGTTCAACTTCAAGAAAGGCGTCCGGGTTGAGAAGACCTTCCCGATCCGGCTGACCGAGGGCCGCCTCCTCCTGATCGAAGGGATCCATTGCCTGAACAACCGGGTGACCGAACGGATCGCGGCCGTGAACAAGTACCTGATCTACATCAACGCCCTGACCCAGCTGAGGGTCGACAACCATACCCGGATCTTCACCTCCGACACCCGGCTGCTGCGGAGGATCGTCCGCGACCGGATCTTCCGGGGCTGGTCGGCGCTCGATACCATCCGCCGCTGGCCCTCGGTGAGACACGGGGAGCGGCTGAACATCTTCCCCTACCAGGAAAACGCCGACGCCATCTTCAATTCGGCCCTGGTTTACGAGCACGCGGTGCTGAAGAACTACGCCGAACTGGCCCTGCTGGATATGACCCCCGACCAGCCGGAGTACGTCGAGGTGGAACGGCTGCTCTCCTTCCTCTCCTGGTTCGCCCCGATCTCCGAGCGGGACGTCCCCTACACCTCGATCCTCCGCGAGTTCATCGGGGAGAGCTTCTTTAATTATTAGAACTGGGGAATGGGGAATAGGATACGAAAGCGCGATTGACAACTGATCTTTCCAGTTTACAGCTGGATCTCTCCGATTTGGAGGAGATCCGCCGGGCGATGGCGGAGAGGATCCGGGAAGGGCTATCCTCCGGGGACGGGGAGATCGCTGCCCTCCCCACTTTTCTCCCTCCCCCCCGGGTGGAAGAGTCCGGCCGGGCCCTGGTGATCGATATCGGGGGGACCAACATCCGGGCGGCGGTGGTCGAAACCGCCGCCGGCGGCGAGGTCCGGCTCGACGGGGAGCCGCGGATCCGGCCGCTGGGCCGGGACTGGGACTCGGCCCGGGAGTTCTTCGATTGCCAGGCCGACCTGGCCCTCTCGCTGAACCCTCCGGCCGGCCTCCCTCTCGGGTACTGCTTCTCCTATCCTTCCCGGGCCCTCCCCGACGGCGACGCCGTCCACCTGCAGTGGAACAAGGAACTGCGAGTCCCCGGGGTAATCGGCAACCGGGTGGGGAAACTCCTCCGGGAGGCATTGGAGAGAAAAGGCTACTCCGTTCCCCGGGTCCGGGTCCTCAACGACACCGTGGCCGCGCTGCTGGGCGGAGATCTGCTCTTCCGCCGGAGGATGGAGTTGGAAACCTTTATCGGGCTGATCGTCGGGACCGGGACCAACCTGGCCGCCTACTTCCCGGCTGCCCGCCTGGGAGAGAGAATCCCCCCCGAGAGCCGGGGGATGGGCCCGATGGCGGTCAACCTGGAGTCGGGGAACTTCCATCCCCCCCGCCTCTCTCCTTTCGACGACCGGCTCGACGCCGGGCGGGAGGACGCCGGGCAACAGCGGCTGGAGAAGGCGGTCTCGGGGCGGTTCCTTCCCCAGCTCTTCAGTTACATCTTCTCCGGCCGGACCGGACCGCCCTACCCCGATACCCGGGAGATATTCGAGCGGGCCGGGGCCCCGGAGGCGGAAGGGAGCGAGACCGCCCGCCTGATCGTCAACCGCTCGGCCGACCTGGTCGCCGCCGCCCTGGCCGGGCTGATCGACACCCTGGAGACCGAAACAAAGATCGGCATCCTGGGAGAGGGCGGGGTAATCAATAAAAACCCCGAATACCGGGACAGAATCCAAAAACGACTGGCCGAACTGCTGGAAGACGACCCCGGCCGGCCGGACCGTTTTCAACTCCTTCACCGGGAGAATGTCAACCTGTTCGGAGCCGCCGCCGCGGTCGGATAAAAATGAAAAAACCTGGAATTCAAGCGCTCTTCCTGTTTCTCTTTCTCGCCCTGTTTGCCGCCCCCCGCGGACTCGCCTGGAAGGTCTGGCATCACCAGGTGATCGCCGAGATCGCCGAAGAAAACCTCCGGCCGGAAACCCTCCGGGAGGTCAAGTATCTCCTTGGCCAGAGATACCGGCTGGCCGACGAGGCCGGCTGGGCCGATTACATCCGGGGCTACTGGTGGTGGACCGCCCCCTGGCATTACATCAACTGGCCGCTGGAGCTCGAAGAGCCGGACTATGACGTCCTGGCCACCCGGCGGGGGAATGTCGTCTCCGCGATCGAGGAACAGCTGGCCATCTACCGGGACCGGAAGAAAAGCCGCCAGGAGCGGCTGGACGCCTTGAAATTCGTCATTCATTTCGTCGGCGACGCCCACCAGCCCCTCCACTGCGGAAAAGGGGAGGACCGGGGGGGGAACGATGTCCCGGTCCGGTTCCGGGGCAAGCTGACCAACCTCCACGCCTCCTGGGACGGATCGATCTACGAGGACGGCGGGGAGACGCCCGCCGCCCACGCCGCCGGGCTCCTCAAGGGGCTGAAGCCGGAGGATCGCGAGCGGATAATGGCGGGACGGCCCTATGACTGGGCGGGGGAATCCCACCGGATCGCCCGTGAATTCGTCTATCCCCGCCTGGAGGACCTGGCCGTCCGGGAAGAGGGCGGCCTCCCCCCGGAACTCTCCGGCCCTTACGCCGCGGCGGCCCAGGAGATTATGCGCCGCCGCCTTCTCGAAGGCGGTCTCCGCCTCGCCTACCTCCTGAACGGGGCCGGGAAGGCCGAACCGGTCCCCCCGGGGGAAAAAGAAACCGTCCCGGAACCAGAGCCGTTGCCGGAGGCCGCTAAGAGCGGACCGGCCGGACCGGACGCTGAAGACGGCTGACCCCGGACGGGTTCAATTCCAACGTTTATAGACCCAGTTCCACTGGTCGGGGTAGAGCCGGATCACCTTCTCCAGGCTGGAGTTCATCTCGACCATAATCCTCTTCAGATCGGCCTCCAGGTCCCCGGTTCGGCGGGGATGGATGGTCCGCTCGATGAGGAAACGATGACGCCCGTCGGGTTGGCGGATAAAATAAAGACAGAGGATCGGGGCCCCGGTCCGCAGCCCGAAGAAAGCCGGGCCCTTGTAGGTCGAGGCCGGGCGGCCGAAGAAGGGGATCTCGATCCCCCGCGAACGGGCGTTCTCGTCGAAGAGGAGGCTGATCCCCTCGCCCGCCTTCAGCCGGGCGGTGACCGGGGAGAGGCTCGCGGTGATGTCGATCAGGCGGTTGCGGCCGCGCAGCTCGGTCCAGAGCCGGTTGAAGTAAGGGTTGGTCGAGGGCTTGTAGAGTACCGACATCTTTATGCCCAGCCGGGCCCCGAAGTCGGCCAGCATCTCCCAGTTCCCCATATGGGCGCTGGCGAAGATGGCGCCGCGGCCCTCACTCATCAGCTCCCGCAGGTAGTCGATATCCTCTTTTCGGAAGTCGACGTTTTGGAAAAACTCCCGGTCGGAGATGTAAGGCAGCCGGGGAAACTCGAGGGCGGTCACCCCCAGGTTCTCGTAAACTCTTTCGGCCACGGCCTCGATCTCCCCCTCCTCCATCTCTCCCCCGAAGACCCGGGTCAGGTTATCCAGGGTCAGCTTTCTCGCGTAACCGACCCGGCGGAAGGCGAAACGGCCCAGCGCCCGGCCCCAGCGGATCGCCCGGTCCCGGGAGATCCGGGGGGCGAGGCGGAAATAGGCCAGGGCGACCAGGTAGGCCAGGTAGCGGCGCAGCCTGGTCACCGGGGGGCTTTTCTTGATTCGCTTGAGCAATCCCATCGACTTCAGTTCCCGAAAAGTTCGAAGATCTTCCCCACCCCTTCCTCGATCGCCCCTTCCCGCTTCTCCCGCTTCTCCCGGCGCCGGGTTCTCTCCTCCTCGCTCAACTCCGGGTCTTCTTCCCGGGCCCGATCCTTTTTCAGCAGTTCCTCTTTCAGGATCGAGACCGCCCCCCTCTGGACCAGCCGCTCGGCGAAATCGTTTTTCAGGTTGTCGGGGGGCCCCCAGACCTTGAAGTCAAAGACCCGGTAGCCGGGAAAGTCCTCGGACGGCCGGAAGGAATCCCGCAATTCCCGGACCTTGATATCCCCGACCAGGTCGTCGTGGAAATTTATCCCCACCACCAGGTCGGTCCGGGAATCCCGGGCGAAATCGACCGTGCCCGCGGCGGTGAAGATCATCTTCCGGGAGTGAACGATCAGCCGGTCCAAAGTCGCCAGCCGGCCGGCGACCGTAAAATCGGCTTCGGCTTCTTCGAAGTCGATCGTTTTCAGTTTCTCGTCCTCCAGCAGCCCGGCGATCAGATTCTGGATCTGGTTTCCGGAGATCGTTCCCTCCCGGATCTCGACTTTCCCCGAGGCCTTGAGGGACTCGGGATCGCCGGCCTCGCCCCGGGCCTCGACCCGGCCGAAGATCCCCCCGGTCACCTCCATCCCCGCCTCCGGAGCGAAGATGCCGAGGAGCCGGTCGATCTCCACTCCTTCCAGGTTCAAACCGGTTCGGCAGGGTATTTTCTCCCGGTCGCGGAGGTCGGCCGTCAACTCGCCGGTCACCTTCCCACCCGCCAACCCGGATCTTAACTTCCCGCTCAGCGATTCCCTCCCCTTCAACACCAGGTCGGCTTGCCATCCCTCCACCAGCCGCTCGCCGCCGAGATCGACCCCCGCGATCTTTAACCGGGCCTCGATCTCGCTCAGTTCTCCCGCCCCCAGGAAGCGCCCGGCCAGGTCGAGCCCGCTGACCGTCACCGGGTCGTAATCCTCGCCGGTGAAGAGTTCGGCCGACCCGTCGCTGACGTGGAAACTATCGACCGCGATCTTCCATTCGGAAGTCTCTTCCGGGGGGGACGGTTCCCGCTTCTTCCCGGGGCCGGCGGGGGCCGGCTTGTCTTCCGCCGCCGGACCGGCCGGGAGAATCCAATTCCCCTCCGGGTCTTTCCGGAGCCGGACCCGGGGCGAAACGATCGCGATCCGGTCCACCGTTACCTTCCGGGCGAGGAGGTCGGCGAGGTTGTATTTCAGGACGATCTCAGCCGCCGAGAACAGCGCCGGATCTTCCTGGGCCGGCGAGGCCACCGTTACTTCCCGGACCGTGAATCCCTTGAAGATCGAAGCCGAAAGATCCCCGATCTCCAGTTCGACCCCGGCTTTTTCCCGGATCTCCCCCTCCAGCCGTCCGCGGAATCCCTCGGTGTTGAGATAATGCTTGAGATAAATAATTCCCGCCGCCGCCGACCCGATCACAACCAGGACCAGGACCGACGCCGCGATCACCAGCTTTTTCCCCAAAGACCTTTTCTTCCCCATCTCTATCCTCCGATCGGCGATTAATTTATTTTTCCCTTGATCCTGCCCTACCCAAAGAATTACATTACACTAAGCTATGAAAGAACTCCACAACCGACTGATCCAGCTCCAGGAACTCTACTTCGCCCGGGACGAACAACTGGTCCTGGGCGACGGGAGAAACCTCTCCGATCTGGATAAATCCATCTCCGCCCTGCTGAAAAAACTCCATCCCGATACCGCGGACTTCTTCCAGGAACTCCAGGAACGCACCCCCCCGGCCATCGCCCCGGTGGTCAATGAAACCTGTTACGGCTGCGGGATCGATCTTCCGACCTCGCTCTGCGCCGAACTGCAGCGAGGGGAGGAGATCCTCCACTGCCCCAACTGCGCCCGCTACATCTACCCCTACCGGGGCGAACGGCTGGATATCCACGACGATTCGCTCCGCAAGAGCCTTCCCCGATTGGGGATCGAACGCTTTTCCTCGGAGAGACTGATGATCCCCCGGCTCCAGTCTTCGGACCCCGAGGGGGTGATCGGGGAACTGGCCCGCCGGATGACCGATCAGCTGTATTTCAGCGACCCCCAGGTATTGATCGACAAGGCCCTGGCCCGGGAAGCGATCGCCAGCACCGCGGTCGAACATTCCCTGGCCTTCCCCCACGTCCGGGGGGTCGATACCGGCTCCCTGACTTTCGCCCTCGGTTTGAGCAAAAAGGGGATCAAGTTCGGCGCCCCCAAGAACCGCCTGAGCCGGATCTTTTTCTTCATCGTGATCCCGATCGCTTCCAGCGCCTTCTACCTGACCCTCCTGGCCGGCCTGATCGAGTCGCTGATCAAGGCCGACGCCCGGAAGAAACTCTTAGCCTGTTCCGAGCAGGAAGAAGTCTGGAAGACGCTGAAGAAGCTGACCAAGTCCCATATTCTTTAATTTACCCCAGCTTCAGGACCTCGATGAAGGCGGACTGGGGGACCTGGATCTGGCCGACCATCTTCATCTTCTTCTTCCCCGCCTTCTGCTTTTTCAACAGCTTGTCCTTTCTCGTCCGGTCCCCCCCGTAGAGCTTGGCGGTGACGTCCTTGCGGAAGGGCTTGATCGTCTCCCGGGCGATCACCTTCCCGTCGGCGGAAGCCTGGACGGCGATCTTGAAGAGGTGGCGGGGGATCACTTCCTTCAGGCGCTCGACCATCTTCAGCCCCCGGGCCCGGGCCTTCTCCCGGTGGACCAGGGAGGAGAAGGCGTCGACCGGCTCCCCGTTGAGGAGGATCTCCAGCCGGACCAGGCTGCCCGGCCGGTAGCCGGTGTACTCGTAATCCAGCGAACCGTAACCGTGGGTCACCGACTTGATCAGGTCGTAAAAGTCGATCACCACCTCGTTGAGGGGGAGGTCGAAGGTCAGGATCACGCTCCTCTCCCCCAGGCTTTCGGTGGCGATACACTCCCCCCTCCGGTCCTGGGAGATCTGCATAATCGCCCCGATATGGTCGTTGGGGGTGATGATCCAGGCCCGGATGAACGGCTCCCGGATCTCCCGGATGCTGTTACTCTCCGGGAGCAGGACCGGGTTGTCGATGGACAGTTCCTCGCCGTCGGTGGTGGTCACCCGGTAAACCACCGAGGGGGTGGTCGCCACCAGGCCGAGATCGTACTCCCGCCGGAGCCGCTCGTTGATGATATCCATATGGAGGAGACCGAGGAACCCGCAGCGGTAGCCGAAGCCGAGGGCCTGGGAACTCTCCGGCTGGTAGACAAAGGAGGGGTCGTTGAGGTGGAGCTTCTCCAGGGCGGCCTTGAGATCCTGGTAATCGGCGCTGTTGACCGGGTAGAGTCCGCTGAAGACCAGGGGCTGGAGTTCCTTGAAACCGGGAAGCGGGTCCCGACAGGGCCGGAGGGCGGAAGTCAGGGTATCCCCGATCAGAACCTCCGAGGGGTCCTTGATGTTGGCGATGATATACCCGACCTCGCCCGCGACCAACCGGTCCCGCTTCTCCATCGCCGGGCGGAAGACCCCCACCTCCTGGACCTCGTACTCCCGGTCGCCGTTCATCAGCAGGACCTTCTCCCCGGCGATCAGCTGCCCGTCGAAGATCCGGACATAGACGATCACCCCCCGGAAGGGGTTATAGATCGAATCGAAGATCAGGGACCGCAGTTCTCCGTCCCGGTTCCCTTCCGGCGGGGGGACTCTCCTGATCACCTCCTCCAGGAGGACGGCCGCCCCGCTCCCGTCCTTGGCGCTGATCTGGAAGACCTCGTCCTCGGTGAAGCCGGCCAGGGCCTGGAGCTGGCCCAGGCAACGGGCGGTGTCGGCGTTGGGGAGGTCGATCTTGTTTAATACCGGGATAATCTCCAGCCCCTGTTCCAGGGCCAGGTAGAAGTTGGCCACGGTCTGGGCCTGGATCCCCTGGGCGGCGTCCACCAGGAGGATCGCCCCCTCGCAGGCGGAGAGGGAGCGGGAGACCTCGTAGGAGAAATCGACGTGGCCGGGGGTATCGATCAGGTGGAGCAGACACTCCTGCCCCGACCGGGTCCGGTAGCACATCTGGACCGGGTGGGACTTGATGGTGATCCCCCGTTCCCGTTCCAGGTCCATATCGTCGAGAACCTGGTCACGGAAATCCCTTGGCTCGATGGTCCCGGTGATCTCCAGGAAGCGGTCGGCCAGGGTCGACTTCCCGTGATCGATGTGGGCGACGATACAGAAATTTCTGATGATCGGAGATTTATTTCCTGATTCCATAATCTTGAGTCAATCCTAACCGGAAAAATTTGCCAATGCCTGATATATACTGTAAAGACAGTTCCGCCTACAAGCCTTAAAGGGGGAACCCCGGGAGTAATTCAGGAGGAGAAGGCGGCGGCCGGCCCGGTTCCAGATCACAACCGATAGCCTTTAACTCTCTGTGCCCTCTGTGTCTCTGGGGTAAAAAAATCCAAAGTTGTCAGGTCCGGATGGCCAGGGCCGGGGGCTCGCCGAAGACCTTCTTCCCGGGGGCGACCGAGCGGGTGATCCAGACGTTCCCCCCGATGGTCGCCCCCTTGCCGATCACGGTCTTGCCTCCCAGGATCGTGGCCCCGGCGTAGATCGTCACCCGGTCCGCGATCGTCGGGTGCCGCTTGGTGGCCCGGAAGGCCCCGGCGTCGGCGGGCACGGTCAGGGCGCCCAGGGTCACCCCCTGGTAGATCCGGACGTGGTCGCCGATGACCGTGGTCTCCCCGATCACCACCCCGGTCCCGTGGTCGATCATAAAGTGGTTCCCGATTCGGGCCCCGGGGTGGATGTCGATCCCGGTCCGGGTATGGGCGTACTCGGACATAATCCGGGGCAGCAGCGGGACCTCTTTCCGCCAGAGGAAGTGGGCGATCCGGTAAACCGAGATCGCCATCATCCCCGGGTAAGCGATGATGATCTCGTCGAGGCTCTTGGCCGCCGGGTCGCCGGCGAAGTGGGCCTGGACATCCTGGAAGAGAACCCGTCGCAGCGCGGGGAGTTCCCGGAACAGGGCCCGGCAGATCTTCCGGGCCCGGACCAGGCAGGCCTCCCGTCCCTCGATCCGGCAGTCTTCGCTGTCGGAGCGGCAGTTTTTCCACTCCCGGCAGAAATAGCGGAAGCTCTTGTTGACCTGGTCCTCGAGCCGGGGGTAGAGCCGGGCGCACTCCGCCCCGACCCAGAAGCGGACGCTGTCGCGGTCGATCTCCTCCCGGTTGAAGAACCCGGGGAAGATGATGGTGATCAGGGCCTCCAGGGTCTCGATGATCTCCCCCCGGGAGGGGAGGTTCGGCCCCTTGATGTGGTTGATCCCCCCGTAGCGGTCGTAGGACTCGATGATCCGGTCGACCGTGTTCTCCAGTTTCTCGCGTTTTCTCATCGGGTTATTCCAGGTAACTCTTCCGCAGCTCCAGCAGGTAAACCAGGTGGTCCTTCTCCTCCCCGACCAGCCGCTCGATTATCTCTCTGCGATCCGGGGAGAGAAAAAGGCCCAGGGAACGGAAAAAGAGGATGGCGTCCTTCTCGAACTCGATCCCCCGGGTAATCGCCGCCCGGGCGCTGGTCGCCTCGGCCGCGATCTTTTCCGCCGTGGTATCGCGGTAGAGCTGGTCGGCGACCAGGGCCTGGATATATTTCACCTCCTCCCCCGGGTAGGATTCCGGCGGCTCCTTCTCGTCGAGCTCGGCCCGGATCTCCTCGAACTTGCGGACGTGATCCTCTTCCCAGCCGGCCAGTTTCCGGAACAGTTCCTTCGCCTCTCCCTCCGGGGAGGCTTCGGCCGCGGCGCGGTAAAAATCCCGCCGGGCCTTCTCTTTCTCGATCCCGATATCCACCACCTCGGCCATATTGAAGATTGTCGACATTAGCTTTTCTCCCGAATTAAGTTATTTCCAACCGCGCGGCAGCACAGGCATTCCTGCCTCTGTCGCCCCGGCAACTTTAGGCACTTTAAACTTTAGGCACTTCAAACTTTCTTGTTACATCCACTTGCCGAAATCAAAAGCCAGACCGGCGGTGGGGCCGCCCACCTCCTTGCCCTTCCCGTAGAGAAAAGTATAACCTCCCTGGAGCCGGATGACAAGGATATCCAGGACCTGGAAATCGAGACTGAGCAGCGGTTCCCAGTAGAAGAGGCCGACCGTGCGCCGCTCGTAAAGTTCCCAGTCATCGTCGAGTTCCGCCCGCTTGATCTCGGTGTCGATCGCCGCCCCGCCGAGGCTGAGGTCGAGGCTGAGCCCGAACTTCCCCGGCCGCCAGCTTAAGCCCGACGTCAGCCCGGCGGTGACCAAACCCAGGTTCAATTCATTGATATCGTCTTCCCCTTTTCCGGCCGCGCCGATGGTCCCCCCGAACCGCCAGCGGAGCGGAGACCCCTCCCGCAGGGGGCCGGAGACCACTACCCGGGCGCCGTAGTAGAAGAGATCCTCCCGGTCCATTCTCCGGCCGAGGGAATCGGTCCAGTGATTCAGGTTCAGCCGCAGGTAGCGCCCCCAAACCCCGCCGCCAATGTAAGGGCCGGATTGGGGCGGCGCGGGGAGAGCTTGTTCCGCCGCCGCGTCCTCGGCCCGAAGCGCCGGAACCAGCAGACAGCAGCAGATAAACAGGATACCAGCGTATTTCATCTCCCGTCCTCCTTTCTTTGTCATCACCTGAATTGAGGCAACTCCGGTTTACCGCCCGATCTCCACCACCGACCGTGACTGGATATACCCGTCCCGGTAAAGACTGATCCCCGCCCGGAAGCGAAAGATCTTGAACTCTTCCAGGACCCGGGTGAAATCGTTGAGCAGGTCGATCACCTGCCCGGAGTCGGGACCGGCGGGTTCGCCCTCCGCGGCCTCGGCGGACGGCGGGGGGAGGAACAGACCCAGCATCGCGGACGAAGAGCGGATGGTGGCGATCAGGGCTTCGATCTGGTCCTCGAGACGGCTGAAATATATCGCCGTCCCTTCGGAGCCCAGTTCCGCTTCCAGCCTCTGGAAATCGGGGTTTTGCCGGATACCCGGCTGTTGCCCGGAATAAGTATCGACAATTTCGGTAAAGACATCCCGCCGGCTGGCCAGGACCAGGAAATCGCCCACCCGCCCCGCGGTCGGGGCGGCCGGGAGGAGCGGGATGGGAAGGTAAAGGACGTGAAAGACGGCCCCGCCGTACTCTTCCTCGACCACGTTAAGCTCCGCTGCCCGCGACCGGAGGAGGTCGAGGAACCGGTCAGCTTCACCGGCCGATCCGACCCGGAGCAAGAGGGCCCAGCTGCCGGGATCGAAGAACGAACTGCCCAGCGAGATGGTGGCAAAGGCGTACTCGTCCCCCAGCCAGGAGAGGATATCCTCCTCAACCCGGATCCCCGCCGCCTCCTGTTTTTCCGCCCAGAGTTCGGTCATCTCCCTCCCCTCGCGAGAACCAACGGCGAGGAAGCCGGCCAGGAGACGGTAAACCTTTCCCGGATCGAGGAACCCGGCCGAGAAACCGGCCGACCCGGCCGGGATGTAATCGAGGACTTCCCAGCTCCGGGGCGCCCTCTTCACCAGGTCGAGAACCGCCCGGCTCCCGGCATCTTCATCCAGGTAGAGACGGAACTCGTCCCGGTACCCCCGGGGGTCGAAGTCGAAGGTCCCGGCGATCCTCTCCACCGTCTCGACGGCGCGGCGGAGCCTCCGCAGGTAGTAGCCGGCCTTCGTCCGCGCCGGGAGGAAGACCCCGGCGGGCGGCCGTTCCGGGTATTCCTCCCGGAGCAGCGCGGCGAGCCGGGCGGCCAGCGGGCGGACCCGGAGATAGAAGACCCCCCGTCCGGACGGGTCCATCCCCCGGAAACTTTCCCGGAACCGGGGATCTTCGGCCAACGAAGGGCCGGTTCCCCGGCCGAGGAGGCGGGCATTGATCTTCTCCACCCGTTCCTTCCCGGCGGCGGCGACCAGGATATCGCCGGTCCGGCTCCAGGTTATCCGGCTCCCCTCGCCCTCGATCTCTTCCCCGGCGGCCAGTGAGAGTTCGGCCAGCCGGCGGAAATAATCGGCGTAGAGATCGGCCTTCTCTTCGGGGAGGCGGAAGATCAGGGCCGGAACCGGCGGCCGGCCCGGCTCTCCGGGGAAGACGGCCAGGGCGAATTCCCCGCCCAGGAGTTCCCGGAGGCTGACTTTCTCCCGCAGTTCGGCCAGCTTCCGCAACCGCCGTTCGGCGTCTCCGCGCCGCGGAAAATCGGGGAGACCCTGATCGCCGATCTCCTTGAGCCGCTCGACGATCCGGAGACGCCGGGCGGTTTGGATAAAGTCGAAGATCTCCAGGTCCTTCCACCCCCGCAGCCCCAGGTAGAAGAGGGCGTCGGCGTCCACCAGATCGAGGAAAGGCTGGACCGCTCCGGCACACGGGGATGGCGCCGGGGGCGAAGGCGGCTCGGCTTCCCGGCAGGAAGCGATCGCCCCCGCCGCCAAAACGGCGGAGACAAGTATCCCCGCCCAGCGGCGGCACTTTTTCATCACTGACTCCCCGGCTGAAGTATTTTAGAGTTCATTCACCGGGCGGAAACTCTCCACCCGGTACCCGGCGGCGGCGGCCATCCGGGGGACGATAAACTCCAGGTACTCCCGGTAGTTGTTGGGGGCCAGCGTGCTCACCGGGGAACCCTTGAGAAAGGCGGGCATACACTCGGCCACCGTCTCGTTGCCGAGAAAGAGCTTCCCGGCCACCGCTGCCATCGCCTCCGAACAGTCCAGGGAGGCGGTGGGGTCGTCGATCCGCATCAGGGCCGTGATCTGCTTGTCCCGGGGAAAGCTCAGGATATGTTCCCCGTAAACCAGGTAGTTCGGCTTCAGGCCGCGGAAATGGGCCGCCGCCAGGGGGAGTGAGGGCTCGAACTCGCCCTTGAACTTATCGAACGGAGGAGAAAGGGCGGCGACGATCCGCAGCTTCTCCGCCTTGCCCTCCCCGCCTTCCGAAACCAGGTCGATCGCGTAGCTGTTGGCGTCCATCCGCCCGCCGACCTCGGCGGCGCGTTCCTCGACCCCGTCGAAGAAGACCGGGTTTACCTCCGCCGCCCGGTATGAACTGCCTTCCTCGATGAAGCCGGCCAGGATCGAGGCCAGCTGGACCAGGTGGGGCGGGAGGAGTTTCCGCAGCCGTTTCTTCACCTTCGGGTTCTTCTTGATGTCGGCCACCGCCGAGACGTCGCCCCCGTCGTCCTCCGACCAGCCGATCGTCCGGGCCAGAGCGGGGAGGTCGAGGCGCTGTTTCGGGTCGTTGTTATTGACCAGGATCACCCGGTACATCATCCCCTGGGAGAAGAGCAGGTAATCGAAATCCTGGTGCCGGTTCAAGTAATTGAGGATCTGGAGGAATGAGGGCTTCTGCTCCCCGGCCTTTTTGTTCACCTTCGGCGCCCGGGTAAAGAGGACCCGGATGGCGTCTCCGGGATTCTCCTTCCCTTCCAGCTTGATCTCGAAGGTGTTCTCGGCCACGTGCTTGAGCGCCTTCTCGACCGGTTCGGTATATTCCGGGACCGTGACCGGGGCCACCCCCTGGTAAACCAGACCGGAGAAACCGGAGATCAGCTTCCCCAGGTACTCGATATATTCGAGGAAGTTGGTATCCCGGACCTTGTCCAGCCGCTCGACGGGAAAGACGGGGTTGGAGACCGGCTTGCAGGTGGCGGCGCCGGAGTGGCCGCCGTCGGCCTTGGTCCCCATCGCCTGGCAGACGGTGGAGAGGTTGAGCGAGGTCTCCTCCTCGTTGGGCTTCCGGGTGGTCATCAGGTGGGAGCCGTAGCAGTAGAAGATGTAGTCGGTCGAGTAGCCTTTCTTCCCCATCCAGTAACCGATCGCCGAGGCGACGTTGATCTGGACTTCCCCCTTCTTGGCGTCGCAGAAGGGCGAGATCCCGGCCATAATCCTCACGGCTGCTTCCGGATTGTCGGGCTTGGTAAAGTCAATCCTCCCCAGGACCTCCTCGGTCCGGGGGAGGACCTTATCCAGCCCCGCCTCGTAGGCCTTAACCTTCTCGTCCCAGCCGGTGATCCCCATAATCCCCCGCATACTCTCGTAGTCCTTGATCTTTTCCGCCAGCCCGGTGGCGATCTCCACCTTGCTGAACTTGGAGCCGATCAGCTTGGAGAGTTCCAACGCCAGCGGCTCCATCTCGACGTGAAGGTCCTGGAGCAGGGCGATCCTCTTCAGCTCGGCGAAGCCGGGGTTGTCCCAGGGTTTCCCCTCGATCCGGTCCTTGTAGACCAGGGCCGAGCCGCAGGTCTGCTTTTCGATCGGCAGCTCCTGCCCCCGGGGAAGGGCGACAACCTGGATATGCTTGATGACCCCCTCGCTCTCCAGCTTTTTTAAGAGGTTGATAATCTCCGGGGTGTAGGGGTGGTGGTCGTCGATACTCTCGAAGTTTACGTCCTGTTCGTGGAGTTCCCGGAACTGCCGCTCGATCATCTGCAGCGTCACCCGCATCGCCCGGTCGACCCCGGCCGGCTTGTTTTCCTCCTTCTCCTCGAACTCCTCCTCCACCATCTCCGACCCGATCTCCTCGAAGGTCTCGGCCAGGGCGGCGTCGGGGGGCGGAACGTCGGAGGGGAGGAAGATCTCCTGGAGATCGTCGAAGGTGATCGAGAAGCGGTAGCGCTCGTCGGGAGAGACCGGAATATACTTCAACTGGACCGAACCCCGCTCGTCGGTGGGGAGGGCGACCTCGTCCGAATCAGCCTCGGACCCGTCGGGGAGGATAAACTTCCCCGCCCCCTCCAACCGCTTGACCACGATCTCGATCCCGGGAACGGCCTTGCCGGTGGCGTCCTCGGTCAGCATAACCCGGATGGTGTAATCCTTCTCCTTCTCCTCTTTCGGCGGGGTATAATCCTTGATCCCCTCGACGATCTTCCCCAGTTCTCCCAGGGCGGAGTCGATATCGGCGACGATCCCCTGAAGTTCCCCGGAAGCGTCCCCGGGGATGGGGCCGGAGAGCGCGGTCATCACCCGCAGGTGCCGTTTCAGGTCGTCCCCGATCCCCTGGAGGCTCCGGGAGTAGGTCTCTTTGAGCTTCTCGTCCCAGGGGAGGTCGCGGAGCTGCTTCAAACCCCGGATCAGGTAGGCGGTCATCTCCACTAAAACGATGATCAGTTCGTCGGTGTAGTTGACCCGGCCGTTGGTCGACATATCCCGCTTGATCGCCGCGTCAAAGGCGATGATATTCTCCCGTTGATTCTCCCGCTTGATCAGGAGATCGACCATCTTCTCCTTCGAGGAGTCTCTGAGCTGGCCGAGGAGCGACTTCTTCAGGTCTTTGAGCTTGTTCCCGGCCAGGTTGGCGACCATCCCCTTGCGGTAGCCGGCCAGGAAGGCGGAACAGGATCCTCCCCCCTCCCCCATACACTGAACCTCGAGCTCGGTCAGACCCCGGATCAACTTCAAGACGTTGAGTGCCGTCAGCAGCGCCGCCCGTTCCTGGTGCTCCAGGACCTTGGGGATCTGCTTGAAGGTGGTGTTGAAGATATCCTTCACCTCCTGGCTGACCTGGTCGGCGTGCTCGATGATCCAGAGCTTGAACTCATCCATCTCCGAGGTGAAACGGTTGATCAGGTTGATCGACTCGTCCTCTTCCATCACCAGCATCTTCATCCGGGTGGTCAGGGCGTCGATCGGGAAGTCGGGGAGGTAGATGTCGCAGCCGGAGTGGACGGCCAGGTGCCTCACCCCCTCGGAGTAATTCATAAAGTCAAACTCGTAATCCTCGCCGTAAACCGGGTCCCGGCCCAGTTCCTCTTTCAGGGAGTTCTGGGCCCAGGCCATATAAAAGGCGTTGGAGGAGACGGTGTCGAGATCGCCTCCCCCCTCTTTCCCGATCCCCCGGTTGACGCCCTTACCGTGGATAATAAAGATCTTCTTTCTCATTTGCCTCGCCTCCCGTCGGCGAACCGGCCGCCGCGCCCGAAATAATTTATATACTGTATTTCCATTCTCTTAATCGTTAAGATTATCGGCTCGGGAAAGGACTGTCAAGGGTTGAAGGGAAAAAGATGGTTGGCAACCGGACGGGGGAAATCGAACGGGAAAAATCGGTCCAGGGACGGGCCTGGGACTCCGTCCATTTCGGCTACTTCTCCGACCCGGAGACGGCGGCCGTCCTGGTCGATACGGTCGTCCGCCAATCCGCGAAATCCCGCCCTCAGACCATCGTCGATCTCGGCGGGGGGACGGGATTTATCTTGAGCGAGCTGGCCCGAAAGGGGCTCGACCCGGGGATCAACCTGGTCAACCTCGATCTCTCCCCGGCCCAGCTGGCCGCCGTCCGCCTCCCCGGGGTGCGGAGGGTCGAGGGCGCGATCGGGAATTTCCGACGGGAAGATCTCGCGGCGGGAACCGGAGCGATCCTCTTCGTGATGCGGTCGGTGCTTCACTACCCGGGGCCGGAAGGGCTGGGGCCGGCGCTGAGGCATATCCGTTCTCAGATGAGGCGTGGAGAGTACTTCATCCACCAGACCGCCTGTTTCGACAACAAACCGGCGGCGGAATGTTTGAACGCGATCTATGCCGCGCTGAAAACCGGGAAGCGCTACCCGGCGACCGCGACCCTGCTCGGGCGGATGGAGGAGGCGGGCTTCGCCGTCGACGGACAACTGACGGCTCCGGCCCTCGCCCTGACGGCGGCGGCGCTGGGTGAACGCTACGACCGAAGCCCGGCCGGAATGGAGAAGATCGGACGAAAGGTAATCGAAAAGTACGGCGGCCGTCCCGGCGTCTTCAAAACCGGGGAGAGCGGCTGGACCGCCTATCTCCATTACCGGGTCTTTCTCACCCGGGCGGATTGAGATCCGTCACAACCATTTAATTGACAGGAAAAAGACGACAATGAACGCCATCGAACCGGCGGCTCGGCCCGGCGCTGATCAGGCAATAATTCTGGGAGGTGAAGATATGAAGAGAGAGTTTATCGGGATTATGGGTAAGCTGAACTGCGAACTGGGGGAAGAGGCGGGGGTGGTGACGGTCACCCTCGAGGGCCAGGCCGACGTCCATACCTCGGAAGAGGTGAAACGGATCCTGCAGACCTATCTCGCCCGGGGGCAATCCCGGATCCTGCTCGATCTGACGAAACTCGACTACTGCGACAGCTCCACCCTCCGGGTGCTGCTCACCCTCCAGAAGCAGGCGAAGACGGCGGGGGGCGCGATCAAACTCCTGAAGCTCGGCGGGGAGCCTCGCCGCGTCTTCGAGGTCAGCGGCTTCCTCGACCTCTTCGAGACCTTCAACGACCGGGAAGAAGCCCTCCGATCCTTCGGTGGATTGGAATAAATGTCGCTGATCCAGGTTTATTTATTGAATCTCCTCCGTCCGCCGTGTAAGAATGTCTACCCTTATTTTAATTTCCCCTCCTGGACAAGGAGGGGAAATTAAAATAAGCCGGAGTGGTGAAACTGGCAGACACGCGGGACTCAAAATCCCGTTCTCGCAAGAGAGTGAGGGTTCGAATCCCTCCTCCGGCACTATCTGAAAGGGTTCTCAGGCCGCCCTCCCCCAAGACCCCTGCCGGTTTACCCGGCAGGTGAATCAGTTCCCAGGCTTACCCCTACACCTAATCGAGAGGCTTCTCCTTTTCTAACATAGAACAAATATGATCTTTCAGATCAGGAAGTTCGACTTCAATAACTCGCCAGACAATATCCAGGTCAATCCCGAAGTAATCGTGGACGAGGATATTTCTCATCCCCCTGATCTTTTTCCACGGCACTTCCGGATATAAGATCTTTAATTCGTCGGATAGTTTGCCGATGGCTTCGCCAATGATTTGCAGGTGGTAAACTACCCAGGTCTGAATTAATTCCTCATCGTTAAAGGCGTCTCTCCCTTGAGTCGCGTATTTTTCTATCCGTTCAATCGCTTCCTGAATATCTAACAGTCTCTGATAGTCACGATTCATAGCGGAAGCGCCTCCTGTAAAACTTCTTCGCGGAACCGTTCCCGAAGCCCGTTTTTTGTCACGACGTCAACCTTGCACCCAAGCGCTTCCTCCAGATCTACCTGAAACCCACCCAGATCGAATAAACTCCGCCCCGGTTCCATCTCCACCAAAAAATCAAGATCACTGCCCGGACCGTCGTCGCCGCGTGCGGTCGAACCAAACAATCTAATCGATGTAATGCCGTATCGACGAGCGAGCGAAATAATCGTGTCGCGGTGTTCTTTTACTCTGTCAATCATTACAAATCACCCGGTAATTTATTCTCAATGATGGCAATATTGTACCATATTTCAACCTCACCGCTAAAGAAAATTCAGCGCGCCCGATTCAGCGTGGCCGGGCCTCCATCCCCTTAAACCACTCCACGGCCCCTCGGAGGGCGTGGGCGGTCGAGACCTCCGGGGTATAGCCAAGCACCCTCTTCGCCTTCTCGACGCTGAAGCTGTAGTCGTTGGCGACCTGGGCAATCCGGTAGGAAGTGATCGGGGGAGGCCGGGGGGAGCGGCGGGCGCGGTAGATCTTCTCCAGGAGGGCCGCCGCCAGCTTCAGCGGTCCGACCGGCAGCGAAAATCGCGGCGGCTTCACCCCCAGTTCCCCGGCGGCCATCCGGAGAAATTCCCGCCAGGGAAGATCGGCCCCGTCACTGACGTTGAAGGCCTCCCCGGAAGGGTAGTCCGCCTCCAGCGCCCGCTCGACCGCGGCGGCCAGGTTATCCACCGCGCAGGGCGAGGTCAGCCTCCGCCCCCCGGCCGGGAAGGCGGGCATCCCTTTTTCCAGGGCTGTAAAGAGGGGGTAGGTGAAGCTCTGATCCCCGGGGCCGTAAACGTTGGCGGGGCGGAGGATGGTCAGGTGGAACCGGCTCCGGAAAGGCAGCAGTTCGGCCTCGGCCCGGGCCTTGGTCCGGCAGTAAGGATGGTCGAAGGGCCGGAGCGGGGCCGACTCGGCGGTCTGCCGGTGGCCGGAGAATCCGTAAACCACGGTCGAGCTCAGGTGGATCAGCCGCTTCACCCCGGCCGCGGCGCAGGCCTGGGCCAGGTTGACCGCTCCTTCGACGTTGGCCCGGTAAAATTCTCTCTCCGGCCCCCAGTCGCTGGAGCGGGCCGCGGTATGGATAACCGCGTCGCACCCGGCCACCGCCTCCTCCAGCGGTTCCTCCAAACACCCCCGGCAGAGATCATACCCGCCGCCGGAGAGCCGGCAGAGGTCGGAGGTCTCCCGGCCCAGCCCCCGGACCTCACCTCTCCCCCCGGCGGCCAGTCGGCGCATCAGGTGAGACCCGATGAACCCGTTGGCCCCGGTGATCAGTATCTTCATCTACGCAAGCGGCTCCGGCGGACTTAAGGACGGCCTAAGATGCCCACTTAAGTTCCAGCTTCTTCCGGTTCTGGGCGCAATCCCGGAGATAGAGATTAATCAGGCTCTGGTAGGGTATGCCGAGTTCAGACGCCAGAGACTTGAAGTAGGCGATGGTGGCCTTGTCCAGCCGCATAGTCACGGGCTGCTTTAATTGCTTGATGTAGGGATTCTTCTCTCCCTTCA
>JAVCCZ010000067.1 GCA_030765265.1 Candidatus Erginobacter occultus
ACAACGCCGAACAGGCCCTGGCCGGGATCGCTCTGGGCCCCGACTACATCGGCGTCGGCCCGGTCTTCCCTACCCCGACCAAGGCGAAGCCCGACCCGGTCCTCGGCCTGGAAGAGATGGGCCGGATTGTCCGCGCTTCACCCCTGACCGCCGTCGCCATCGGCGGGATCAACGAGGAGAACCTCCCCCGGATCATCGAGCAAGGCGCCGAAAACTTCGCCGCCGTCCGCCCGATAATGTCCGCCCCCGACCCCGGAAAAGTTATCGCCCGCCTCCAGCGGATCTGGCGGAAATATAGATAGATAGAACCGGAAAAAGATTATTTGACGCGTATACTATCGTCATATACATTATGGTTGTGTTGAACACAGATAATTTACCCGAGTTCGAGGGATTTGACTGGAGCGGGGGCAATGCCGAGAAAAACTGGGAGTGCCACCGGGTTGCGCCGCAGGAGGCGGAGCAGGTGTTTTTCAACCTACCGCTTCTGGTCGGTCCGGATCGGGAACATTCCCGGAGGGAGAAGCGGTATTACGCACTGGGAATGACGGATGAAGAGCGTGAATTGTTTATCGCTTTTACGATGAGAGCCCGGCTTTTACGCGTGGTCTCCGCGCGGGATATGAGCCGGAAAGAACGGAGAACATACCGATTATGAAGAAACTGCGAGAAATTCCGGTATTCAAGAACGAGGACGAGGAAAGGAAGTTCTGGGCGACTCACGATTCAACCGACTTTCTCGATTGGAGTAAAGCCCGCCGGGTCGTTTTCCCCAATCTCAAACCCTCCACCAGGACCATCTCTCTTCGTCTGCCGGAGTCGATTATCACCACCCTCAAGGTTTTGGCCAACAAGCGCGACGTGCCCTACCAGTCGTTGCTCAAAATCTTCCTGGCCGAGAGGATCGAGGAAGAACTCCGGCGCGGCCGGGCAAAGACGGCGTAAATCACCCGAATTGTCAGGCCGGAAATTGATCAGTAATATGAAACGTCTCCCGGGGAAAATCCGGTTCTGGCTTTCCGTCTTCCTTATCCTGGGTGTTGCAATCCCCGCGGCGCCGGCCGGCTCCCCGGAACCGGCCGACCTCTACCGGCAGGCTTACGACCATTTCCGCCGGGCCGAGCGCGACCTCCAGGGCGGGGAACCGGCGGCCGCCGTCGCCGGCTTCCGCTCCGCCCTGGAGGCCTGGGAAAGCCTGCGGGCCGATAGTCCGGACTGGAACCCCGCGGCCGTCGAGATCCGGATCAAACAGGCCGATCCACGCCTCCGGGAGGCGGAAGCCCGGCTCGCCGACCGGGAAGCCTGGTCCAACCCTCTCCGGATTCACTTCATCGACGTCGGACAGGGAGACAGCACCCTGGTCCAATGTCCCGACGGCTCGACCATCCTGATCGACGGCGGGCCGATGGACGCTTATCCCCAGCTGGTCGGGTACCTGAAAGAAGCCGGGGTGGAGAAGATCGACCTCCTGATCGCCACCCATCCCGACGGCGACCACATCGGCGGTCTCCTGAAGGTCCTGGAGACTTTTCCCATCGTTACGGTAGTCGATTCGGGGAAGGAACATACCACGCTCACCTATCAGCGCTATATGGAGGCAGTCAAGGGTCTTCCGGATACCGGGTTCAAGCTCGGCCGGGCGGGGGACCGCTATGTTTTCGGCGGGGTCGATCTGCTGATCATCCACCCCGGCGCCAATCTCCCCAGCAACAACAACGACAGTTCGATCGTGGCCCGGCTCACCTACGGGGATGTCGGCTTCCTCTTCACCGGGGACGCGGAGGAGAAAGCGGAAGCCGAGATGTTGAGCCGGGGATTACCGGTCAGGAGTTCGGTCCTCAAGGTCGGCCATCACGGGAGCAAATCCTCGACCTCCACCCGCTTCCTGAGCGCGGTCTCGCCGCAATCGGCGGTGATCAGCTGCGGGGAGTCGAACCGCTGGGGACATCCGACCCAAGAGGTGATGCGTTCCCTGAAGCAGCGGAAGATCGAGATCTACCGGACCGATCTCCAGGGGACGATCCTGATGCTCAGCGACGGCAAGGAGATTCGCCTGGAGTTTCCCGGTAAGGCCGTCTACCCGGAATATCCGGTGCCGGAGGAGTCCGCGCGGATGGTGATCGCCAACCGGGTCAGCCTGATCTATTATCCCCCCGAGAGCCCCTACCGCTCCCGGGTTCCCCCCGAGGACCGGGTTTCCTTCAAGACCGGGGCCGAGGCGGAGGCCGCCGGCTACTTCAAAAGCTGGCACTGACCGTTACCCCGGGGGTCAGGGGCCGGAGAAGTTTTCCGCCGGCCGGTCGAGGAGGGACTGGAGGAGGGTGAAGTGTTTCCCGACGTGGAGGCCGTCGGCCAGTCCGTGGTGGACCTGGACCGAGTAGGGGAGGAGGATCCGGTCCCCGGCGGCGAAGTACTTTCCCCAGGAGATCCGGGGGATGGAGTCGGCGGGGAGGCTGATCGGGTGGGTGAAGGCGGTGAAGGAGATCCAGGGGATCGAAGTGTAGTAGATGACGTCGTCGCGGTTCGGGTTCTCGGCGATGGTCGGGTTTGCCTTGGCTTGGGCGATCGTCTCCGCCGCCCGTTCGAGGAATGTTACTGCCTCGCGGTCATACTCGATCGTGGCGTAGCCGAAGGTCCCGTCATCTCCCAGCACGGTGATCGCCGGGGAAACCGTCTCGTGCTCGATCACCTGCTCCCCCCGGATCCGGTAGCGGAACTCCTTGACCTGGTTGGCCGCCCGGGAGGAGAGGTAGAGGAGGGTGGAGAAGAACGGCAGGTTCCGTTCCTGGCGGAAGCGGTTGAAGGCGGTGAGATCGAGGTTGGCGCAGATATTGAAGTGGGGGTAATCCATCGCCGCGAAGAAGCGGTAATGCTCCCGCCTCTCCCACTTCTCAAGGTCGATAAAAAAGGTGCCAGTCATTGAATATTGACATTTTCCAGACAGAAACAGGTTAGATTCCAGATTGCCTGAAAAAGAAACTCAAGCGAACTGCGCATTTATCGAAAAAATGTCAATATTCAATGACTGGCACCTTTTACTTCGTGGTACTCGCCGAAGCCGGGTTCGGTCCAGCGGATGGAGGTGGGGACGATCTCGATGTGGACGAACTTGGCGTCGTTCTCGTCCGGGAAGTGGCCTCGGACCCGGGGGTTGAGCTCCAAAAGCCGTTTCTTCTTTTCCGGCCCCCCCGAGGTATCGACGATCCCCTCGACCCGCAGGTGGACCTTCTTCGAGTCGGTGAAGGAGATCTCGACCCGGTTGTTGGCGGCGAACTCTTTCATCTTCCCGCTCTGGCGGTAGGTCGAACTCCAGAGTTTCAGGTCATCCATCACCACGAAGGTCATCGGCCGGACCCGGGGCTGGCCGTCCACGCAGGTGGCCAGGTCGCCGATGCTTCCGGCATCGGCGATGATCTGTTTGGCTTTGTCTATGCTCATCGTATTCTCCTGATCTGGGATTATCTTAAGATCTAATTCCGAACGGTGAAAGTCGGGTGCCGGACAATCTCTGCCGCCCGACTCTAAAAATATTTAAGCCGGTCGTATTCAGCGTGACTCCCGATCCAATACCAGGCGATGCCCTGAGGGGCATCAACTCCCACGGCACGGTAATGTTCACCAACCCGGACGGACCAATGACGACCGATTTTCTTCAAGTGTAATGACGGGTGCCGAGGATTGCTGCGTAAAAGAGAGAAATTCTCATCGGCCAGCTTCCGGATGTGAGCAGGCAGACGATGGTAGCATTTCCAGAAGTGGGACTGGCAAAATGACTCACAGCTCCGTACAACGCCCCTGGGCGAGGTCGTCGAGGGCCTGATCAGCCAGATAGTCGAGCTTGCCGGAGCGGGCGTCCTCCTCGAATTCCCGATCCCACGCCGCGGTATCGAATTTGATAAACCACTCGCGGAATCTGTCTAACTCCGATCCGGGAAGCCGCGCCACCGCGGCTTCAATCTCCTGTACCGTTGTCATATTTTAGACTACCATAAGACCACTTCTCCGACAACCGAATCTACCACGAAGAAAGGTCGAATGGGAATTTGCCCTCCGGCCCGGCCCACGGCTAGGCCTCGAATGCGAAGCGGTATCGGGAGAGACCCAGCTCGTCCCGCATCTGGACCATCTCCCGCTGGAGGGCTTCGGGGACGGGGACGCCTTCCTTCTCCCGCTTCAGACCCTCCAGGTACTCCTTCTCCCCGGCGGTGTAGATCCGCTCCGCGCCGGGGGCCTTGCGGGATTGGCGGAGCTTCCGGCAGATCTCCCCGGCGGTCTTTTTGAAGACGTCAAGGCCGAGGAAGAACTCCGGATTGACGGCGATAAAAAAGTGGCCGAGGCGGTAGGGGACGGGCTTTCCGTCCTTCAATCCGGTCAGGTCCTTCATAAAATTTCCCCCGGCGAAGGCGGCGGAGAAGATCTCGACGGCGGCGGCGTAGCCGTAGCCCTTGTGGCCGCCTCCGCCGTCACCCGAACCGCCCAGGGGCAGCAGGGCCGCCTACCCGGAGACCAGGGATTCCAGGATCCGATGGGAGTCGGTGAGGACGTTGCCCTCCCGGTCGACCACCCAGCCGTCCGGGGTTTGCTTATGGAGGAGGTCGAGGACTTCGATTTTCCCCCGCTGGGTGACCGAGGTGGCGCAGTCGATCAGGAAGGGGAAGGGCTCGTCGGTGGGGGCCCCGATGGTCAGGGGGTTGGTCCCGAGCATATTCTCGACCCCGAAGGTGGGGGCGATCGAGGGCCGGGCGTTGGTCCCGGTAATCCCGACCATCCCGCGGCCGGTCGCCATCGTGGCGTAGTAGCCGGCGATCCCGTAATGGCTGGAGTTGCGGCAGACCGCCATCCCCAGGCCGTGCTCGCCGGCCTTCTCGACCGCCATCCCCATCGCCCGTTTCCCGATCACGTGGCCCATCCCGTTGCCGCCGTCGATGACCGTGGTGGTCGGGGTCTCCCGGACGATCTCCATCCGGGTGACCGGGTCGACGATGCCGAGCTTGATCCGGTCGTAGTAGATCCTTTTCAGCCGCTGGATCCCGTGGGAGTCGATCCCCCGGCGGTCGGCGGTGATTAAAACCTCGGCGCAGACGGCTGCGTCCTTTTCGGGTACCCCGACCCCGGCCAGGACATCCCGCATAAACTTCTCCAGAAGATCAAGCTGTATCCGGCATTCCATATTCATTGCTCCCTGCTTGCCACTTGCCTTTTACCGCCTTTCTCCCCTACCTCGCCCCCTTTTTTATCCACTAATTACACTAATTTCCTCTAATTCCCCCCCCTGCCCAGGATTGAAACCGCGAATCCTCACGCATCTCCACAAATCTTCCCCTGGGAAGTCTCCTGCCACCGATCACCGATTACCGATTACCGATTTCACCCGTTTCACCACTTTCCCCGGGGTGATTCCCAGCTTCTCGAAGATAATCTCCCCCGGGGCGCTGGCCCCGAAGCGGTCGATCCCGACCGCGGCGCCTTTCAGTCCGACGTAACGCTCCCAGCCCAGAGTGATCCCGGCCTCCACCGAGACCCGCGCGGTGACCTTTGGGGGGAGGATCTTTTGGCGGTATTTCTCGTCCTGGCGGTCGAAGAGTTCCCAGGAGGGCATCGAGACCACCCGGGTCGGGACTCCTTCCCCGTCCAGTATCTCCCCCGCCGCCAGGGCCACCGCCACTTCGGAGCCGGTGCCGATCAGGATTGCTTGCGGCTTGCCCCCCGGCGCTTCCTTGAGGATGTAGCCGCCTTTCTCCAGCCCGGAAGCTTTTCCGTAGCGGTCCCGGTCGATCACCGGGAGGTCCTGGCGGGTGAGGATCAGGGCGGTCGGTCCTTCCCGTTCCTGGAGGGCGGTCTTCCAGGCCTCGACCGTCTCGTTGGGGTCGCCGGGGCGGATCACGGTCAGGTTGGGGATCGTCCGCAGGGCGGTGAGCTGCTCGACCGGCTGGTGGGTCGGTCCGTCCTCCCCGACCCCGATCGAGTCGTGGGTGAAGACGAAGATCACCCGCTGCCGGGAGAGGGCGGCCATCCGGATCGCCGGCCGCTCGTAGTCGGCGAAGACCAGGAAGGTGGCGGTGTAGGGGATCACCCCCCGGTGGAGGGCCATCCCGACCGCGATCGAGCCCATCGCGTGTTCCCGGACCCCGAAGTGGATATTCCTGCCCGAGTAGCCCCACTTGCCCCCCGCCTTGCCCTCCAGACCTTCATCCGGGACCTCGGGGGACTGGAAGTCGCCCGAGCCGTCGAGGGTGGTTTTGGTCGAGGGGTTGAGATCGGCCGAGCCGCCGATCAGCTCCGGGATCCTTTCTCCCAGGACCTGCATCGCCTTCCCCGAAACCACCCGGGTGGCGGCCGGCTTATCGCCGGCGGCGAAGACCGGGAGACCTTCATCCCAGCCCTCCGGCAGTTCCCCGGAGACGGCCCGTTCCAGCTCGTCGGCCAAACCGGGGTGCTCCTTCCGGTAGGCCTCGAACTTCTCCCGCCACCGCGCCGACCGACCCTCACCCTTGCGGCAATGCTCGAGCACCCCCGGGGGGATGAAAAATTTCGGTTCGTCCGGCCAGCCGGCCGCTTTCTTGGCCCCGGCGATCGCCTCCGGGCCCAGGGGCGAGCCGTGGGCCTTGAACGATCCTTCCTTCCCCGGCGCCCCGAAGCCGATCACGGTCCGGACCATTATCAGCGAGGGCTTCCCGGTCTCTTCCCGGGCGGCCCGGATCGCCTCCTCAATCGCCTCCAGGTCGTTGCCGTCGGCGACCCGGATCACCTGCCAGCCGTAGGCTTGGTAGCGGCCCTCGACATCCTCGCTGAAGGCGAGGCCGGTCGAGCCGGCTAAAGAGATCAGGTTGTCGTCGTAGAGGACGATCAGCTTTCCCAGCTTGAGATGCCCGGCCAGGGAGGAGGCCTCGGCGGTCAGCCCCTCCATCATACAGCCGTCGCCGGCCAGGGAGTAGGTGTGGTGGTTGATGATCTCGAATCCGGGCCGGTTGAAGCGGGCGGCCAGGTGGGCCTCGGCGATCGCCATTCCGACCGCGTTGGCCAGCCCCTGGCCCAGCGGGCCGGTGGTCGCCTCCACCCCGGGGGTGAGGAAGTTCTCCGGGTGGCCGGGGGTGATCGATCCCCACTGCCGGAAATTCTCGATCTCCTCCAGGGGGAGGTCGTAGCCGAAGAGGTGGAGCAGGGAGTAGAGGAGCATCGAGCCGTGGCCGGCCGAGAGGACGAAGCGGTCGCGGTCGAACCAGTCCGGGTCGGCCGGGTCGTGGCGGAGAAAGCGGCTCCAGAGGGCGTAGGCCATCGGGGCCGCGCCGAGGCAGATCCCCGGGTGGCCGGAGTTGGCTTTCTGGATGGCGTCGGCGGAGAGAAAGCGGATGGCGTTGATCGACTGCAGGTCAAGGTCGTTTGGTTGTCCGGTCATAAGACTTCCTTTGCGATTGTTTATCGATGGAGATGAATTTCCGGTTTTGGGAAAAACCATTTGAAAACGATGTCCGACTTCGGGTATCTTGCCATAAACCCCCGCCGCGACAAAACAAAAATTAAAACCCCGGCGCGGGGTAATTCAGGATCGGATATGATCTACCTGATCGCAGCCTACCTGGTCTTCTTTCTCCACCTGGCCTTTATCGCCTTCGTGCCCCTGGGCGGCCTCCTGGTTCTCCGCCGCCGGAAGTGGGCCTGGATCCACGTCCCGGTCTTTCTCTGGGGGTCGGGAATCTCCTTCGGCGGCTGGATCTGCCCCCTGACCCCGCTGGAGAACCTCCTGAGGGAGAAGGGGGGCGAACTCGGCTACAGCGGCGGCTTCATCGACCACTACCTGGTCCCGATCATTTACCCCGCCGGACTGACCCGGACCCATCAGTACCTGATGGGCGCCGGGGTCCTTCTCTTCAACCTGGCCGTCTACACCATAGCTTTCCGTCAGAAAAAATAGCCTGGGGATATCCCCCCGGGCGCAAACCGGGAGATGATTATGTTCAGAACGGTGACAGCAGTGATTTTCTTAATCCTGGCCGGCGGACTGTCCGTCCGCGCCGAAGAGCCGGCGCCGGCCGGGGATACTTCCAGCGCCCTGCTCCAGCTCTCGCTCTTTCCTCCGGTCCAGCTGGTGGAGAGCCGGCGGGCGGTGGCCGGGTTCCGGCTGGGGATCGTCCCGGTCAATTCGGGGATGGTCGGGTTCGATATCGGGGTGGTGACCTGGACTTCCGGGGACCTGGCCGCCCTCCAGTTCGGATTGGTCAACGTGGTCGAGGGGGAAGCGGTCGGGGTCCAGTTCGGTTGGGCCAATATCGTGGGAAAGCGGGGGGTGGGTTGGCAATCAGCTCCCCTGAATATTGTTGGTGACGGCTACATCGGTTTCCAGCAGGGGCTGGTCAACATCAACGGCGGCCGGGCCTCTGGCGGTCTCCAGCTGGGGGCGGT
The DNA here is from genome assembly GCA_030765265.1 of Candidatus Erginobacter occultus. Taxonomy (GTDB): domain Bacteria; phylum Auribacterota; class Erginobacteria; order Erginobacterales; family Erginobacteraceae; genus Erginobacter; species Erginobacter occultus. The sequence goes on from JAVCCZ010000067.1 coordinate 8,401, forward strand.
CAACTACGCCTCCCGGTTCACCGGGTTGATGATCGGCCTGGTCAACATCACCCCTCACCTGGGCGGTCTCCAGATCGGGATCGTCAACTACGCGGGCAACTCCGCCCTCCCCGTCTTCCCGATCGCCAACGCCGTCTTCTAATAATTCCAGCAATCGGGCCCGGGCATTAACAAAGCCGGGAGGGTTTGCTATGGTCCGGATTCTCTTAGTTATCGCAGTGGGTATAACCGCCTGTGCCGGTCCCATCCCTCGCGACGGAGAGGTCCCGGCCGGGTATTCCAATATTTGGGAAGACGGCCGGGAGCTGATCGTCATCTCCGCTCCATCCGTTAACGATCCTTACTACGCCGACGACTTCGAGGCCATCCTGGATTTCGATATCCGGTTCGCCGCCGCCGTTCTCGGCCGCGACAATATTGTCGTCCTGGCCGATCGAGAGACAATGCCCCGGCTGGAAGGAAAGCTGCCGGGGGACATCCTCCTGCGGGCATCGGTCCCGGATATCTGGATCCGGGATTTCGCCCCGGTCTCCCCCAACCGGTCGGTCAGATTCTCCTATCGGCCGCGTTACCTGAAGCCAGCCGACGCGCGTTTCATCCAGACCGGCTTCGACCTCTTTGCCCGACGCCGGGGGCTCCAATTCGCCACCGCCGCCCTGGTGTTGGATGGCGGCAACCTGGTGGACAACGGGGAGGGGAGGGCGGTGGTCACCTCCCGGATCCTGGAGGACAACCCGGGTTTGACCCCCGGCGAAGCCGCTGCCGTTTTGAAAAGTGCCCTCGGACTCTCACAGTTGGCGATCATCCCCGAGGAGAAAGGCGACGCCACCGGTCACGCCGACGGGATGGTTGCCTGGGCCTCCGCCGATACTCTGCTCCTCAACCGTTACGACGAGCCCTTTCGCTCGATGGTGCTGGCGGCCCTGGAAGAGGGGTTCCCCGGGGTCGGGGTGATCGAGGTGGAGGCAAACTTCTCCCCGGAGGTCCGGGACGGTTTCGCTTCCGCCTGCGGATTGAACGTCAACGCCGTCACGACGGAGCGTTTCATTTACGTCCCGGTGTTCGACCATCCGGCCGACCGGGAATTCCTGAAGACGCTCCGCCGTCACACCGACAGAGAGGTGGTCCCGATCAACGCCGAATCCGTCTGTTCGCTAGGCGGGAGCGTCCGGTGCTTAAGCTGGCAGGTGAGCGGGGAGAACGCCCGCCGGTTGATCGAGGCTGCCCGGAAATAAACTGGATCAGCGGAGCTGGGGTTGAAGATCCGGTTCTGAAGGCAACCTGCGGGCCCTCTGCGGGCATATTTCCCACTTGATTTGACTATGTGAATTGACTATATTGGTTACGATGAAGGATAGTGATATGAAGACCCTGGCGATCAGCGATTTCAAGGCCCACGCCCTGCGGGTGATCGGGGAGGTGGCGGAGACCCGGGTGCCGGTCGTGATCACCAGGCGGGGCCAGCCGCTGGCCGAGGTCGTGCCCTATACCCCCGGGCCGGCGGTTGAGGGGAAATTGTCCGAGACCCTGGTCTTCGAGAAGGACATCGTCTCCCCCCTGGGCGAGGAGATCTGGGACGCCTGTCGATGAAGTATCTCCTGGATACCCACGTCTGGGTCTGGTGGAATATGAATCCCCGAAAGCTTTCTCCCCGCGTCCGGTCGCTGCTTTCCCAGCCCGGCCGCGTCGACGAGATTCTTCTCTCCGCGATCTCACCCTGGGAATTCGGCAAGCTGCTGGAGAAAGGCCGGATCGGCATCTCCTGCCACCCCGAGGAATGGATCGCCCGGGCCCTGGATATGCCCGGGCTCCGACTGGTCCCTCTCTCGCCGGTTATTGCCTGCAGATCGTCATCCCTGCCTCCGCCCTTCGGTACCGACCCGGCCGATCAGATCATTGTCGCCACCGCCCGGGAAGAAAGCGCCGTAATCCTGACCCGGGACCAGGCCATCCGGAAATACCCTCACGTCCGGAGCCTCTGGTAGCCGGACCTGTGCCGGTTTTCCGGCGGGGTCGATCCGGAACCGCCGGGTTGATTTGAGTAGTATTCCGGCCCGGAATCGTTTATAGTATCCCGGATTGGAAATGATCGAGAAGATCGACATCTACTGTTTCTCCGGGACCGGGAATACCCTGCTGGCGGCGCGGGAGATGGCGGAAGTCTTCCGTGAGCGGGGCGCCGAGGTCCGGCTCCTGGCCCTGGAGAAGAGCGACCCGGCCGCGGTCGACCGCTCCCGGACCCTCGGGCTGGCCTTTCCGGTTGCCGCCCAGTCCACCTATCCCTTTATCTGGGATTTCCTCGACCGTCTCCCCCCCGGCAAGGGGGCCGGGGTCTTTATGGTCGACACTCTCCACTCCTTCTCCGGCGGGATCGTAGGGCCGCTGCGCAAGGCCCTGGCCCGGAAGGGATACCGTCCGCTGGGAGCGAAGGAGATCCGGATGCCTAACAACTTCTTCCCCGGCCGGATCGATTCGGGGAAGAACGAGGGGAAGAAAACCGCCGGTCTCGAGGAGGCCCGGCGGTTCGCGGCCGCCCTGCTCGAGGGTTCCGCTTCCTGGGGCCGGGTCCCGGTGCTCTCCGGCCTGCTCTGCCGGTTCTCCCGGAGCCGGCTGATCACCGGCTACCTGAGAAGGCGGGGGGAGAAGTTCCGGGTTGACGAGACCGCCTGCGTCCGCTGCGGGCTCTGCGCCCGGCTCTGCCCGGTGGGGAACATCAGCGCCGGTGATCCGCCGGTCTTCGCCGATCGCTGCCAGCTCTGTATGCGCTGCGTCTCGTTCTGCCCGGCGGGGGCGATCACCGTTCCCGGCAAGAAGTACGAGGTTTACCGGGCGGTGGAGGCCGCCGATCTGCTTCCGGCCGCCGGGGTTCACACCGCAGGTTCCGGACCGGATCGGGCAGCTGAATCGATGACGCCGGGTCAGGGCGGCGGGAAGTGACGGGGCAGTGAAAGCCCACTCCTGGCAACCGGTACCCGGGGCGCCCGGGGCGGAGATCTATCCCTGGCTCCGGAAGCCCCACGTTCTCTCCTCCAACTCCTTTGTAATCCGCGGACCGGAGGCGGTGGCGGTGATCGATCCCGGGGGACTGCCGGAGCAGACCGCCGCCCTGGCCGTCCTGGTCCGGGAAGAACTGGCCCGGAAGCCGCGGCCGGTATATATTTTGCTCACCCATTGCCACCTCGACCACTGCCGTCAGGCTCTCGTCCCCGGATTCTGGCAAGAACTTCCGGGGCGGAAGGTGGTCATCCACACCCGGGGGGCCCGGGCGCTGAAGGAGGCCGACCGCCGCCTTACCCAGGAGGAGATTCTCGGCGGCGGTCTGGAGCCCTTCGCCGCCGATATCACCCTCTTCGCCGATCCGGGAGGAGAGGCCGCGGAGTTCATCCCCCTGGGCGGGGGGGCCGTTATCGAGGCCCGTCCGGCCCCCGGCCACAGTCCGGACGGGGTCTGCTATCGTCTTGGCGAGGCGATCTTTGTCGGCGACCTTTTGTCGGCGGTCACCCCCCTGATCGCCGGGGCGCCGGGCTGGCACCGGGAGGAACTGATCGCCTCGCTCCGGGCGATCCTGGAGGCGGAGGAAATCCGGGTCTGCTACCCCGGCCACGGGAGGCCGCTCCTCGGGGACGAGATCCCCGCCGCCTTCCGCCGGGCGCTCGCGGAGGCGGAAGCCCTGGAGGGGATCGGGACCTTCGACCTCGCCGGGGTGAAGCAGGTCTCTGGCCGGGCCCGGGAGCTTTTCCGGGAACTGGGCGCCGCCTTCTCCCTGATCCGCGAGCGGCTGGAGCGGTTGGCGGGGAGACTGGACTATCTTGAGGAGTGGTCGGCCGGCCGGGATATCCGGGCGGTCCTCGACTCTCAAGAGGTGAAGCGGCTGCTGGACGCCTTCCGGGAATTCCTGGAGCGTTTCAAGTCCCGCCGCCCGATCGAGACCGAGGTGGCCCTGAAGGGGGTTCAACTGGTCGGCCGGATCGCGGATCTTCTCGATTATCAGGACTTCTCCGAAGTTCTCGACCCCGCCCTCCTCCGGCTGACCCGGGGGCTGCTCGACGATTACCTCGCCCAGGCCCGGGGGTTTCGTTCGGAAGGGGAAAGTGAAAAGGTGGACCTGGAGGAGTTAGTCCGGACGCTGGCCCGGGAGATGACTCCCGGGACCCAATCCGGCCCCGCCCTCGAGGATATCCCCGACGACCCCGAGGGGTTCCGGAGATACCTGATCGGGGCGCTGGCCCGGGGCCCCTGGTCGCGTGGACTGCAAGTCCGGGTCAACCCTTCCCCGAACCCGGTCCGTCTCGCCGCCGGACGGGAAAGAATCCGCGATACCATCCTCCTTCTTCTCCAGGAACTCTCCCAGGCCGGCGCGGATAAGATTGAGATCGGGTTCGGGCCGGTGGGAACCCGGTTACGGTCAACGCTGGAGTCGGGTTCGGGGATCAAGTAAATGCGCGCGGAACTATATTCCGGCCGGGAGCGGGAGGTCTGTCTCGACCCGCTGCTGCGGATCTTGCTCGGCCGGAAGCGGCCGGGGGAGACGGTGATCGCCGGGATCCAGGGGGGGCAGGGGACGGGAAAGACCACCCTGGCCGGTTACCTCTCCCGTCGGCTGGCCCAAGCAGGATCTTCCGTGGTCTCGTTCTCGATCGACGACTTTTACGCCTCCGGAGAAGAGCGCCGGCGCCTGGCCGCCCGGCATCCGGGCAACCCCTATTACCGCCTGCCCCGGGGGCTGCCGGGGACCCATCGGACAGAGGAACTCCACCGGGCGCTGGCGCGGCTGAAAAGCGGCCGCGATCTTGAGCTGCCGGTCTTCGATAAGTCGTCCCGCAGCGGGGAAGGCGAGATCGCCACTCGGAAGATCCCGGTCCGGGGGCGGCGGGATTTCGTTCTCTTCGAGGGGTGGTGCGTGGGGATGCCGGAAGCTTCGGTGGAGGAACTGGAGGTTGCCGCGAGCCGTCATCGCCTCCCCCCGGTTCCGGACGGCGCCCGGACGGTGCTCGGATATCTCGGCCGTTACCAAGCGCTCTGGAGGACGCTCGACTTGCTGATAATGCTATATCCGGATTCCTCGGAGCTGCACGGAAGATGGCGGTTGGAGCAGGAGCGGAAGTTGGCCGCCCGCCGGGGTTCCCGGCTGGCCGAAAAGCGGCTCCGGGAGATGGTCCGGCTCTTTCTCCCCTTCAGCTATCTCGGTTACGAGAGAATCGTCCCCGATGTCCGGATTCACCTTGATCCCGAACACCGTTGCTATCGGCTGACGTCGGGTCCGCTGCCCGCCTCTCCCGAATGATCCCACCGCCCGCCCGGCATAAAGCTGGACCCAGCGGTGGAAAAAGAGTTAAATTTTGGCTGGGCTTTCCGGCTGGGGCACAATCTGGCCGACAACTGATAATCCCTGCTTGACTATGAAAGAACAGTCCTCCGCTCTCGGTTCCCTCCGGGCCCTGAAGGCCGGGACAAGGGTCGCCGCCGTCTTCGGCGCCCTTGCCGCCCTGGTCTTCACCGTCCGGTGGTTCGGGGAGGTATCGGGGCATTGCGGGGTGGTCCGGTTTTACGAATACATCCTGGGCGCGGTGATCATCGCGGCCTGGCTGATCTTCACGGCGGTCGGATGGAAGCTTAGGAGTTCCCGACGTCGGGGGCCGGCGATCCTCGGCTTGATTATGGTATTACTGGCTGCCGCCGGGATGGCAATTGCCGCTGTTCGGACCTTTCGCACCCCCGAACCGGCTTCCGTAACGGAGACGGCCATCCTGCCCGCCGCCGCTACCGGAGGAGAGCAATGACCGGACGGATGAGAGTGGTCGAGGGAGATATCACCAGGCTCGAGGTTGACGCGATCGTCAACGCCGCCAATCGGTCCCTGCTCGGCGGCGGCGGGGTGGACGGGGCGATCCATCGGGCGGCCGGCCCGGAACTGCTCGAGGAGTGCCGCCGGCTTGGCGGTTGCGACACCGGGCAGGCGAAGCTGACCCAGGGCTACCGCCTCCCGGCCCGTTACGTCATCCATACCGTCGGTCCGGTCTGGCGGGGCGGGGAGAAGGGCGAGCCGGAACTGCTGGCCTCCTGCTACCGGAACAGCCTGGCCCTGGCCGAAGAGCAGGGGCTCTCCTCGGTGGCCTTTCCGGCGATCAGCTGCGGGGTTTACGGCTACCCGGCGGAGAAGGCCGCCCGGATCGCCGTCGGGGAGACGGGGGACTTCCTCGCTTCCCGCCCGGCGCCGGAAGAAGTCATCTTCGTCTGCTTCGCTCCCGAGATGGCCGCGGAATACCGGGCCGCGCTGGAAGAGTACCGGGCCGGGAGATGACCGCCCGACTTCTCAACGAAGGGGCGGTCTTCGATCTGGCGGTCCTCCTCACGGTACTGCTGGCCGTCCCCTTCGCCATCTTCTACCTCTCCCCCCGGATCCTCCTCCTGGCCGAGGACTACCGCCGCCCCGCCACCTGGGTCCGCCCGGCGGCCGTGATGCTGCCCCTGACCGCCCGGCTGATGGGATAAATCCAGCCAACCATCAGTATCGCGAGGGAACGAGGCGTGGGTGGCGGGTTAAACTTTTACAACGCGCAGGTGTCCCCGACGGCCGTAATCCAGGATCGCCCGATCCGCGGTGACCAGGTTCGCGCCGGTTTCCCGGGCGGTGGCGACCAGGATCCGGTCCGCGGGATCGCCGTGAAACTTCCCCGGCAGCCTGGTGCCGGCAACGGCGATCTCCGGGTTCAGCTCCGCCAGGCGGACCCCCGGAGCGGAGAGAGCTTCCCCGACCCAGTTGGCGCAGTCGCTGGCCAGGCGGAGGCGACCGTTGGCCTCCAGCATCGCCACTTCCCAGACCGAGATGACGGAAACCAGCAGCCGCCCGCCCGGGACGGCTGCTTCCAGGAGTTTGCGGGCCGGCGCTCCCAGCCGGGGATCTCCGAGCATCAGCCAGACCCAGACGTGGGTGTCGAGGAGGAGTGTCCGGGCCGTCATTCCGCCTCCCAGGTCTCACCGGTCGGGGCGACGATGTCCCCCCGGATCTCGCCCTTCCCCCGCAGGTAACCGAAAAGGGGCCGTTCGGGGGCCGGTTCGACCGGCACCAGCCGGGCCACCGGTTTTCCCCGCTTGGTGATAGTGATCTCCTCGTGGGTTTGGGCCACCCGGTCCATCAGTTTAAGGCACCTGGCCTTGAATACGCCCGCCGCGATTTCCATATCCGCCTCCTATGGTAAAATGACTATAGTCATATGACCATATAACCCGAGCTCTGTCAAGAAGCGCTTCGGGAAAATTCTACCCCGAAAACCTCCCAGGGGGTATCATCAGGACCAGGGAGAGACTTTATGCAGATACCGATCACCGGCTCGATGCTTTACAGTTACGCCCTCTGCCCCCACCGGGTGACCCTCGACCTCTTCGGCGACCCGGCGAAGCGGGACCCGGTCAGCCCCTTCGTCGAGCTGCTCTGGGAGCGGGGCAACCTCTACGAGCGGGAGGTGGTGGAGGGGCTGGAAGTTCCCTTCCTCAACCTCCGGGGGGTCGAGCCCGCCGAAGAACGGGAGAGCCGGACCCGGGCGGCCCTCGACTCCGGGACGGACCTGATCTACGGCGGCCGGCTCTCCGCCGGGGATCTGCTCGGGGAGCCGGACCTGTTGAGACGCCGGGGGGATCTTTACCTCCCCGGGGATATCAAGAGCGGCTCCGGGCTGGAAGGCGCGGGCGAGGAGCGCGAGGGCAAGCCGAAGAAGCACTACGCCAACCAGCTCGCCCTTTACCTCGATATCCTCAAAACCCTCGGCCGGGCCGTCGGTGGAGAGACCTTCGTCATCGATATCCGCGGCGAGGAAGTCCCCTACGACCTTGCCCTTTCCCGGGGGCCGAAGTCGCCCCCGATGTGGAGCGAGTACCGGGAAGTCCTGGCCTCCGTCCGGGCGATCAGCCGGAAGGAGAAGACCACCACCCCGGCCCTCTGCGCCGCCTGCAAGCTCTGCCACTGGCGGTCTTATTGTTTTGCCCGGATCAAGGCCGCCGACGACCTGACCCTGATCCCGGAGCTGGGGAGGAGCCGGAGGGATAAGCTGGCCCGGCGGCTGCCCACGGTCCGGGCCCTGGCTGAAGCCGCCCCCGGAAAGCTGACGGCCGGGAAGAAAAGCCTGGTGGCGGGGATCGGCGCCGCGACGATCCTGAAGTTCCGGGAGCGGGCCCGGTTGTTAAAGACGCCGGGGGCCCGCCCCTATTTCACCGAGGAGGTCTCCTTCCCCCCGGCGGGCCGGGAGCTCTTCTACGACGTCGAGACCGACCCGATGCGGGACGTCTGCTACCTCCACGGCTTCGTCGTCCGGGAGGGGGGCGGGGAGAGGTTTTTCGGGTTCTTCGCCGACGACCCGACCCCGGAGTCGGAGCGGCGGGCGTTCCGTCAGGCCTGGGAGCTGATCGCCTCCGGCTTCACCGCCCTTTACGTCTATTCCTCCTACGAGAAAACCACCCTGAAAAAGCTGGCCGCCCGCCACCCCGACGTCGCCGGGGTGGAGGAGGTGGAAGAACTCTTCCTCCGGGACGGGGTGATGGACCTCTACGGCGACCTGGTCCGCTCGAAGATGGAGTGGCCGACCCACGACCTCTCGATCAAGACCCTGGCCAAGTTCCTCGGTTTCCAGTGGCGGGATACCGACCCTTCCGGGGCCTCCTCGATCCAGTGGTATCACCAGTGGACCGAGGAACGGGACCCGGCGCTGAAGACCCGGATCCTGGAGTACAACGAGGACGACTGCGTCGCGATGCGGGTCCTCCTCGACGGCGTCCGCGGCCTCCCGGTCCGCGGCGCTGATTGATTTCTTAGAGCCTCAGTTTTGGGGGTAAAATTGAGGCTTTAAGGTCATTTTCAGGGGGGTAAAATTTCCTATCTTATTGTATTTATTAAGCTTGCGTAGGTCCGACCCCGATTTTCTTTTCTTTTGCTTTTCCGGTTTCCTTCGTTTATACTCCCGATAGGTCCCCGGAGACTCTCCCCGGTTTTGTCGGAACAGCAGGGCCCGGTCCGCCCCGGAGCCGGGCTGAAGGAGGAAGCGAATATGTCCGCCCGCCCGTCACCCGCCCGTTGGTTGCTCTGTCTTCCTGTCGTCCTTGCCCTGGTGATTTCCCGGCCTCCGGCGGCTCCCGCCGCCGAGCGGGCGATCGCCGGGATCCTCTTCGCCGAGAACGAGGCCGGCAAGATCTTTTTTCCCCTGAAGCAGACCGAGGTCGAACTGGAGGTGACCGCCGGGGTGATCTCGGGCCGGGTGACCCAGGTCTTCGAGAACGACACCGAGTCTCCCCTGGAGGCGGTCTACGTCTTTCCCCTCCCCTCCCGGGCCGCGATCACCGGTATGTCGCTGACGGTCGGCGACCGGACGATCCGGAGCGTGGTCAAGGAAAAGGAGGAAGCGAAAAAAACCTACGAGGAAGCCCGGGAGTCGGGGAAGAAAGCCGCCCTCCTGGAGGAGGAGCGGCCGAACATCTTCACCACCTCGGTCGCCAATTTCCTCCCCGGGGAGACGGTGGAGATCACTTTCACTTATTTGGAGCCGATCGACTTCGAGCGCGACCGGTACTCGGTCAACTTCCCGATGGTGGTCGGGCAGCGCTACGTTCCCTACGATATCGTCGAGGTCGCCGACCTGGAGTCCCGGGTTGTTCCCGCCGTGGACGACGCCGACCGGATCAACCCCCTGCTCCTCCACCCCAACCTCGACTCCGGCCACCGGCTCGCCCTCGAGGTCCGGGTCGTCGGGATCCCGGTGGCCGAGGTCAGGTCCTCCACCCACCAGGTCGAGGTCACGGCCTCCGGTGGAGGCGAATTCACGGTCCGCCCGGCTGGGGAGGTGATCGTCCCCGACAGCGACTTCAACCTCGAGCTTTTCCTGGTTGCCACCGCCGAGCCCGGACTCTCCCTGGTCGAGACCCGGGCGGGCGGCTGGGGTTACGGGTTGATCACGGTCTTCCCCCCGATCGGCCCCGGTCCCTCGGTGACGACCGCCATCCCCCGGGATGTCGTCTTCCTGATCGATACCAGCGGTTCGATGTCCGGGGAGTCGATCGGGCAGGCGCAGGCCGGCCTCGAGCGCTGCCTGGAGATGCTTCTGGAGGGCGACCGTTTCACCATCGTCCGTTTCGCTTCCGATTATTCCGCCTTCAGCCCCGAACTCCGGGAAGTCTCCCCGGCCGCCCTGGCCGAGGCCAGCGATTACATCTCCGGCCTGGAAGCGGACGGGGGGACCGAGATGCAGCCGGCCCTCGATTACTCGCTCGGTATCCCCTCCGATCCGGGCCGGATGCGGCTGGTGGTCTTTTTGACCGACGGTGACGTCGGCAACGAGGACTCCCTCCTCGCCCTCCTCCAGAGCCGACTGGGCGCCGCCCGGCTCTTCACCTTCGGGATCGGCAGCGCCCCCAACGAGTACCTGATGCGGAAGATGGCCGAGCTGGGAAGGGGGGAGAGCCGGTTCATCCGGACCGAGGAGGACGTGGGCGAGGTGATGGACCAATTCTTCCAGACCCTGGATTCCCCGGTTTTGACCGACATTGAGCTTCGCTGGCGCGATGCCGCCGGCGGCTGGAGCCCGGCGGTCGAGTATTACCCCGATCCGGTCCCCGACGTCTTCGCCGGCCGGCCGCTCCAGGTCCGGGCGGCTTACCCGGCGGATTTTTCCGGCACCCTGGTCGTCTCCGGTCTGCTCGACGGAAAGCCGGCGGAGTTTGAATATCCCTTCCCGGGCGGGGAGACCGCCGCCTACCCGGATCTCGACCGGCTCTTCGCCCGGGACCGGGTCGACGACCTGATGTTCCAGCGGCTCCGGGCGAAAGAAGAGGCGGAGCGGGAGAGACTGAAGGCCGAGATCATCGCCGTCTCGATCGACCACCAGATTCTCTCACCCTTTACTTCCCGGGTGGCGGTCGAGGAGCGGGTGGAACGGAGGGAAGACGGCACCCTGGTCTCGGTCAAGGTGGCGGTGCCCATACCCCGAGGCTGGGGACTCTCTCCCACCGCCACCGCAACGCCCGCCCGGGTCCTGGCCGGACTGGCTGTCCTGCTCGCCGCGATCTCCCTGGGCCTGGTCCGGAAAAGGTTGTCCGCCCGGAGATGAAGGCGCTCCTGAACCGCCGCCTGCTCGCCGTCGGGCAGTACCTGTTCTTCCTGCTGGCGGCCGTCCTCCTCCTCCCTCCCCTCGGCCGGTACGGGAGCCGGGTTTACGGGAGATTCCGGGACCGGGCTGTCTGGCGGGAGTACCGTCAGGACCCGGCACGGCCGGCACGGCCGGGCGACCCCGGCGGGTGGCTGACCGTCCCCGCCGCCGGGATCGACCGGCCGGTCTTTTGGGGCGACACCCGGGAAAACCTCCTCCGCGGCCCCTGCCTGGTCGAGCCGCCCTCCGCCGGCCCCGGGAACCTGAGGGTGATCAGCGCCCACCGGGATCTGGATTTCCGGGGGCTGGAAAAGCTCTCTCCCGGCGACACCGTCCGGCTGGAACTCCCCGGCGCCGTCTCCCAGGACTACCGGGTCAGCGAGATCGAGATCCTCTCCCCGGCCGCGGCGGCCGACAGGCTGCGGGAAAAGGCCGGCGAGGACTGGCTGGTCCTCCTCACCTGCCATCCCTTCCGCTACCTCGGCCCCGCCCCCCGGCGTTTCCTGGCCTGGGCGAAGGCGGCCGGGGGATAGAAGCGGGGGTCGCTCGCGGCGGCGGCGGCGGCTTTCTGGGCGCTCTTCTCCTTGTCCTTGATCTCCAGCAACACGTCAAAATCGACCGGAGCGGAGGCGGCGAGGAATTTCTTGAAGTCCCGGATCTCGATCGTCTCGGTGTGGCTCCCCCGGGCGGCGCCGGGCTTCTGGGAACTGTAGTCGGTCATCAGGATCCCGTCCCGTTTCTTCCAGGTGCCGGCGGCTCGCCGGACCGCCTCCGGCACCGGTTCCCCCGAGCAGTTGACGGAGTGATGGAAGACGTCGAAGAGGACGGGGATCCCGGTCGCGGCGCTGATCTTGAGGCAGTCGGCCAGGGTGTAGCTGACGTCGTCGTTCTCAATCACCAGCCGCCGCCGGGTCTCCTCTTCCAGGGTCTGGTAACGGGCGATGAAGCGGGCGATGGCGGCGGGTTTGTCCCCATAAACTCCCCCGACGTGGATCTGGATCTTCGCCGTATGGTTTAGGCCCAGCAGGTCGAGGACCCGGCCGTGGTAGAGCAGTTCCCGGCGGGAGCGTTCGAAGATCTCAACTTTGAGCGAGTTGATCAGGGTGAACTGGTCGGGGTGCATCGAGATCCGGATCTTGTGTTTATTGATGAAGCGGCCGATCCGGCTAAACTCCTGGCGGAAATGTTCCCCCCAGTCAAACCGGCAGACGGGATGGGAGGCGAAGGGGACCAGGTCGGAGGTGATCCGGAAGAAGAGGATATTATGCTCGACGTTGAACCTGAGAATCTGGAATAGGCAGTCGAGATTGTTCTCCACCGTCTCAACCAGCCGCTCCTCGGAGTAGGACTTGAGGCGGAAAGTCCGGGACGATCGGCATTCCAGGGTCCGGTTCAGACAGGGGTATCCGATCCGCATGACTGACTACTTTGCCTCCCGGGCGGAGGCGACGCCGAGGCTGGCCCGGCGGCCTTCGTTGACTGTCCTCGGTTCTGCCATCGTCCTCAGTCCGGGTTTCAGATTCCGATTCGCCGGGTAATAAAAACCCCGGGGGCCGGCCCCCCGGGGTTTTCTCCGCCCCGAAAGATTTACTCCGTCGAGGTTAACGCCGGGCAGTTCCTCACGCCTTTTCTCTCTTTTCCGGCCTTGAACCGGTTGACCCCGGCGAGGATGATTTCACCCTTGATTACAAATCTTCCTGCTTCTCCCAGCTCTCCGCCAGGAAGGTCTCCCCGGTCAGCTCCTCGATCGCCCGGACCATCCTTTCCATATCCACCCGGACCACCCGCCCGGTTTTCAAGTTTTTCGAATAGAATATCCACTCCCCGGTTTCGTTGTCGTGGGGCGTGAGTATGGAAGCGTTACCCCCGCTATCGATACCGTAAAGATCTCCGGAGGCGGCGTAGATGCCCGCGTGTCCACTCTGAAACGGAGGGGGCGGAGAAGCAAGTTCTTGCAGCATAACCGCCCCCGCGACTACCAGCTTCCAGCCCGGATCGTAGACCCCGATGCCGGTGTTGCCGCTGATGTAGAACTTGCCATGGAAGTTCCCGGCGTACCCGGTGAGGCTCTCGCCGGAGACCCCCCAGGCGTTGATTCCGCTGTTGCAGATGCCCTTGAGCCCGGTCCCGTTATCGCGAGTGCTCTTGAAGAGCCCGGCGGTACTCACGTCGCCCGTTACTTCCAGGAGCGCGGCCGGGTCATCGGTCCCGATGCCGACGTTGCCGGTATTGTAATAAATCCTGGTGCCGATCCGGGTCCACTGCCCGCCCCCGGCGCCCATCACCCCGGGGATCGGCTGGTCGCCGGACTGTCCGAAGTACACCCGGTCGCCTCCATTTACCGCCCAGAGGCCATTGGTCGGCCGGAAGATGGCGATATCGACGGTTCCATCCCCGTCGTAATCACCCGGGACCGGCTGGTCGCCGGACTTCCCGAAATATATCCTCTGCCCGCCCCGGATGGCCCAGAGGCCGCTTGAGGAGCGGAAGATGGCGATGTCGTTGGTTCCGTCGCCGTCGAAGTCTGCCGCCAGGACGGTTCCGCTCAGCCCGAGCAGGACCGCCGCCGCTGCCGCCATCCACTTTATCATCGCCCTTCTCCTTCCCGGGTATCCCCGGGGTTGTGATTTTTCCGCCTGCCTGTTCCTGACCGGTCTCGAAAAAAACCCGGATGGACACTATCCATCCAATTGAATATCCGCCCGGCGTCGCGGCTGAGCGGTCCAGACAGGTACCTCCGCGATTATTGATGTCGGATTCCTGGACAAATATCCCACATCCGGCGCTCTCTGTCAAACAATTCCGGCGCCCGGGGGAGGGGCGGGGGACTGCCCCGAACGCGCCGACCAAGGAGATATATATACCCGGCCCTTGAAGAGGAGGCGGGATTTTATCCCCCGCCGTGATAACGCCGCAGGGCGGCCAGGAGCAGGGTGGCGGCGGCCCGGGGTGCGGCTTGGATCCGCCGGCTCAAGGCCCGGAGGAGATTTCGGGCCTCCTCCCGGTAGATCCCTTCACCGGTCAGTTCCGCCAGGCGCGTCAGGACCAGGGCGATTTCGCCGTTGCCGGAGGGGACCGCCCGGTCGTAGGGGTCGCAGGTCCGGAAGAGGGAAACAGTTTCCTGGCCTTCCCGGCCGGCGGCGGTGAAGAAGAAGGTCCCGGTATCCGGGTCGCGGAAGAGCTTCCGGGCGACATCGGCGAGTGCCCGGGCCGAACTGAGCCATCTCTCCTCCCCGGAAGCATCATAAAGGTCGAGAAGCCCGGCGGCGAGGAAGGCGTAGTCGTCGAGGTATCCGTGGCCGCCTGCCGTTTTCCCCCGGCCGGCGTGTCGAAGGCGGTCATTGATCCAGCAGTTGTCAAGTATATATTTCGCCGCCTCGCGGGCGGAGGCGATCAGGCCGGGTTCTCCCAGCACCCGGCCGGCCCGGGCCAGGCCGGAGATCATCAGGCCGTTGAGATCGGCGAGGATCTTTTCGTCGCGGGAGGGGCGGACCCGTTTATCCCGGGCGGCCAGAAGCTTTTTCCCGGCCGCCGTCCGGCGGCTCTCCAGTTCTTCCGGTTCCAGCCCGGTATCCCTGGCGGTTTCGTTCGCCGGGCTCGGCAGATAGAGGATATTGGTCCGTTCGGCGGCCGGGGAGTGTTCCTCCCGCCAGTTACCCTCCGGGGTGACCCCGTAGACCCGGCAGAAGAGTTCCCCTTCCTCCCGACCGAGGAGATCGAGAATCTCCTCCCGGCTCCAGGTGTAGAACTTCCCCTCCTCGCCCTCGCTGTCGGCGTCCAGCGCGGTATAGAAACCGCCGCCGGGATCGAGCATCTCGCGGAGGGCCCAGCCGGCGATCTCCCGGGCCACCCGGGCGAACTCCACATCCCCGGTCAGTTCATAGGCCTCGGCGTAGGCCGACAGCAACTGCGCGTTGTCGTAGAGCATTTTTTCGAAGTGGGGGGCGAACCAGCGCGAATCGGTCGAATAGCGGTGAAACCCCCCGCCCAGGTGGTCGCGGATGCCCCCGGCCGCCATCGCCCGCAGGGTGACCAGGGCCGGTTCGAGGAGGGAGGGGTCCTGCCGCGCCCGGTATTCGGCGAGCAGCAGCCGGAGGGCGGAGTGGGGCGGGAACTTCGGCGCGGGGCCGAAGCCGCCCCGCTCCCGGTCGAAAGCCCGCTTCAGCTCTTTCAGCCCCCGGTCCACCGTCTCCATCCCCGGCGGTTCGGCCGCCGGAGGGGAAGGGGAGCTTACGGTCTTCTCCAGCTCCCGCCAGATTTGCTCCGCCGCCGCTTCCGCCTCCCCCCGTCGGGTCCGCCAGAGTACGGCCAGTTTGTCCAGCAGGGTCGGGAAACCGGGCTGCCCGTAGCGGTCGGCGGGGGGGAAGTAGGTCCCGGCAAACCAGGGTTTGCCTTCCGGAGTGAGAAAGACCGAGTTCGGCCAGCCCCCGCCCCCGGTCAGGAGCTGGGTGGCGGTCATATAGATCTCGTCGACCTCCGGCCGTTCCTCCCGGTCCACCTTGACCGGGACGAAGTGCCGGTTAAGGATCTGAGCCGTGGCCGGGTCGGCGAACGACTCCCGGGCCATCACGTGGCACCAGTGGCAGGTCGAGTAGCCGACCGATAAAAAGACCGGCTTTCCCTCCGCCTTCGCCCGCCGGAAGGCCTCCTCCCCCCAGGGAAACCAGTCCACTGGGTTCGAGGCGTGCTGGAGGAGGTAGGGGCTGGACTCCCCGGCCAGGAGGTTTTGTTTTGGATTTTTCACAATGGAATGCACCCATTCCGGCAAATAACTTTCCTTTCAGTGGGCAGAGTGATTCCGGGGGCGCGATACTTAATTACAGCGGTATTGCGCCCCCGGAATTATCTTCAGGCCAGGCACTCGGCCAGGTCGGCCTCCACCTCCCCGATCGGGCGGATGGCGAAGTTGTCGACCAGGACCTGCAAGACCCCCGGCGAGACAAAGGCCGGGAGGCTCGGTCCGAGCCGGATTCCCTTGATCCCCAGGTGGAGCAGGGAGAGGAGGATCACCACCGCCTTCTGTTCGTACCAGGAGATGATCAGCGAGAGCGGCAGCTCGTTGACGGAGCAGTCGAAGGCTCCCGCCAGGGCCTGGGCGATCTTTACCGCCGAGTAGGCGTCGTTGCACTGCCCGACGTCGAGCAGCCGGGGGATCCCCCCGATCTCGCCGAAGTCGATGGTGTTGAAGCGGTACTTCCCGCAGGCCAGGGTCAGGATCACGGTGTCCTTGGGGGTGGCCTCGGCGAAACGGGTGTAGTAGTCCCGCCCCGGCTTGGCCCCGTCGCAGCCGCCGATCAGGAAGAAGTGCTTGATCGCCCCGGCTTTGACCGCCGCCACCACCTTATCCGCCACCGAGAGGACCGCCTCGTGGGCGAAGCCGACGGTGATGGTTTTGCCTTCCGTCTCTTCGAATCCGCCCAGTTCCTTGGCTCTGGCGATGACGGCGGAAAAATCCTTCGGGCCGCCGTCGCGGTCGGCGACGTGAGCTACATCCGGCCAGGCGACCAGGCCGGTGGTGA
>JAVCCZ010000228.1 GCA_030765265.1 Candidatus Erginobacter occultus
ACCGGCCGGGCTCGGCGTCGGCATTGAGCCGCACCTCGGCCGCGAATTCCCGGCCCGCTTCGATCGTTTTAACCGTCACCTGGAACTGGGGAATGGTGCTCTCCGCCTTCAGGATCGCGACCGGTTCCTCGCTCTGGTTGGTCACCTGGATCGTTTTCACTTTCCGATTTCTCTGGTCGGCGTCGTTAAAGAAGAGCAGCCGGGGCGAGTACCGGACCAGTCCTTCAACCGAGACCATTAACCGGCCGGAGAGTTCGGGAGATTGGGGATGGTCGATCCGGGCGGTCAGGGTGCCCCGGTGGCGGCCGACCGGTGCCTCCGGCCGGAGGGTCACCTCGATCCGGACCGGGCTGTTCTCCCTGGTTTCCCCTTCCGGCTCCAGGATCCGGGCCTGGAAGAAGTCGGGCTGGGCGGAGACTTCCCGGACCGGGAAAGGTTCCCCGTCGAAGACCAGAGAAGTCTCACGGGACGCGCCCCGACCGTAAACCACCTTCCCGAACTGGAGGTTTTGCGGGGTGAAAGCGGCGACGGTCTTGACCGTGGTCTCCAGCCGGAGCTGGACGGTGGGGTTGGAGGGATCGTTGGAAGTTACATAGACCGGCTGGGATTTCTTTCCCCGGTAGTTGCGGGTGTTGAAGGATGCCTTGATCTCCCCGCTTTCGCCGGGGGCGATCGTGTCGCTGGAGAGATTGCTCGCCGTGCAGCCGCAGCTGGTCCTGACCCGGGTGATCTTCAGCTCGGCATCCCCGGTATTGGTGAAGGTGAAGGTGTGGGTGACGACCTCGCCTTCCCAGCTCTCTCCGGCGTCAAAGACGGTCTCCCGGAAGGAGATGGCCGGTCCGGCCGGGACCGGGTCCGCGCCTTCTTCGGCCGGCGCCGGGCCCGGGATGCCGCTTACCAGGGCGGTTGCGATCAAGGTTGCGATTATCTTCTTCATTCTCTGGTCTCCTCCCGGCCGGGTTTTAAATTTCGTACCCGTTAACTGCCGGTTACTTTCCGCTGTTGACTATTTCCCGGGCCCGGCTGATCGGGATATTCTTGTGGACCATCTGGTAGATCGCCTTCATCATCCGCCGGGGATGAGGGTGCTGAAAGACGTTTCTCCCCACCGAGACCCCGGCCCCCCCGGCCTCCAGCGACTCCCGGACCAGGGTGAAGATCCGCTGCTCGTCGTCGGCCCGCTCGCCCCCGGCGATCACCACCGGAATCGGGCAGCCCTCCACCACCTGCCGGAAACTGCTGACCGAACCGGTGTAGTTGACCTTGACGATATCCGCCCCCAGTTCGGCGGCGATCCGGGCGGCGTGCTTCACCCCTTCGACGTCGGATTCGTTCTTGAACTTCTCGCCCCGGGCGTACATCATCGCCAGCAGGGGGACGCCCCACTCCATCGCCGCCACCGAGACGATTCCGAGGTCCCGGAGCATTTCGGCTTCGTCCTCGGCCCCGATGTTGACGTGGATGGAGACCGCGTCCGCCCCCATCTTCAGGGCCATCTCCACCGAGTTGACCAGGACCTTGGTATTGGGGTCGGGCGACCAGACGGTGGAACCCGAGAGGTGGAGGATCAGTCCCAGGTCCCGGCCGTACTTCCGGTGGCCGTAAAGGGGCAGTCCCATATGGCCGAGGACGGCGTTGGCCCCGCCCCGGGCGACCTCGTTCACCATCTCCCGCATATTTACCAGGCCGTGGATCGGCCCCAGGGTGACCCCGTGGTCCATTGGGACCACCACGGTTCGGCCGGTTTTCCGGTTGATGATTCTCTCCATTCGAATTTTTTTCCCAAGCAGCATATTCTACCTCCTGATTAGATCTCGTCCGATTTTTTTTCTGTCGCTCGATCCCGATAGCGATAGCGATCCCGACATTGTCCGCCGTAGTTTTAACGAAGGCGGGTAGCGATTAAGGAGTGAGCAATATACCACCGGGCCGGGAGATATTCAATTTTTCTCCGCCGAACTGGAAACACAGACCGCAAGGTCCGTGCTGCTTTCACAGACAGGAATGTCCGTGCTGCTTTCACAGACAGGAATGTCCGTGCTGCTTTCACAGGCGGGCCGCCTGTGCTACTAGTGCCCCCGGGCCTCGATCATTTCCCCGAGGGTGTCGCGGACCCGGTACCACTCCTCCGGAAACCGCGACCAGGCTCCGGGGTCGATACCGTAGGCGCCGGTCTCCCCCAGCCCCCGTCGGACGATCGAGTCGACCAGGGGGTCGGGGTTCAACCCGAGACTCCGGGCGAGGAGGAAGTACTCGTAATCCTGGATCCCCCGCCGGACCATCTTGATCCGGAAGGAAGGGATCGGACCCTTGACGGCGGGGTAGCCGATCGAGGGAAGCTGCCGCCCCGGGTAATAGACGTAGAGGTTGCCGTTGTTATCGTGGATGCTGACCGGGTCGAGGTAAGGTTCCTCGCTCCAGAAGTTGGCGGCCCAGCCGAAGAAGCCGTCGACCCGGTACTTCCAGGCCATCCAGGACCAGGTCCGGAAGGCCAGGCCGATCGCGTCCAGGCACATCAGCCCGACCGACGGCTCCCCCCCGTGGTAGAAAACCCCCCGCTCTCCGAGGTTTTGCCGCTCTCGCATCTTCTCCGGGTAGTACTGGGATGCGCGGGGCGCCCACCAGTCGACCAACCCGAAAAGGTCGGGATGGGGGCCGTGGGTGTAGAAATAATTGACCTTGTCTTCCGAGGCCTCCCGGATGATCTTCCCGTACTCGAGTACGTCGGGGTGGGAGGGGCCTTTCTCGTCCCAGATATAGGCGAAGGCGGAGTCGAGGTCCCAGCCCTTCTCCTCCCAGTGCCGGACCACCTCCCGGGTGTAGTTACGCAGTACCGCCTCCCCCGGTTTCCAGTTTTCCGGGAAGGGCAGTTCCCAGCAGGCTGGGGGTTGGCCGTCTTCGAAGAGGCTGCCGTCGATGACGGTTCCCAGGTAGCGGTCGTAGCGGGTCCAGTCGACCGGTCCGTCTTCGGTGATATTGTCCGGCATCAACTCCCAGTGCCCGAGACTGAAGCTGTGATCGCGGGCCATAATCTCGTAACGGTTCAAAACCTCCCAGGTCCGGTCGTTGAGCGAGAAGGGGAGCCCTTCCCCCCGGGACCACCGAAAGGAATAGAGATCGAAAAATACCTTGAGGGTTTTGGCCGCCGGGAGTTCAAAGTCCCAGACCTTCAGCCGGAGGGTTAGTTCCTTGACCGTCTCCCCCCGGAGGGTGATCCGGATTGTTCCGGCGTATTCGCCCGGGGAGGTTTGGGGGGGAATATAGATATCCACCCAGACCGGGAGGTTCCGGTTCCTCTCCAGGGTCAGGGGGAGGGCGAGCGGCTCCCCGGCTTCGCCGTAAGGGTTAAAAAAAGGGATCAGGGGGTCGGGGTAATCCCCGGGCCCGGTCGAGCCGTGGCGGGGGGTGGACTTCTTTACCCTGACGTAATGCTCCCGGTAGAGATGGATATTTCCCTCTCCGATCCGCTCCTCGCTCGCCGTCAAGCCGCCGATCTCCACCCCGATATTTTTCGCGGTCAGGTCGGAGCTCAGCACCAACTGGAAGGCGACCCATTCGTTGGCCGCGCCGGAGAGGGAGACGGACCTCTGGGGCCCGTTCCAGTGGTGATTGCCGTCCTGGTAAGGGGTGTCGGGGAAGATCTGGAGGCTGTCGCCGGTGGCCCAGACCGTGATCCGCGGTTCCCGGAGCCGTCCGGAAAGGCAACCGCCGAGGATCGCCCCGGCCAGGCCGAGCAGGAGAAGGATCCGGACTGAAGAGTCTTTGCGCATATCAGGATAGTACCCGGATCTTCCCGCCCCGGCAACCGATTCCCCTTTCCCCCACGGAACAAATATGGTATCTACATTTATATATAATCGCTATCGGGATCGCTATTGAAGCCGCTTGCGGATCGCCCCGGAAGGACTCAAGCACAGCCGCTATGACCGCCGCCAGGGATAACTCCTCATCCCCGCCTTCTCTTCCGACCCTGGAAGTTGAGCAGATCGGGGAACTGCTCAAGGCCCTCTGCCTGGCCCGTTCCAACCTCAACCTCTACTCTTTCGAGCACGAGGTCGCCCGCCGGAGCCTGGCCGCCACGCACCAGAAGATCGCGGCCTTGCTGGATGTCCGGGCCCGGATCACGATCGATATCACCGCCACCGCCCTGCTCTTCGAAGGTCTTCCGGTGGAGGAGAGAAACCCGATGGTGGCCCGCCTGGCCCGCGACCTGCGGGGATTGCGGATCAACGGCTTCTCCTTTCACCGCGGCCTGACCCTGAAAGAGCTGGCCGTCTTCTTCAAGCTCCTGACCCTGAAGAAGGAAAACGTGGAAAGGTTCCAGGGCGCCCGGGCCCTCCTCGAGGAACTGAAGGTGGAGCATATCTCCATCAACCAGGTCCGCTATGTCCGCCTGGAAGATGACAAAAAGATCGTCTCCCGCGACGACCGGGTCGTCGCGGCGGCTGGAGTTGACGGACAGCGGGAACTGTTGAACAACCTGACCCGGGCCCTGCTCGACAAGCAGGCCGACCGGGAGTGGCTCCTCGACGAGATCCGGACCGATCCGGCCCGGGTGGCCGACCAGATGGTGGCGATGATCAAGTATTTCGACGACCGGGACGTCATCGAGGGACCGGAGAAGCGCCAGGCGGCCCTGGACGCCCTCCTCGGATCGATCAAGACCCTGGGGGTCCGGCTGGCCGAGCGCACCGCCGGCGGGGAGGAGGAAGGCCGGCCGCTGGCCCAGTCCCTGCTGATCCTGGAGCGGGAGTTGAAGTCCCGTTCGGCGGGGTTGAAGAGTTCGAAGTCGGTGACCCGCTTTGTCGAAGAGATCACCTCCACGGTGACGGCTTTCATCGACAACCACCAGACCAACCTGGTGGTCAAGGAATACCTCAAGGACGAGAAGGGCCTGAAGCGGACCGAGCAGCTCCTGCGGAATATCCTCAAGCGCGATAACCGAAGCAGCTTGATGCCGCGCCTGGAGACCGTGCTCCGGGAGAAGGGATTGTCCGGGGGCGACCTGGAGAAACTGATCGCGCGGCTCACCGCGGCCCCGCCGCCGGCCGATAAACCGAGGAAGAAGAGGAAGCGCCGGCCCCGGGCCCCTCGGCCGGTGGTGGAAAAGATCGAGAAAGCGCTGGCCGAGGGTTTCTCCGGGAAAAAGCCGCCGGAAGAGCTGACGGCTTACCTGGCCGGGGTCTTCCAGCGGGAGGCCGCCGGGCGGGTGAAAGACTCCGAGGCCGTCCGGGCCCGGATGGAGGAGGACCTGGGGCGGGTGGAGCGGCTGCTGGGGGCGGCCGGACTCTCCCTGGCGGCGCTCGATTCCGAAGGCCGGATCGCCCTGGCGACCGGACGGGCCTCCGCCATCCTGGGGACGGAAACCGGGGAGGTTCTCTCCCCCGGCCTCTTCGAATTTATCCGGTCCGATCCGTCCACGCCGGCCGGACCCGGACGAGCCACTTTTCTCGCCGGTCTCCCCCCTTCCGAGCGGGAGCGATCTCTTCAGGTCCTCGAAGCGATCGAGCGCCCGGTCCGGGACGAGGCGGGAAACCTGCTGGGCCTGCTCCTCAAGTAGCGACTATTCCCTATTCCCTATTCCCCATTCCCCGCCTACCACCTCGATCCGGATCTTCCCGATCAGGTTTAAAAGCCTCAGCTGCTTGGCCGGGCCGGACCGGCTGAACGCGATATGGGCGGCGTCGATCGGGATCTGGCCGAAGACCGGGTCGGCCGGGGTCCATTCCCCGGTGAAGAGTTCGGCCCACTGGTGGTAGTAGAAAGTCCCGTCTTCCATCGCCACCAGGCCGCTCACGGTCCGGGCGGGGAGTCCGACCGAGCGGGCCAGGGCGACGAGGAGAACCGAGTGGGCCTTGCAGTCGCCGGTCCCCCGCTCCAGGACATCGACCGCGTTGGGGACCGCCGCCAGGAAGGATTTCCCCAGGTTCTCGAAGACCCAACCGGTGAGCAGTTCGGCGGCCCGGCGGGAGTCCTTTTCTTCTCCGACGATCTCGCGGGCCAGGTTCCGGATGGCGGGGTGATCGGACTGGATGTAGGCGGTGGCGGCCACCTCCGCCGCCCGGGCCGGATCAAGGATGGGGATCGGCGGGGGCGGATCGTCCCCGTCCGGCGGGGATGAGATCCTCAGGTAGTAGGAATCCTCGCCGGCCGGCCGGTATTCCTGGCGCCGCGAGGAGAGAATCAGGTTCGGATCGCCGATCCCCTCCAGCCTCAGTCGGAGAGAGCGGATCTTTCGGGGGTTGGCCAGCTTCCGATCCGGACGGACGGCGGCGGCCAGGATCAGGTCGCCCGGGTGGTCAAGGTCGCGGGCGGTCGCTTCCTCCTCCTCCCGGATGGTAATTATCCCCAGGCTGCCCTCCCTGGTCCGCAGTTCCCCGTCGATCAGGGAGGAGGTGGTGACGCCGAGTCCGGGGAAATCCGACCGGATCCGGTAGAATTTCAGGGGTACCCCGCCGGGGAAACGTTCCTCGACCGATTCCACCGTATGGGTGACGGTGACCGGAACCAGGAGCGTGGTTTCAAACTGGCACGCGGTGACGGATTCACCGGGCGCGGGTTCTTTCCGGACCAGTTCCAGATGAGCCAGGGCGTCGGCCAGGGTCTCTCCGGCGGCCACGGCCGTCCGTTGGCCGGTGGGGGTCTCGACCCGGAATTCCCCACCTTGCCTCTCTCCGGCAAAGGAGACCCGGCCCAGCAGCGAGTCCTGGTGGGTGGTGAAGGCGTCCAGCCCCTCCCCCGGGAGGTAGATCTTCTCTTCCCGGAAGGACATCTCCTGCCGGCTGCCGCCGAGGTTGAGCCGGTAATTGACCAGGAATTCGGTCCGGTAGGCCGGTCTCTCCCGGTGGACGGCGGTCTTAAGGGAAAATGTTCCGTAACCGACTTTATCTCCGAAAAAGTAGACCCCGTACCAGCGGGTCCCGAGATAGCGATCGGGCTCGAAGTCCGCGGCGGCCGCCAGCCCTGGCAGGAGGGCGAGCAGCAGCGCGGCGGCGGCCCCTCTGAAAGGTTTGATCATCTAACGATAAACCTTTTCTTCGGGACCGGGGTCGGGGAGGGAGTGGGCGTGGGGGAGGGCGTCGTCCGGTACTGGATTTGAGCCAGCAGTTGTTTCTGTTCCCCGACGGAAAATTCTCCCGGGAAATATATCCGGTCTTCCCGGGCCGAGGGGTCCAACTGAACCGTAGCCCGGGCGGTACCGTCGATGACAAGGATCATTGTCCGGCCGATATTCCCCATCTTTGCTTCCCGGAAGTTACTCTTCCCCCGGGAATTTAGATAAAGCCGGAGAAACCTGGGGTTATCCTCCGGCGAATAGGAAACCCATCCCAGGTGGTCTTCGGTCAGCCAGGGGACCTCTTCCGTGATTTCAAAATCCTCGACCGGGACGGCCGCCGCCCCGTCGCTCCGGTAGACCGGGATGACCCGGGCCGGCCTCCGGAAATAGATGGCCAGCGGAATCGTCCGGGGGGTGGGGGCGGGTGGGTGGGGCACGCTGAATGAGGGCGTCGGGGTGGGGCTGGCCGATTTCGCCCCCTCATCCTCGGCGCGCGCTCCGGGGAGCAAGAAAGCGACGGCTGCCAGGGCCGCGATCAGGGATTGAAGTTTCCTGGTTTTCATAGTAAAAGCTTATCGTCCTGCCAGCCTTTACTATAGCTCGCGGAGCTCTTCCGGGGCTACCAAAATATCCGGCGGAGGGAAAGTTATGCCGATCTACGAATATGGCTGTCCGAAGTGCCGGAAGATCTTCAGTTTCCTGGTTCGCGGCCCAAGGAAGAAAAAATTCCGCTGCCCGCGCTGCGGGTCAGCCGGGTTGAAGCGGATCTACAGCTCCTTCGCTCTCACCCGTTCCGAGGAGAGCCGGCTGGAGAACCTGGCCGACCCGGCGAATTTTTCCGGGTTAGACGAGAACGATCCCCGGGCGCTGGCCCGGCTGATGCGGAAGATGGCCCGGGAGACCGGAGAGGAGTTGGACGCAGAGATGCGGGAAGTGGTCGAGC
The DNA here is from genome assembly GCA_030765265.1 of Candidatus Erginobacter occultus. Lineage (GTDB taxonomy): Bacteria > Auribacterota > Erginobacteria > Erginobacterales > Erginobacteraceae > Erginobacter > Erginobacter occultus. The sequence continues at coordinate 8,001 of JAVCCZ010000228.1, forward strand.
GGCTGGAATCCGGCGAGGATCCGGAAAAACTGGAAGAGATGATGGGCGGGGCCGGGCCCGGCTATACTCGCGATCCCTCCGGCACCCTTTACGAATAAGGTCCGGATCAGGAGAGCTGGAGTGAGCGGAGGCGCCGCCGACAGAGCGTGACCAGGGCCTGGGAGGTGGCGGCCCGGCGGCGGAAGTCGTCGGTCCAGCGATCCCCGTGAACCCGGTAGAGCTTCCGGAGCAGCCCGGGGGAGGTCTTCATCCAGGTCTTTGATTTGGCCTTCCGGAAATCCGGGAAAGGCAGTTCATACTCTTGAGCCGGCCAGCGTTCACCCAGGGCTTCGGCCAGGGTCATCCCCCCTCGGCCCAGTTCCTCCATCTTCTCCCAGTAGGAACGGACATCCTGGAGATAATCGGGGACGTTGAAGGCCCGAGCGCCGCCGTCGTAGATTACGCACCGCTCCAGGGACGGGGCCAGGGATTTGAACTGGGAGAGTTCGAATTCCGGGGCCAGCAGGGCGGGCGACCGCATCAGGTCGGTCCCCTGGATCTTGATCGACACCCGGGTCTTGGAGTCGGTGAGGTGGAACTTCCCTTCCAGGTAAACCAGGTAGGTGTTCCGGTAGCCGGGGAAGGCCGCCCGGAAGAGGGTGTCGTACTTCCGGAGGGTCTTTTCGATCTTGTGGCAGCCGATGGTGAAGAAGAAGACGTTCTCCACCTCCCGCCCGAGGTTCTTGGCCTGCCGGAAGATGATGTCGAACCCGTTCTCCACGGTCACCCCGGTGGCCACGATCTCCCCGATGAAGAAGCTGACCCCGTTGGGGATCTCCAGCTTCCGGTACTGGTCGTCCTTGATATACCAGCGGCCGTACTGATCCCGCTGCCGCTGGGAAGTTAAGAAAGAAGAGAGCTGGGTGTTGAATCCGAAGGCCCCGTATAGACCGTCCCGGATATTGAAGTTGAGGCCGGAGCGGAGAAAATGGACCACGCTGATCTTCTCCGGAGGCAGGCCGGCGATCGCGTCCTTGACCGGAAAATGTTTCAGGGCCAGGGTGATCGCCCGGCGCAGCGCGTTGGTAAACCGGCAGCCGCAAACCTCGGGGCGGTTGAGGATATTCCGGGAGAAGGGGGTGGAGGCGACGAAGGACTGGATCTTGCCGGTATAGTCCCCGAGCAGGCGGTAGAACGAGATCCGGTTATTGCTGAGAATCGGTTCCAGGCGGTCCATTATACAATTTTCCTGGGAAAAATTTTTGTGTTGAGGACGATTAGCCGTCGAGTCAACGTATAGTAGGGAAATTCCGGGTGGTTGTCAAATTTAAAGGCTGATGGGGATCGCCGGGTTTTCGCTTGAGAAAACTCCAGGAGGTGATAAGCTGTTCCGGTTAAGAAAGGGCCCGCCGGCCCAACTCAGGAGATTTAGGATGAGCGTTATCGCCAAGAGCGAGCTGAAGAAACTTATCCGGGACGGGGTGATCAAGATCGAGCCTTTCTCGGAGAAACTGATCGGGCCCGGATCGGTCGATCTCCACCTGGGATCCACCTTTATCGTCTATAAGAAAGTCCGGGATATCTTTCATATCACCGACCGCTCCGATTTCCGCGACATCACCGAGGAGATCGAGGTCAAGGATTACTTCCTGATGCTCCCGGGAGAGTCGGCGATGGGGATGACCCGGGAGAAGATCACCCTCCCCGACAATATCTGCGGCCGCCTGGAAGGCCGGAGCCGGTTCGCCCGGCTCGGTCTCCTGGTCCACATCACCGCCAGCTTTATGCACCCCGGGATCGACAACCACCAGTTTCTCGAACTCTACAACGCCAGTCCGATCCCCCTGGCCATCCATCCCGGGACCCGGATTTGCCAGTTCATCTTCGAGTACACGGTCGGCACCGGTCATTACCGGGGCCGCTTCGCCCGGCAGTAGCTACCTCGAGTATTGTTTCGTAAGTAGAGAGTATGCCCAATGTCATTGCGAGGATGCCCGTAAGTTTTCGGGCCGACGAAGCAAACTCTGTAATCCGACCTGGTGATGAATAATCCGGGTTGCTCCATTTATATCTGTAAACCGCTATCCACAAGTATCGACACAGGAATTAAATAGTTATGAAGAAAGACACCATTATTCGCCTGATCCGCTCGAAGAAGAACCGTCCCCTGACCCGGGAGGATATCGCCCGCCGGCTGAAGCTGGCCCCGGCCCGCCGCCCGGAACTGGACCGGTTGCTCGACCGGATGGAAGCCGCGGGGGAGGTGATCCGGGTCAAGCAGGGCCGTTACGCGGTCCCCCGGGAACTGGGACTGGTGGTGGGCCGGCTGGAGGTTAACCCCCGCGGCTTCGGTTTCGTTATCCCCGAGGAGGGCAAGGGGGAGGATATCTATATCCACCAGGAGAATATGAACCGGGCGCTGGACGGCGATACCGTCCTGGTCCGGCTGGAGCGCGGGCGGCGCCGGCGCCGGGCGGGCGAGGTGGTCCGGGTGATCCAGCGGGGGAAAGGCGAGATCGTCGGGACGCTGGAGCAGACCGGTTCCCTGCTCTACCTGGTCCCCGACAACCCCTCGATGATCCACGATATCTATATCGACCGGAAAGGCTTGAAAGCGGCCCGGCCGGGAGAAAAGGTTACCGTCCGGATCACCGGCTGGCCCTCCAAGCACCTCAACCCGGCGGGTGAGGTGGTCGAGGTGCTGGGGAAAGCCGGGGTTCCCCGGGTCGACACCCTCTCGGCGATCCGTCAGTACGGTCTCCGCGAAGAGTACCCCGCCGAAGTCCGGAAGGAAGCCGCGGCGGTCGAAGCCGGGGCATCCCGGGCCGAACTGGCCGGCCGGACCGACCTGAGGGACCTGGTCCTCTTCACCGTCGACCCGGACGACGCCCGCGACTTCGACGACGCGGTCTCGATCGAGAAGAAGAAAAACGGCGAGATCGTCCTCGGGGTCCATATCGCCGACGTCTCCCACTACGTCCCGGCCGGATCCGCGCTCGACCGGGAAGCCCGGCTGCGGGGGACCAGCGTCTACCTCCCGGCCCGGGCCCTCCATATGCTCCCCCCCCGGTTGGCGACCGAGGTCTGCAGCCTCAACCCGGGGGTTGACCGCCTGGCCCAGTCGGTCTTCCTGACGTTCTCCCCCGACGGCGAGCGGAAGGAATACCGTTTCCACCGTTCAATCATCCGTTCCCGCCGGAGATTTACCTACGGCGAGGTGAGGGCGATCCTGGTGGAGAAAGATCCGGATCGGCGGAAAGAAGAGGGGGAACTGACCGGCCTGCTCGACCGGATGGCCGGCCTGGCCCGGAAGCTGCGGGAGCGGCGGTTCGCCCGGGGGGCTTTCGATCTTGATCTACCCGAGAGTAAGATCGTCTTTGACGAGAAAGGGCTGATCGCCGACGTCCGGCTGGAGGAGGCCGATCTCTCCCACTGGCTGATCGAGGAGTTTATGCTCGCCGCCAACGAGGCGGCGGCCGATTTCCTCGCCCGGAAGAAAGCCCCCCTGATCTACCGGGTCCACGAGGACCCGGATATCGAGGACCTGGAGGAGTTCGGCCGGTTCGCGGCCGCCTTCGGCCACCCGGTGAAGAACCCGCGCAGCCGGAAGGAACTCCAGAAATATTTAAGCGCGGTCCAGGAGACCCCCCTGGCCACCATTCTCCAGACCGCCTTCATCCGTTCCCTGAAACAGGCCGAGTATTCCGCCGCCGCCGCCGGCCATTACGGGCTGGCCGTCCCCCGTTACACTTACTTCACCTCCCCGATCCGCCGCTACCCGGATCTCTACAACCACCGGCTGATCGGCGGCCTTCTGGCCGGGACCCCGCCGGAGCCGGAGCCGAACCTGAAAGGGCTGGTCCGCAACTGCTCGGAGACGGAACGGATCGCCCAGAAGGCGGAGCGGGATATGCTCCAGCTGCGGAAACTCCAGTTCTTCGGCGAGCACCTCGAAGAGCGGGATCGCCCGGTCTTCGAGGGGGTGATTACCCGGCTGAAAAACTTCGGCTTCATCGTCCATCTCAACCGCTATCTGCTCTCCGGCCTGGTCCACGTCTCCAGCCTGACCGACGATTTTTACCGTCTCGACCGGTCGGGGACGAGATTCCGGGGCCGCCGGACCGGGCGGGAGTTCCGGGCCGGCGATACCGTCCGGGTCCGGGTGGATAAGGTGGATATGGTGGGGAAGCAAATTGATTTTGTCATTTCCCCGGAAGAATGAATTCTACCTGGTCCTGGCGATTCTCGCCCTGGCGGCGGTAGTCCGGGCCTGGGGTATCGGCTACGGATTGCCCTCCACCTACTGCCGGCCGGACGAAGACCGGCTGATCGCGGTTGCGCTCCGTCTCTCGCCTTCCGATCTTGATCCCGGTTACTATCTCTGGCCCGGGCTCCCTTTTTATCTCTCCCGGCTCCTGCTCTCTGCGGCGGCCCGGCTCCGCCCCGCCCTCTCCGGCGGGTCTTCCCTCGGCCTCTATCTCCGTGACCCGGCCTTCGTCCATCTCCTTTTCCGGGCCGTCTTCCTGCTGAGCGGTCTGGCCACGGTCTATCTCCTCTACCGGGTCGGACGCCGCCTCTTTTCTCCCGCGGCGGGGATCCTGGCCGCCTTCTTCCTGGCCCTGAGTTTTCTCCACGTCCGGGATTCCCGGTTCGCGATGCTCGACATCCCGGCCGCCCTGCTCGCGGTCGCTTTCTTCCTCCCCGCGGCGGCTATCCTCCGCCGGGGGAGGGTCCGGGACTATCTGGCGTCCGGGCTGTTGCTGGGGTTGGCAACCGGTGTGAAATATTACGGCATCGTCCTGGCCGTCCCGTTGCTGGCGGCCCACTTTTCCCGGTTCCCGGCCGGCGGAAACCGGAGGTCCGGCCGTCTTAGTGCCGCCCTGGCGGCGGCGGGGGCCGTCTTCTTCCTCGTCTCGCCCTACACCGTCCTTGCCGGCGCCGCGGCCTTCCGGGAGATCCGGGGCGAGATCCTCTCCGGCCAGTTTGTCACCGGTTTTCGGCTCCTCCCGGAGATCACCACCCCCCGGGGCTGGCTCTACCATCCGCTCTTCTCCCTGCGCTGGGGGATGGGTTGGCCGCTGGCATTGTCCGCCCTGCTCGGGACCGGTTACTGCGGGTGGCGGGCCTTCCGGTCCGGGGCGGGGGAGCGGATGATCCTTGCCTTTATCCTCGCCTTCTACTTCGCCCTTGCCGGCCAGAGGTCCTGTTTCATCCGCTACACCACGGTCCTCCTGCCTTTCCTCTGCCTGGCGACGGCGGTCTTCCTCGACCGCCTCCTCCCGCGGCGGCCGGGCCGGGGCTTGCTCCTGGCCGGGGCGGCGATCCTGCTGACGGTCGAGCCGGGCTTGAGGATCGTCCGGCTCGATGCCCTGCTCTCCCGGACCGATACCCGGCTAACGGCCGGGAGCTGGATGAGGGAGAATATCCCCAATTCGGACCTCCTGATCTTCCCCCAGCCGCTGCTCTGGGTCCGGCCGGAGGGCCACCAATTTTATCCCCATCGGGCCATTCTTCCCCCTGGGTCAGGTCCGGAAGAACTGCGCTCCCTCCTTGAGCTGCCCTTCCCGGGGAGAAAATGGGTGATTACCGGCGAGCACCCCCTGGCCTACGCGGACCTCGAACCCGGGATCAGGGAAATGCTGGCGGCTGCCGGCGGTCCGATCCGGGAGTTCAGCGGACTGAAAAACCAGGGCCGGGGGGCGGTCTTCGACCCCTTCGACGCCTTCTTCGTCCCCCTGGCCGGTTTCTCCGGAGTTGCCGACCCGGGACCGGATATCCGTATTTATAGGTGGGAATAGGCTTGCCGGGGAACAACCGGGCAGTCCGGATCCGTAAAGAGGGGCTATTCCAGCCCGATTTTCTTCAGGAAGGAGTCGATCCCCTCAACGTAGGACGGGCCGGTGATTAGGAAGCCGTCCCCGTGACCGCCGGAGATCCGGAAAAACTCCTTCGGTTCGGCCGCCGTTTGAAAGAGGCGCTCCCCCATCTCGAAAGGGACCAGCTCGTCGCCGGGGCTGTGAATGAAGAGGCTGGGGAGTTGCAACTCCCCGACCTTGGCCAGGGAGTCGTACCGGTTCCGGATCAGGAGCCGGATCGGGAGAAAAGGGAAGATCAGCTTTCCCATCTCCACCGCCGAGGTGAAGGTCGATTCCGCGACCAGGGCGCCCGCCCGGGCTCGGAGGGCCAGTTCAATCGCCACCGCGCCGCCCAGCGACCGGCCGAAGATGACGATCCGCTCCGGGTCGATTCCCTTCTCCTCCCTCAGGTGGCGGTAGGCCGCCTCGGCGTCGAGATAGGTCCCCTCCTCGTCGGGTGATCCTTCCGATCGGCCGAAACCCCGGTAGTCGAAGATCAGGACGTTGAGCCCCAGGCGGTGGAAGACGGCGATGCTCTCCAGCCGGTGGGAGATGTTCCCGGCGTTGCCGTGACAGAAGAGAACCGTCCCCCGGTCCGCCTCCGCCGGCACCCACCAGCCGTGGATTCGGACCCCGTCGCCGGGGTTGAGAAAGACGTCTTCGTAAGCCATCCCGGCCTCACCGGGGGTCGCCTCCAGGCCGCGGATGGGGTAATACATCTGGTGTTGTTCGAACTTCCGCACCAGCAGCCGGATGAGCAGCAGGGCGGCCACGGCCAGGCAGACAATCAGGATCGGTTTCATAGCACGGCGGAAAAAACTGGATTTCCGGCGGGGTAAGGTGGTATTATTCGGTTTACGTTACGTATACTATACAGCCAACCCCCGGCCGGGTACAAGCAGGACGATCGATTAACCGGCGGCCGAGGACGGCGGTGTGTTTACTGATAATCTTCGGCTGAGAACCTATAAGGAGGAGCGAGATGAATGTTGGGCGGAAATCTATTTACCGGTGGCTGGTCGGTTACGCTACCTGTCTGGTCCTGGCCGCTTGCGGTCCCTGCCCGGTTGAGGATGGTCCCGGCGCCGCCGCGGCCCCGACCCCGTCGGCGGAAGAGGAAGCCCGAGTCTCCGGGCCGCCGATCCGCCTGCAGCCGGCATCGGGAAGCGGGGTCCTGATCCTGGAAGAGGATACCGACGCTTCCTGGCAGCAGGAGCAAGCCCCCGAAGACGAGGATCTCTCCGGTCGTCCGGCCCCGCCTCTCCCCCCCGGTCACCAGGGTTTCCGGGATCATCACGTGACCATCTATGTCTCCGATTCCGCCTCCGGACTGGAAGACGCGATCCGGGCCGCCACCGCCGCCGGGGGACAGCTGATCACCCATCCGATCTCGGGCTTTGAAAATCTCGGACCGAACGAGAGAACGCTGGTCTTTGACGCTCGGACCTACCCGTCATTTCTCCAACGGCTGGAAGGCCAGGGCGAAGCGGAATATTCCGAGATCGGATCCTCGGATTTTGTCACGGTCCGCCTGACGGTTATAGAAAAGAAGTAGATGATAATATATTATAATATCCTATAGTTCATCGGGATCGATCTCGAGACCGATAGATAGGAAAGGAGGTGAGAGATGTTTGGATTTAGATTGCTGGCGATTATCCTGGGGTTGCTCTGCTTGGCGGCCGCCGTCTCGATGGCGTTTTTCGAATGTCCCCGGATGGCTCCGGTGAGCGAGTTTTTTGTCCGGCATCTTGTCCCCGATACCGGGGTCAGGGATTTCATCCGGTCGGAAAACCTCGCCGACGTCAAGATCAAGAACTTGATCAAGTATACCCTGAGCGGACTGGCGGTCGGCTCGCTGGCGGCAGGTCTGCTCTTCCTGGCCGCGGCGGTCAACCCCTTGCGGATGCGGCCCTTCATCGTGGTGGTGATGATCTCTTCCGCGGCAATGGTTGTCGCCGCCGTCTGGCAGGGGATTAGGCTGGGGATCTTCAAGACCTGGTGGATCGGGGACGCGGCCGGCGGGCTGCTCCTCCTGATTCTCCTGGCCGCTCTCTTCCCCCGGGAAAAATCCGCCCGACCCGTTTCCGGGGGGGGAGGGGAAGGCGAAGAGGCTGATCGGTAAGCGGGCCTGAGGAAGACGGTTTTCCCGCCTCCCGTTCCACCGGTCAATCCGGGTTGAAGGCGGCGATCTCTTCGAGGCCCTTCCGGGACGGAGAGGCGGATTTTTCCTCTGCCGGGTAGCCGAGCGGGATCAGGGCGATCGGGGTTTCCCCCTTCGGCAGGCCGAGAAGTTTTTTCACCGCCGGTCCGTTGAACCACCCCACCCAGCAGGTTCCCAGGCCCGCCTCCGCCGCCTGGAGGACCAGATGCTCCACGGCGATTCCGAGGTCGATCAGCGGGTAATGCTTGCCCTGGAAGCGGCCGGCCAGGCCGGGGAGGATCTTTCCCCGCAGGGAGAGAGCGACGATTATTACCGGGGCCCGGCTGATGAATCCGCTGGTCCGGTAGAGCCCGGAAGCGGCCGCCCGGACGAGGTCCGCTTTCTTCTCCGGTTGGTCGAAGACCAGGAACCGCCAGGGCTGCCCGTTGCAGGCCGAAGGCGCCAGCCGGGCCGCCTCCAGGCAGAGTTCGATCTTCTCCCGCTCCACCGCCCGCGGTGAAAAGTCCCGGACCGATCTCCGCTTTTTTACCAGTTCCAAAAACATACCCATCCCCCCTCCTATTTTATCCACTAATTTCACGAATTTACTCTAATTCCCCCGCCTCGCCCCCTTTATGTAACCACGAATCTCCACAAATCTTCACGAATGGGAAAAATAATCGCTATCGGGATCGCTATCGGGATCGGGATCGATCTCTTTCGTCTATCCCCTGACCCAACCCTTTGTTGTCCACAAGTTCACTAATGGCCATTAATTTTTTTGTCCAGTCCCCCGGTTTTTCCACTTTCTGACTGCCGATTACCGTTAATTCGCTAAATCTCCACCAAGCGGGCTTTCATAGTCTCGGTATCCAGCAGCGCGGCGGTGGCTTTTCCGGTGATCCAGCCTCCGCCTTCCCCGGGGTTGATGACCAGGGTCTTTCCCCGCCGGGAGATCTCGGCCCGGTGGGTGTGGCCGTAGACGATCACGTCGTAATACCCGCTGGCGGCCAGGGCGTCGAGCATATCCGGTTCGTGGATCAAGAGAAACTTCTTCCCGTCCAGAGTTCCCTCCCAGCGCTTCTTGTGGAGGGTGCCGATCTCCTGGAAGCGTTCGGTGAGGAAGAGCTTGTCCCCGTCATTATTCCCGAAGACCCCGGTCAGGGGGGCTTTCAGGGCGGAGAATTCCTTGGCCGTGATCGGGGAGATGATGTCACCCCCGTGGAGGACGGCCCCCACCTCTTCCCGGTTGAAGAGGAGAACCGCCGCTTTAATCTTCTCCATATTTTCGTGGGTGTCCGAGATAATCCCGATCTTCATTCCTTTTTCCTCATTGATCCACTAATTTCACGAATTTACTCTAATTAATTCCCCCGCCCCGCCCCCTTTATGAAACCACGGATCTCCACAAATCTTCACGAAAGAAAAAATAATCGCTATCGGGATCGCTATCGGGATCGCTATCGAGGGTTGTTCGTCCCCGCCTCGCCCCCTTTATGAAACCACGAATCTCCACAAATCTTCACGAATTACCGATCACCGATCACCGATTACCGATTACCGATCACCGATCACCGTCTCCCCGCCCCAGGTCGATGATCAGATCGGTCACCCGGGTCTTGATCAGATCCCTTACCTTCCGGGCCGCGTCCACCCCCCGGCCGAAGGGGTCGGGGGTCGGCCAGGGGACCAGCTTGTCCCTCAGGAGGTCGGGGAAGAGCAACTCGGGGTTCCCCCCGAGGACGGTCACCCGGTCGGCCCAGTTGATCAAATTCGCGGTCAGCCTCTTCGGACGCTGCCCGGAGACGTCGATCCCCTCTTCCGCCATCACCTGCTCGATCTCGGGGCTGATCCGGTCGATGGCGTGGGTCCCGGCGCTCTTCACGTTCATCACCGAGCTTCCCCAGGCCCGGCCGTAGCCTTCGGCGATCTGGCTTCGGCAGGAATTCCCGACGCAGACAAAGAGGATGTTGATTTTGCTCATTTTCTCTGGCTCTCGATCACCCCGGTCAGTAAGCCGTGGTCAGGGTCAGGTGGTAGGGTTTGCGCTCCGGCCCGTTTCCAGACTGGCCGGCGGTCCAGAGCAGCCGGTCGACCGCCTGCGAGGTGATCCCCGGGAAGCGGTCGTGGAGTCTCTCCCGGATCATCTCGCAGGCGACCAAAGTGGTGATCCGGATCTCCAGTTCTTCCCGGGTTCCGGGCGGGATCTGGAGCCGTCCGTCGACGAACTTTTCCAGGGGCGGGGCATAGTGTAAAATCCCCAGCTCCCGCAGGACCTGGGGGAGCTTGTAGTCGGCCGAGGCGGTCATCTCCCCGATGTCGCCGAACGCTCCCGGTCCCTTTCCCTCCCAGCGTTCATAGAGCATCGCCGGCGCCAGCTGGGCCCGCTTGTAAAAGAGAATCCGGTAGCCGTCCCATTCCGCCGAGTCGTCGAAAGAGGGAAAATTTTCCACCAGGAGCCGGACCAGTTTGACCGCGCTCTTCTCCGCCTGGGCGACCAGGTGGTGAAACCTCCCCCCGAACTTCTCGCTCAGGATCCTCCCGATCTCCCGGCAGATGGTAAAGCGCTGGTAAAAGAGGGGGATCTCGCCCCGCCCCCGGAGGATCCGGGCCAGGTCGTCCCGGGTGATTCCGGCCAGCCAGCCGCCGTCGTAAATCGGCATCCCCTCCTCCAGGGCCCGGGTCAGGGCGGCGAACATCCCGAACGCGCCGTCAAGTAATTGTCCCCGGTATTCCACCGTCCACTTCGGGTTGCCCCAGTAGCAGAAGTTCAGGGCGTTCATCAGCATAAAGTAGTCGACTCCGATTTCGTCGAGGCCGGGGTATACGAAGAAGAAATCCCAGCGCGGATGGGGGAAATGGGAGTCATCGATCCGGGAGCAGAAATCGATGATCCCCTCCCGGTCGATCCGGACGGACCGCAGCTCTTTCGCCAGCGGGGTCAGCGATTCCAGGATGGATAATTTCCCCTGGTAAGGCGGTTTTTCCATACCAAAAAGAGCGGGCGGTATGTTACGGTTGAGATTGCCGGTCGAGCGCTATCGCCGATCCTGAATTGGAAAATACCCGGATGAGCCCGGCGATCCGCGGAATCAAATTACAGGATACCAAAATGCCGGAAAGTGACAAGAAAAAAAATCCCCCACCCAGCCCGGAGGCCCAGGCCGGAGGTGAAGCGGGGCGGCGGAGGAGGGGGGCGATCCTGGTCCGGCGGATGGCGGCTTACGCCGCCCGCCACCGCCTCTGGAAGAGCGGAGACCGGCTCCTGGTCGCGGTCTCCGGGGGCGCCGATTCCGTCGCCCTCCTCAACCTGCTTTGCCGGCTGGGGGAGACGACGCCCCTTAACCTGACCGTGGTTCACCTCGACCATTGTTTGCGCGGGGAGGCGGCGCGCGAAGACCGCCGCTGGGTGGAAGCGTTGGCGGCCCGGCTCCGGCTGCCCTGTATCTCCGCCCGGCGGGAGGTCGGGCCGGTGAGGAAATCGGGGGGTTATTCCCCGGAGGAGGCGGCCCGGGTCGTCCGCTACCGGTATTTCCGGGAAGTCTCGCGCCGGACCGGGATCGGAACCCTGGCCCTCGGGCACCAGGCCGACGACCAGGCGGAGACCGTCCTGATCCGGCTGCTCAGGGGCGGCCGCCCGGCCGCCCTGGCCGGGATGGCCCCCGCCCGGAGGGAAGGAGATCTGCTCCTGGTCCGGCCGCTGCTGCCCTTCCGGCGGGAAGAGGTCCTCGGCTTTCTCGAAGAGATCGGGGAGGATTTCCGCCAGGATGCCTCCAACCGGGATCACCGCTTTCTCCGCAACCGGGTCCGCCGCCGGCTCCTTCCCCTGCTGGAAGCCGAATACAGCCCCCGCTGCCGGGAACTGTTGGTCGGTCTGGCCGAACGGGAAAGGGAGCGGGAGGATTATCTCCGCGCCCGCTTGCTCAAGCGGTGCCGAGAACTGGTCAGGGAGACGGCCGAGGGCCCGGCGCTCGACTGCCCCCGTTTCGGGGAATCCCCCGCCCTGGAACAGGGCGAGGCCCTCCGGTTTCTCCTCTCCCGGGCCGGGATCGACGCGCCCCACCGCCGGCATTTTTTGGCGCTGAAGCGGCTGGCGGCCGGCCAATCCGGGCGGCGTCTCGACCTCCCCGGTCCGGTCTCCGCCCGCCGGGAAGGTGAACTCCTCGTGCTCGGACCCCGGCGGGAAGCGGAGGAGTCCATCCCGGAGCGGACCCTGGAGATCCCGGGGGAGGTTATCATCGAGCGGATCTCCGCCCGGATCCGGGCCCGGCTCCTCCCGGCCCCTCCGGAAGACGGGGTCGGGGGGAAATATCCCGGGGAACGGCGGGAATACCTCGACCGGGACCGGGTGATCCCTCCCCTGACCGTCCGTTCCCGCCGTCCGGGAGACCGCTACCGTCCCTTGGGGATGGTGGGGCGAAAAAAGCTCAAAAAGATCCTGGCCGAGGCCGGGGTCCCCCTGAGCCGCCGGGATTTGATTCCGGTGATCGAGGACCGGGAGAAGATTATCTGGCTGGCCGGCTCCCTCCCCAATCACCGCTGCCGGGTCCGGGAAGATACCCGGGAGGTTCTCGAGCTTACCTGGGAGGATCTGGAGTAATCGAGAACGATTACGAGTACGAGTAAGTGGGGGGAGATTAATTGCTTTGTTATCCCGGGCGGGATCTGTTATATTCTGAACATTATCCTAACCTGATCGTCTTACTTGATATGCCGAAAATGGAAAAAAAGAAAAAACCCCCGGTCGGCAAGCCGCCGTCCCCGCTCCAGAACCAGAAGAAGCTGAAGTACCTGATCTTCTGGCTCTTTTTGGGGCTGATGGTCGTCTATTACTATTTCGGCCGCCAGCTGGCCGCTACCCCGCCCCGGGAACTGATGTTCTCCGAGGTCTACCAGTACGCCGAGGAAGGGAGGATCGTTAAACTGGAGATCGGGGCCAAGGAAGGCAAGGGGCAATTTCGGGACGGGAACGAGTACCAGGAGTTCACCGTGCCCTTGCGGGAGAATCTCCCCGACGACTTCTTCGCCACCCTGCGGGAGTATAATATTCCCTTCCAGTTCGAGAAGAGCAGCTGGTGGCAGGAGATATTACCGCTGCTGGTCGGGCCACTGCTCTTTGTCGGCCTGCTCTGGTTTCTCTTCTACCGCCAGATGCGGGGCGTGGGCAAGGGGGCGATGTCCTTCGGGAAGAGCCGGGCCCGGCTGAACCGGAACACGGAAAAGATCACCTTCAAGGACGTGGCCGGGGTCAACGAGGCCAAGGAGGAACTGGAGGAGATCATCGCCTTTTTGAAGTCGCCCAAGAAGTTCCAGCGGCTGGGGGGAAGGATCCCCAAGGGGGTGATCCTGGTCGGCCCCCCCGGGACCGGCAAGACCTTGCTGGCCAAGGCGGTGGCCGGGGAGGCGGAGGTTCCCTTCTTCTCGCTCTCCGGCTCCGATTTCGTCGAGATGTTCGTCGGGGTGGGGGCGAGCCGGGTCCGGGATATGTTCGAGCAGGGGCGGAAACACGCCCCCTGCATTATCTTCCTCGACGAGATCGACGCCGTCGGCCGACACCGGGGAGCCGGACTGGGCGGCGGCCACGACGAGCGCGAGCAGACCCTCAACCAGCTTTTAGTGGAGATGGACGGCTTTGAGACCAAGGAAGGGGTGATCCTGGTCGCCGCCACCAACCGGCCCGACGTCCTTGACCCGGCGCTGCTCCGGCCGGGCCGTTTCGACCGCCAGATCCTGATCGATATGCCCGATATCAAGGGGCGGGAGGATATCCTCAAGGTCCACGTGCAGAAGATCACCCTGGCCCGCTCGGTCTCCCTCTCCCGGATCGCCCGGGGCACCCCCGGATTTTCCGGGGCCGACCTCGCCAACCTGGTCAACGAAGCGGCCCTCCTGGCCGCCCGCAACAACAAGAAGTCGGTGGGGATGGTCGAGATGGAGGAAGCCCGGGACAAGGTCCGGTGGGGGAGGGAGCGCAAAAGCCGGGTGATGGACGAGGAGGACCGGAAGGTCACCGCCTACCACGAGGCCGGCCACGCCCTGGTGATCGCCCTGATCCCCGAGACCGAGCCGCTGCACAAGGTGACGATTATCCCCCGGGGCCTGGCTTACCTGGGGGCGACGATGCAGCTGCCGGAGAAGGACCGCTACCTGGAATTCCGCCAGAAGATCCTCGGCGTGATTGCCGGGCTCTTCGGCGGCCGGGCGGCCGAAGAGATGATCTTCGGGGATATCACCGCGGGCTCGCGCAACGACATCAAGGTCGCCACCGGCCTGGCCCGGCGGATGGTCTGCGAGTGGGGGATGAGCCAGAAGATGGGCCCGATGACCTACGGCGAGCACGAGCAGCATCTCTTCCTCGGCCGGGAGATCACCCGGTCGAGCGATTACAGCGAGGAGACCGCCCGGGAGATCGACCGGGAAATCAAGCTGATCATCGACGAATGTTTCCGGCGGGCCAAGCAGCTGCTGGCCGATAACCGGGACAAGCTGGTGGCCCTGGCCGAAGCGCTCTTGAAGTACGAGGTTCTCGACGACGTGGAGATCGGCCAGATCATCGAGACCGGGAAGCTGTCCCGGAAGAGCGGCCGGGGCCGGACCCGGGCCCGGAAACCGGCGGCAAAAAAGCAGCCGGAGAAGAAGAAGGCGGAGCAGGAGGCCCCGGACCGCCTCCCCGGCTTGCTCCGTCCCGCTCCGGCCGAGAACCCGGCTTCCGGTTAGTTTTTCTTCCGGCGGGGGAACCGGCCGCCGGGGAGGGGAGAGGTCAATGGCGGACGAGCCAGCCCGAGCGTTTCAGAATCTGCCGCGATCCGGCGGGCGAACGCTCGTGATGGGGGTGGTCAATCTCACCCCGGACTCTTTTTATGACGGGGGCCGTTATCCGACCGCTCACTCCGCGATCGACCGGGCTTGGGAGCTGGCGGCCGCGGGGGCGGATGTTATCGATCTGGGGGGCGAGTCCTCCCGGCCGGGTTCAAATCCGGTTTCGGCCGTTGAGGAGTTGAGGCGGGTGATTCCGGTGATCGCGGGCCTGGCGGGCCGGCTGCCGGTCCCGATCTCGATCGATACCTGGAAGGCGGAAGTGGCCGCCCGGGCACTGGAAGCGGGAGCGGAGATCGTCAACGATATCAGCGCCCTCCGCTTCGATCCCGGACTTGCCCCGGTGGTGGCGGCGGCCGGCGGGCCTTACGTAATGATGCATATGCTCGGAACTCCCCGGGATATGCAGGAGCGGCCGGTTTACCGCGACCTGATCGGGGAGATCAAAGAGTTTTTCCGGGAGCGGATAGCTTTCGCCGCCGCCGCCGGGATCGACCCGGCCCGGATCGTGATCGACCCCGGGATCGGCTTCGGCAAGACTCTGGAACATAACCTGGAGATCTTAAACGGCCTCGGCGAGTTTCGCCGGCTGGGCCGTCCGGTTCTGGTCGGGGTTTCCCGGAAGTCTTTTATCGGCGCTATTCTCGACCGGGGACCAGAAGACCGGCTCTGGGGGACCGCCGGGGCGGTGGCCTCGGCGATCTGGCGGGGGGCGGATATCGTCCGGGTTCACGATGTCGGCCCGTTGAAGGAGATGATCGCGGTGATCGATCGGATCAAAACCGCCGGGGCGGGATAAACGTTCCCCGGTATTTTTCAGATAATCCGGCAGAAAATATTTACCCGACTCAATATGTTCCGCGTCTTTACATCCGGGCTGGAGGTCGCGATCCTGGTCGTCATCCTCTACTATTTCTTTGTCTTCATCCGGGCGACCGGCGCGGTCCAGGCCCTGAAAGGACTGGCCCTCCTGGGCCTGGCCTTCGGGTTGGCTCGCTTGATCCGTCTCGATGTTCTCTTCTCCATCTTCACCCGATCCTTTCCCTATCTCTTTCTCGCCTTCGTGATCATCTTCGCCCCCGAGTTGCGCCGGGCCCTGGCCGAACTGGGCCGGAGGCGAATCTTCAGCAGCGTCTCCACCGGGGACCGGGTGATCGAGGACCTGGTCGGCGCCGCCGGGGAGCTCTCCCGGAAGAAGATCGGGGCCCTGATCGCCGTCCAGCGGGATATCGGTCTCGGCGTCTGGGTCCAGTCCGGGGTGTTGATGAACAGCGAGATTTCGCGCAAGCTATTGGTCAGTATCTTTATGCCCTTCGGCCCCCTCCACGACGGCGGGGTGGTGATCAAGGGCGACAAGATCGAAGCCGCCGCCTGTCTTTTTCCCTTTTCCCGCAAGGGACTGCCGACCGACGGCCTGGGGATGCGGCACAAGGCCGGCCTCGGGCTGGCCGAGGCGACCGACGCCGTGGTGGTGATCGTCTCCGAGGAGAAGGGGACGATCTCGGTCGCCTTCCAGGCCCGGTTCCACCGCGATCTCACCGAAGATGAGCTGAGGAAGATGTTGACCGAGAACCTACACCTGAAGCGGAGCTGAAGATGTTCTCCTCTCTGAAAACCTGGGCCCGCCACAACTGGTTTCTCAAGCTTCTGGCCCTGATAATCGGGGTGGTGGCCTGGGTGATCGCCTCCCGCTGGGTTTACGAGACGGTCACCCTGACCGTTCCGGTCGAGCTGACGGCGGGGGAGGGGATGATCGTGAAAGCGATCGATCCGCCCCTGGTCACCGTGATCCTCGAGTACCCCCGGGAAGCGATGACCCCGGTCGAGGCACGGCAGATCGACCTCAAGATCGTCCACGACCTGAGCGGGGTCGATAGCCCGGGGACGGTGGTCTTCAATCTCGAGGACGGGGATGTCCGCCGGCCACCTCGCTTTCGGGTGGCGGGGCTGATCCCAAGCCGGGTCACTGCCGAGCTCGATCGCCTGGGGGAGAAGGTCCTCCCGGTCAGTGTCAGCTACCGGGGAACACCCCGCCGCGGCTACCGGGTGGTTGAGTCCCGGGTCTATCCCCCGGAGGTCAAGGTTACCGGTCCGGCCGGGGTCCTCGAGGGGATGAGCGAGATTGCCACCGTGCCGATCACGGTTATGGGCCGGCAGGTCACCTTTGATGCCCAGGCCGCTCTCCAGCCGGTCAGTCCCTTCGCCCCGGACTCCCTCCCCGAGGTCAACTTGATCGTGGTGATGGGGCGGGACCTGAAGGAACGGGTCTTTAAGAAAGTCCGGGTCGACATTCTCCGGGATTCCGCCCGTTTCGACCAACTCCGCCTGGACCCCAGAGAAGTCGATCTGTATTTAAAGGGCCCCGAGCCGGTGATGGACGGTCTGACCGCCTCCTCCCTGAAAGTTTATGTCGATATCGTCGGACTGGAGCCGGGCACCTGGGAACTCCCTCTCCACACCGCCTTCCCGCCCGAGGTGGTCCTGGAGCGGTCGGATCCGCCCCGGGTCAAGGTCACTCTCGACCGTGGCCCGGTCAGCCCCCGCCAGCCCTGACCGACTGAAAAAATTAACCGCAAAGAACGCAAAGAACGCAAAGGGAAGAGAGAGTTTTAAGTTCGGTAATTTACCACCGGTTCGACGTTCATCATATTGCCGGATCGTAATCTCCATCGGGCAAGTAAAATGCCCCCCTCTTTGCGTCCTTTGCGGTTCAAATCTTTCTTTGTGTCTTTGTGTTAAATTCGTTTGTCAGGAGAAGAAAATGACTAAACTGGGCGTAAACATCGATCACGTGGCCACGATCCGTCAGGCGCGGCGGGGACGGGAACCGGACCCGGTCTGGGCGGCGGCGGTCTGTGAACTGGCCGGTGCGGATATCATCACCGTCCACCTGCGGGAAGACCGGCGTCACATCAACGACCGCGATCTTC
>JAVCCZ010000111.1 GCA_030765265.1 Candidatus Erginobacter occultus
AACTATTGATTGAGCGGAACTTTTTCTATCATATTGAATATTTTCCGCTTTAAATTTGACAAACATAGAATTTATTCTATCATATTGGCATCGCGCTTTACTTGCGGAAACACCTAACCGGAGGGCCTATATTATGGCTAAGAACAGCTTACCGGAAGGGACGCCCCGGCGCAAGAAGAATCTTCTGGATGACATCAGCGAGGTGATGCGCCTGCGGCATTACTCCATCCGCACCGAACAGGCATATATCCATTGGACCAAACGATTCTGCGTCTTCCACAAAATGAAACACCCCCGGAAGATGGGGATCCCAGAGATCGAGGCCTTTCTTTCCCACCTGGCCACCCACGAAAAGATTGGGCGCTCAACCCAGAACCAGGCCTTCAACGCCCTGCTCTTTCTCTACAAGGAGGTTTTGCGTATCCCCCTGGATGAACCGATCAACGCCCTGCGGGCGCCCCGGCGGCAGCGGATCCCGGTGGTGATGACCAGAGAAGAAACCCAGCGGGTGCTGGGGGCGATGTCGGGGACGATGAAGACACTGGCCCAGTTGCTCTATGGCAGTGGGTTGAGGCTGATGGAAGGCGTCCGGCTCCGGGTCCAGGATCTTGACTTCGCCGCCAACCAGCTGATCGTTCGGGCCGGGAAGGGAAACAAGGACCGGCGGACGATGCTTCCGGAGAGTATCCAGCCGGACCTGCGGGAGCATCTAAATCGGGTGAAGCTCATTCACGAACGGGACCTGGCGGAGGGGTTCGGGCGGGTTTACCTGCCTCCGGCCCTGGCGCGGAAATATCCCGCCGCCGGAAAGCAATGGATCTGGCAATATGTCTTCCCCGCCCAGAGCCGGTCGGGCGATCCCCGCTCGAAAGAGATCCGGCGGCACCATATCCACCCCACGGCGTTCCAGAAAGCTTTGGGCCGCGCCGTCCGCCTGGCGGGGCTCAACAAGCGGGTGACCAGCCACACCTTCCGCCACAGTTTCGCCACCCATCTCCTGGCCGGCGGTTATGACATCCGGACCATCCAGGACCTTTTGGGCCACGCGGATGTCTCGACGACGATGATCTACACCCACGTCCTGAACAAGGGGGGACAGGGTGTAAAGAGCCCGCTCGATACGCTATAGTATAGTATGAAGAAGACACTCTTTCTCAATTCAGATATCTGCACGGGATGCTTGAGCTGCCAGGCAGCCTGCGCGGCGGAGCGGGGGGGCGGCGCGGGGGCGGCGCTTTCGGCCTTGCGGATCGAGTTCGATCCTTTCGGGGGGCCGCATTCGCTCACGGTCTGCCGGCAGTGCGATCCGGCCCCCTGCGTGAAGGCCTGCCCGACGGGGGCGATCGTTCGGGGGGAGGCGGGGTGGGCGGTGGACTTTGATCTCTGCACCGGATGCCTGGCCTGCCGAGAGGCCTGTCCCTTTTCGGCGATCTTCGTTCATCCGGTTTCGGGAAAACCCCTGCGCTGTGATCTCTGCGGGGGAGAGCCGGCCTGCGTCGAGACCTGCGGATTCGGGGCACTGGTGTACGGGGACGCCGAGGAGAAGAAGAACCGGGGGAAGGGGGTGCCGGATTTCGAGCAGGACCCGGAATTGGGGAGGGGTCCGGTAAAGGAATAGGCTTCTGATTTATTTCCCGGCAAACTGGATATATGATGTGGCACCCCGTTGTGGTGCGACGGAAGTATTTCCTGGTAAACTTGAAACCCGGGGCGTTGCCCCGGGCTGAAATGTGGGACCCCGTTGGGGTCCGTTGCGGAAATAATTCGAGGCAGCTCAGTGAAGAGATTGCTTCGTCCCCCTCACTCCGTTCGGGGTCCTCGCAATGACAATGAAATTATCGGATTGTAACGAAGTGAAAGCCCGATGAGTAACGACCAAAAATCTTACGGAGGGTACGCGGGGAAGATCCTGCGGGTGGATTTGGGGCGGGGAAAGGTCGAGATGGATGAGACCTCGCGCTACCTCCCGGACTGGATCGGGGGGCGGGGGCTGGGGGCGCGGATCGGTTGGGACGAGATTCCTCCGGGGACGGGGGCCTTCGACCCGGTTTCGCCCCTGATGATCTTGCCCGGTCCCCTGACCGGGACGGCGGCGCCCTTCTCCGGGCGGACCACGGTCTGCGGGCTGGCGCCCCAGGGCTTCCCCGAGGAGTACTTCACCCGCTCTTCCTTCGGGGGCCGGTGGGGGAGCGGTCTGAAATACGCCGGTTTCGACGGGATCGTGATCACCGGCCGGGCGGACCGCCCGGTCTATCTGCGGATCGAGGACGGGAAGGCCGAGATCCGCGACGGCGCTGGCCTGAAAGGCCTGGGACTGATCGAAAAGCAGAAGAAGATCCTGGCCGCCGAAGGGAAGGATTGGCGGATCTTCGCCATCGGGCCGGCCGGGGAGAACCTGAGCCGGATCGCGGTCGGGGCGACCGAGACCGAGTCGGCCTCCGGCCAGGGGGGCTTCGGGGCGGTGATGGGTTCGAAGAACCTGCTGGCGGTGGCGGTCCGGGGGGAGCGGCCGCTGGCGATCGCCGATCCCGAACGCTTTGCCCGGGTCTGCCGGCTGGTCCGGGAAGAGGCCCACGGCTCCCACGGCTGGCCCCATACCCCGAGGCTCGACCCGGAGAAGGTGAAGAAATACGGCCAGCGGTTCCAGGCCTGCACCGAGGGCTGCTCGATCCGCTGCTTCGACGCCCGCAGCTACCGCAGCGTCCCCGGAACCCTCTGCCCGAAAAAGAACTATTCCGGCCAGGTCGACTGCATCGCCCAGCTCTTCCCTGGTCCGAAAGAGACCTGGTACAACTGGGATATCGGCTTCGAGGCCGGGTTCGAGATCGGTTACATCAGCAACGACCTCGGGCTCAACCACTGGGAGCTGCTGGTGGGGATGATCCCCTGGCTGCGGGGATTGGCGGCGCGCGGCGAGCTGAAGAAGATCGATCGACTTCCGATCGACTTCTCCTCTCCCGCCTTCTGGAAGGACCTGCTGGAGAAGATCGCCTACCGGCGGGGGGAGATGGGAGACGCCCTGGCCGAGGGGACGGTCCGGGCGGCCCGGCGTCTGGGGCTGGGGCTCGACCTGGTCGATGAGTTCTACCCCGCCCGGGGCTACGCCGGGCACTGGGACGGCCACGGCGACCACATCAACCAGGTCTTCTTCCCTTTCTGGATCGTCTCGGCGCTGCAATGGGCGCTCGATACCCGCGACCCGATCTCTTCCGCCCACGGCTACGCCCAGAACATTATGGGCTGGTCTCCCTACTGCTCCCCGGAGCAGGGATTGAGCTGGGAGCGGATCGCCGAGGTGGCCGCCCGGGTCTACGGAACGAAGGAGGCCGCCCACCCGGAGAGCGGCTACGCGGCCAAGGAGATTCCGGCGGTCTTCCATATGACCCGCTCGGTGATCAAGGACTCCCTGCCCCTGGGCGACCAGGTCTTCCCCCGGATCTACTCGAAGAAGACTCCAGACAACTTCGCCCGGGCCGGGGAAATGGAAGGTCCTTCCTTCGAATACCACCTCCTTGACGCCGCCACCGGGTTCGGCTGGTCGGAAGCCGAGTTCGAGGGAGCGGCCCGGAGAGTCCTCCACCTGGAGCGGGCGCTCCTGGCGCGGAACTTCGGGCGGGGTCGGAAGGAGGACGAGGCGGTCATCCCCTACTTCTCCCGGCCGGAGAACCTGGTCAATCCCCGGATCGGGGAGAAGGTGAGTTTGGAACCGGAGAAGTTCCGGGGACTGCTCGACCGGGTTTATGGGCGGCTGGGCTGGGGTGACGACGGGCGGCCCACGGCCGAGACGCTGGGGGGGTGCGGGCTGGGGTTTGCGGCGGGCGATGTTTCTGGTGAACTACCGGGGACCTGAAGGACCGCGGGGCTGGACCGAGCCTGATCGGCAACGGGGGAAATTCCACCGGGAGAAGTGTTGACAGGGGGGCGTTGTTTTCGATATATACACGCGCATATATCGATGAAATTCAAATCCCTGATATTGATATCCGCCCTGCTTCTGACCGCCGGGATGACGGCGGCGGAGCCGTTGCGGATGGCGGTGGAATACAGCAACCACGCGGCCGTCGTTTACGTGGCCCGGGAGAAAGGCTGGTTCGCGGAGACCGGCCTGGAGGTGGAGGCTTACGAGGCCTACGTCACCGGGATGGCCCTGGCGGCGGCCCTGGCGAGAGGAGAGATCAACGCCGCCTACCTCTGCCTGGTCCCGGCGATCACCGCTTACGCCAACGCCTCCGTCCCGATCCGGATCGTGGCCGGCACCCACCGCGACGGTTACGGGCTGGTGGTCGACTCGGAGAAGGTCAAGGACGTCCGGGACCTGGAGAAGCCGGGGGTCCGGATCGGCTGCGTCCGGGAGGGAGGAGCGGTCGATGTCGTCTTAAGAAAGCTGATCGACGTCCGGGGACTGGATAAGAAGGCGATCCTCACCCGGACCGTCCGGATGAACCCCGCCCAGCTGGTGATCTCGCTGCAGACCGGCCGGCTGGACGCGGTCTTCCTCCCCGAGCATTACGCGACGGTAGCCGAATCGCTGGGGTTTAAGATGCTCCTCGAGAGCCGGGAGGTCTGGCCGGGGATGGTGGGCTCGGTCCTGGCGGTGCGGAAACAGCTCCTGGACGAACACCCGGAGACGGTGGAGAAGCTGGTCAAGGTCTCCCGGGAGGCGGCCGGCTGGATCAACGAGAACCCCGGCGAGGCGGCCGGGATCGTCTCCTCCGTCTTCCGGCCCGGCGGCGAAACCGTCTTCCCCCCGCGGGCGGCCCGGGCGGCCGGGGAGCTGAGTCCCTCCGCGGCGACAATGGCCCGCTCGATGGCCCGGCTCGACTACCGCGACGGTCTCGACCCGGCCGAGGTCCAGGTGATGATCGATTACCTGGCCCGCCTGGGATACATTGCCGGGACCTTCCCGGCGGAAGAGATCCTCGACCTGAGGTTCCGGGAGCGATGACCGGGCAACGATTAACCCGGCTCGCCGCCGGCCTGGTCCCGGTGGCGGTCTTTCTGCTGGCCTGGGAAGCGGCGGCCCGGTTTTCCCTGATCCCCGGCCGGCTCTTCTTCCCCTCCTTTACCGAGGTGATGGTCAGTTTCTACCGGCTGCTGGCCGACGGGATCCTCCTTCCGCATTTCTTCCGGAGCCTGGTCCGGGTATTGATCGGCTTCACGCTCGGCTCGGCGGCCGGGCTGCTGGTCGGCTTCGCGATGGGCTGGAGCCGGATCGCCCACCGTTCCCTCCACCCGATCCTCAGCCTCCTCTACCCGATCCCGGCGCTGGGCTGGCTGCCGATCCTGATGCTCTGGCTGGGGATCGGGGAAGTCCTCCCGATCGCCATCATCTTCATCTGCTCCTTCTTCCCGGTCCTCTACAACACGGTCACCGGGGTGCGGGGGGTCGATCCGCAGCTGATCCGGGCGGCCCGCTCGCTGGGCGCGGGGGGGCGGAAGCTCTTTACCACCGTCGTCCTCCCCCTGGCGCTGCCCAACATCTTCACGGGTTTCCGGCTGGAGGCGGGGATGGCCTGGCGGGTGATCATCGCCGCCGAGATGGTGGCGATCCCGACCGGGATCGGGGCGCTCCTGATGCGCTCGGAGAGCCTGCTGCGGCTGGATATCATCATCGTCTGCCTGATGGTCCTGGCGGTGATGTGCTTCACCTTCGAGCGGGTCTTCATCGTCCTGGAGAGAAAATTCACCGGGAGCTGGAGGGGCGCCCCCGAACACCCCCCCTACGTCTGAGATGCCGGCGATCGAACTGAAAAACGTCTCCAACCGCGTCTGCCGGGATATCAGCTTGGCGGTCGCCGACCGGGAGCTGCTGGTGCTGATCGGCCCGGTGGGCGCGGGGAAGACCTCCCTGCTCAACGTCATCGCCGGGCTGGACGAGTACCGGGGTTCGGTCCGCTTCGACGGCCGTTCGGTCGACGGCCTCCCGGCGGCCAGCCGGAAGGTCGGCTACCTCTTCCAGAACCTCCTCCTCTTCCCCCACCTGACCGTGGAGGAGAACATCGTTTACGGGCTGAAGGTCCGTTCCGCCTCCCCGGAAAAAACCCGCCGGCGGGCGGGATACCTGATCGACTTTTTCCACCTGGAAGGGCTGGCCGAACGTTACCCGGCCAACTTAAGCGGGGGGGAGAAGCAGCGGGTCGCCCTGGCCCGGGCGCTGGCCCCCGAGCCGGAGATCCTGCTCCTCGACGAGCCGTTCTCCAACCTCGACTACAAGACCACCAAGTACCTGCGCCTGGAGCTGAAACGTCTCCAGCGGGAGCTGAAGATCACCGCGGTCTACGTCACCCACGACCAGTTCGAGGCCGAGGAGATCGCCGACTCGATCGCCGTCCTCCACGAGGGGAGGCTGGTCCAGGCGGGGACGGCGGAGGAGATCTTCTTCCACCCCGCCGATGAAGCGGTGGCCGATTTCATCGGGCGGCCGAATATCCTCGACTGCGAAAGTTCCCGGGTCCTGGGCGGGGGGCTGGTCGAGGTCTTATGCTCCGGGGTCCCGATCGTCGTCCCCCACCACGGCGGCCCGATTAAGAAGATCGCCGTCTTCCCCCGGGATATCTACGTCTCCCCCGATCAACCCCCGGGGCCGGAGATCAACCGCTTCCGGGCAGTGATCGAGGAGATCCGGCTCGCCGGCGCCCTGGTCGTCCTCACCCTGAAACTGGGGGAGAACACCCTGGTCAGCGAGGTCCCCCGGGTCCTCTTCGAGACCCTGGGGGTGGAGGTCGGGTCGGCGGTCTTTTTGATCCTGAAGTTCCGCTGGATCCGGGTCTGCTGACTTTTATTTCCCCGGGATATTTTTCCGCGGCACTTAATCCCGGGGGATATCTTTTCCCTTTCCGCGGCGGGGCGGATTCCTTTATGATCCATCCTTGAACTTGATTTCCTCCCAAACAATTATGCCGCTTCCCCTGAAACTGAAAGTCATCGAGGATACCCCGATCGGACCGGTGGGGATTGTCTGGGCCGAATTCAGAGGAGGACCGCGGGTGGTCCGGGTGAAGATCGGAGATTGGGAAACGGACCTGGAGCCGGAGATAGTCTCCCGACCGGAGATCGAGCGGGTGGCCCGAGGATTGAGGGAAATCCTGGAGGGAAAACCCGCCGCTGTACCCCTGGAGACGGCGGCGCTGGAGATCTGTCCGCCCTTCCGGCAAGCCGTCTTGAGGTCGGCTTACCGGATTCCGCGGGGGACGGTGACCTCCTACGGAGGACTGGCCCGGAGTCTGGGCCGGGCGGGGGCGGCCCGGGCGGTCGGCAACGCCCTGGCCGCCAACCCCTTCCCCCTGATCGTCCCCTGCCACCGGGTGGTCCGCTCCGACGGAACGATCGGCGGCTTCACCGGAGGTGAAGGGATCAAGCGGCGGCTGCTGGAACTGGAGGGGGTCCGCTTCAGCGACAACGGACGGATGGACAGGTGAAATGAACTTCGCCACCGTAGAATTCGGGATCTTCTTCGCCATCGTCCTGGCTCTCTACTTCGTGCTGAGCCACCGCTGGCAGAACCGGCTGCTGCTGATCGCCTCCTACGTCTTCTACGGCTGGTGGGACTGGCGGTTCTGTTCGCTGATGCTGATCTCCAGCCTGGTCGATTATTTCTGCGGGCTGCTGGTCGACCGGGAACGCCGTCCCGACCTCCCCGCCGGAAGACGGAAGCTGGTCCTGACGATCAGCATCGTCACCAACCTGACCATCCTCGGCTTCTTCAAGTACTTCGACTTCTTCGCCGACTCGCTGGCGCTGCTGGCCGGGGAAGTGGGGATCCGAATCGATCCCCCGACCTGGCGGATCATCCTCCCGGTGGGGATCTCCTTCTACACCTTCCAGTCGATGAGCTACACGATCGACATCTACCGGGGGAAACTCAAGGCGGTGGAGAGCCTCCCGGATATGATGCTCTACGTCAGCCTCTTCACCCAGCTGGTGGCGGGGCCGATCGAACGGGGGGCCCACCTGGTCCCCCAGATCGTCAACCCCCGGACCGTCCTCCCGGAACGGTTCTCCAGCGGGCTGCAGCTGGCTTTCGTCGGGCTCTTCAAGAAAATGGTAATCGCCGACACTATGGCGGTGGTGGTCAACAGCGTCTACTCCTCGGCCGACCCCTCCGGCTCGGCGGTCTGGCTGGCCACCTACGCCTTCGCCCTCCAGATCTACTGCGACTTCTCCGGCTACACCGACATCGCCCGGGGTACCGCCCGGATGCTCGGTTTCGACATCTGCCTCAACTTCCGCCTCCCCTACCTGGCGGCCAACCCGGAGGACTTCTGGCAGCGCTGGCACGTCAGCCTCTCGACCTGGCTCCGCGACTACCTCTACATCCCCCTGGGCGGCAACCGGCACGGGCGGTGGAAGACGATCCGGAACCTGATGCTGACGATGCTCCTGGGGGGATTGTGGCACGGGGCGGCCTGGAACTTCGTCCTCTGGGGGGGATTCCACGGCCTGCTCCTGGTCGCCTACCGCCGGGCCGGGAACTACCGCCGGGAGAAAGCCCTGACCTTCGAGACCCGGCGGGGCTGGAGGTTCTGGCTCTCGGTGGCCGTCTTCTTCCACCTGACCTGCTTTGGCTGGCTCCTCTTCCGGGTCGAGAATATGGCCCAGGCCGGCCGGCTGCTGACCGCGCTGGTCTCCGGACCCTTCTTCGAGCCCTTAAGCATCCCGCTGCTGCGGATGGTGGCGGCGGCCGGGATCCCGCTGGCCCTCTTCCAGCTTTATCAATACTACCGCCGCTCCGCCGAGCCCTGGGTCGGCTGGCCGGCGGGGTTAAGGGCGGTCTTCTACGTTCTCCTCTTTTACGGGATCGTCGTCTTCGGCGCCCCGGAGATCAATGAATTCATCTATTTTCAATTTTAATTTCGCCCTCCGGACCATCCGCCGGGGGAGACGGCCGACCGGGCTTTTGATGGCGGCGGCCCTGATCGTCCTCGTGGAAGTTTTGCTGGCCCTCCACCCCCGGCCGGAATACAAGGACCTGGTCCGCCACCGGCTCTACAGCCCGGCCGTGGCCCCGGACATCGCCGAGAGCATCGTCCAGTGGCAGGTCGCCCACGCCACCCTGGTCAACGAGCAACAGGACCTGCTCCTCCTCGGGGACAGCGCCTGCCTCAACGGCCTGCTCGCCGTCGAACTGATGGAGAGAACGGGTTTGAAGACCTGGAACCTGGGGACCTTCGGCTTCACCTACACCACCGGCCACGCCGATATCCTCGAACTCTTCATCGAGCGGAACGGGCCGCCACGGTTTTTAATCTACTATACTTCCTACTACCCCCTGGCCCGGGACCGGGGCACCCGGGCGGTGCGGAGCTGGCTGGGACGACTGCAACAATGGCTGGCCCCGGCGGAGCGAACTTCCCATCTCCTTCCCAGCCTCCGCTACCGGCGGGAGCTGCGGGACAGTATCTGGGCGCTGGGACGGGAGGAGATCGGTTACGCCGGGCTGGACGTCCCCCGGGGAAAATTCGGTTCCGACAACGAGGTCCGGCGGGAACTCTGGGAAAACCGGGGTTCCTTTCCCCGAGGCGCCGAGGAAGTATTCCCCGAAGACCGGTTCGAGGACGGTATCTCCTGGAACCCCCGGTTCCACCCCGACTGTGAAGGAGGTCTGCGCCGGATTGCGAAGACCGCCCGCGAATACAGCTTCCCGGTCATCATTCTTTTCAGCCCGCTCCCCGAGGCGGCAAACAGCAAGGCCGTTCGGAGGCAAGTGGCCGACCTGGAAGCCAACCTGGAGAGGGTCTTCGCCCGCTATCCAGGGGTTTCCCTGTATCAACCATTCCTCCGCTTCTACCCCGATGACCACTGTATAGATATGCGCCACCTGACCTTTGCCGGGACCAAACGGCAGACGGAAGAGATCGCCCGCTGGATCCGGGATCACTGGCTTGGCGAAGGGGGCGGGGAAGGGGAAGCCAGCTGACCGCCGGCGGCCGAGGCCGGAGCGGACCGGGAGGGGCGGGGAGTATCCATTTTTTCTCAATACTCCGACAAGAGATATGCTATCGTAGCCGGGCCATCATAAACGGTATCGCCCCGGCGAAAAACAGTTATTTGCCGCCAACCGGAGACGGAGGAGAAGGTTATGAACCAGGACCCGATATCCCGAACCACCATCCCGGTCCGGGTCGACCGGAGCCACCTGATCACCATCGGCCGGCGGCTCTACTCTCAGAGCCTGGAACTGATCCGGGAACTGGTCAACAACTCCTACGACGCCGACGCCACCGAGGTCAGGATCACCATCGGGGAGGACGGGATCGAGGTCGCCGACAACGGCTCCGGGATGGACCTCGAGGGGCTGCAACAGTATTTCAATATCGGTTCCCAGGAGAAGCTCTACCGCGACGTCTCGCCGAAGTTCCACCGCCAGCGGATCGGGCAGTTCGGGATCGGCAAGTTCGCCGGCCTCTCCGCCGCCGACCGCTTCGAGGTCTGGACCAAGCGGGGCGACTTCTCCGCCCGGGTGGTCTTCGACCGGAAAGACTGGGAGGAGGGCGGGGACGAGTGGGCGCTGCCGCTGGAGACCTTCCCCGTCCACCCCGGACGGCCCGACGGGACCCGGGTGGTCTTAAGCCAGGTGACGAAGAAGCTCGACCCCTTCAAGGTCGAGCGCAAGGTGATCGAGTCGGTCCCGATCAAGGCCCCCTCCTTCGCCGTCTACGTCAACGACAGCCGGGTCCGGGCGGTCCGGGTCCCGGGGAGGAAACTCCCTTTCCTCGAGGGAACGGAGTTCGGATTGGTCCACGGGGAGATCATCCTCGCCAGCCTCCCGAGGCCGGAGGTCGAGGAAGTGGGGATCGAGATCAAGGTCAAGGGGGTGACCGTCCGGAGGGACCTCTTCGGGATGGAGCGGTGGGGGCGGGCGGCCGAGAGGATTATGGGCGAGATCCACGCCGATTTTCTTCCCGTGACCAGCGACCGATCGGGCTTCATCACCGACAGCCCCCAGTACGCCGCCTTCCTCGAGGCGGTGGAGAGGATCAAGTCCGAGATCCGGGTCCAGATCGACCATCTCCGGGACAAGAAAGAGAACCGGAAGGTCTCCCGGGCCCTGCGGGAAGCGATGGAACGGGTGGAACAGGCCCTGCTGAAGAACCTCGACCTCTGCCCCCGGGGGATGATCCCGATGGGGGAAGCCGGGGAGGGATTCGGCGACGCCGCCCTGACCAAAGCCCCTTCCGGGAAGAAGGCCGGGGAGGAAGGCGGGGAGAAGGGACGGGGGAAAGATAAAAAAACCCGGAAGAAACGGACCGAGCGGCCCCACGTCCGGAAACTCACCCCCTCGGCGGTGGTCCGGAAGGTAAAGATGGGCCAGGTCGGGGTCACCTGCTGCATCGACCACTACTCCCCCGAGGGACCGGAGTGCTTCTCCGAGTCATCGGTCATCTACCTCAACCGCGACCACCCCCTCTATAAACGCGAGTCCACCGACCGCCAGCGGCATATGATGCACGTCGGCCGCCTGATCACCCAGGAACTGGCGATGATGAAAGGCGCCGACTCCGCCCGCGACGCCTTCGAGCGCCAGAGCCTGCTGCTCCGCGACGCCTTCGCCGCCGAAGAAGGGGGGACAACCGGGAAGAAAAAGAAGAAATCCGGGAAACCGGAGGGGAAAAAGGGTGAATAAACCGCCTCTGAATCCCCGCGTTAAAGAACTGATCGCTTCGCTCGGCCTGGCTCCCCACCCGGAGGGCGGCTATTACCGCGAGATCTTCCGCTCCCGGCGGAGGGTCGCCCACCCCGATACCGGCGGGGACCGTTCGGCCCTGACCGGGATCTACTTCCTCCTCGCCGCCGGGGAGGTCAGCCGCTGGCACCGGTGCCGCTCCGACGAGATCTGGCATTACCACGAGGGGGACCCGCTCGAACTCTGGACGGCGGACCCCGGATGTGGACGGATCGAGCGGAGACTCCTGGGGCCGGCGGGCGACGGCGGGGAGCCGGTCCGGACGGCCGCGGCCGGGCTCTGGCAGGCCGCCGACACCACCGGCGATTACACCCTGGTCGGCTGCGCGGTGGGGCCGGGGTTCGAGTTCGAGGACTTCGAGTTTCTCTCCGATTGTCCAGAAGCGGCCGGGGAGTTGCAGCGACGCCACCCGGAAGCGGCCCGCTTCCTCTGATGATGAACTGAAACCAGGAGCAGCACTATGCCGGAAACCAGGGAAAACACCGGGATCTCGAAACAACAGTGGGAAGAGCTGGCGGCGGCCGCCTGGGAATGCCGCCGGAACGCCTATATCCAGGGCGACACCCGGGTCGGGGCGGCCCTGCTGACCGGTTCGGGAAAGATCTTTACCGGCTGCAACCTCGAGCATATCTTCCGCTGCCACGACGTCCACGCCGAGGTCAACGCCATCACCACGATGGTGGCCGCCGGGGCGACCGACCTGAAGGCGATCATCATCGTCGCCGAGTGCGGGCTCTTCACCCCCTGCGGCGGCTGTCTGGACTGGATCTTCCAGCTCGGGGGCCCGGACTGCCTGGTCGCCTGCCAGGCCCGGACCGGGGGCGAGATCCGGGTCTTCACCGCCGCGGAGCTGATGCCGCAGTACCCGAGGTACTGACTGCAGCACAGGCATTCCTGCCTGTAAAAGTAGCACAGGCGGCTCGCCTGTGAAAGTAGCACAGGCGGCTCGCCTGTGTAGCTCGGCAGGCCCCGCCGCACAGACAGGAATGTCTATGCTACTCTGTCGAAACAACACAGACAGGAATGTCCGAATCTTCCCGATTGAATTCAAGGAGGCGATATGAGCGACCATCTGAATGAACTGATCGACGAATCGATCCGGCTGGAGACGAACGTGGCCGATCTCTACCTCCGCTTCCAGGCCGCCTTCCCCGAGGACGCCGACTTCTGGTGGGCCCTGGCCCTGGAGGAGAAGAATCACGCCGCCCTGGTCCGCTCGCTGAAGGAACATTTCCTCCCGGTCGGCCAGGTCCCCGAGAACTTCCTCGCCTCCTCGCTGGAGACGGTAAAAGAAACCAACCGGTTGATCCGGGGACTGCTCGAGAAGTACCGCCGAACCCCGCCCGGCCTCGAGGAGGCCTTCCGGGTCGCCTGCCGGCTGGAGGAGGGGGCGGCGGAGATCCATTTCCAGGAGTTTATGGACCGGGAGAGGACGTCGGAACTGGATAAGATCTTCCAGCGGCTGAACGCCGACGACAAGGACCACGGAAAGAAACTCCGCTCTTATATGAAAGCCCGGGGCTTGGCCTGCCCCGACTGACCCGGCAGACTCGCTCTCCTACCTACTCCAAAGACGGAATATTCCCGGGCGCGCGCTTATTCCCACCACCTCTCCCAGAGCCGCTCGAACTCGTCGAGGTACCTCCTGGCCACCCCGGCGTGGTGGACGACCAGCATATTCTCGTTGTTGGCCAGGCCGGCCTGGCGGGTGGGGTTGAAGGACCCGGTGACGACAATCCGGCCGTCGATGACGAAGAACTTGTGGTGGAGGTAGTAGAGGTTCTGGTCCCAGCGGACGGCCATTCCGGCGTCGGCAAAAATCCGGTAACAGTTCCAGGGGCTCTCCTGGCCCCGTTCCATCACCCCCCGGACATCCACCCCCCGCAGGTGCCGCTCCAGCAGGGCCGCGGCCACCGGCTCCAGGGTGAAGGCGAAGGAGGCGAAGCGGATCTCTTTTTCCGCCCCGCGGATCAGCTCGATCAGCCTCTCCGCGCAGGGGTCCCGGGGAGCGAAGTAACTCTCAACCCCGGACCGGCCGACCGTCAGCCGGGGTTGGGCGGTCGGCTCCCTCAAGGACGCGGAGAACCGGCCCCGCCAGAGATCGAGGAACTCCTCCTCGTAGTTAGCCGCCAGGCGTTTCGAGGCGATCACGATCACGTTGTTGTCGTCGCGGAAGCTCCCGGTCGCCCCCGGGTTGTAGGAACCGGTCCAGGTGATGAAGGAGTCGATGACCATAAACTTGTGGTGCATAAATGTGGAGGGGTCGAAGTCGTTCATCAGCAGGTCCGACTCGGCCAGCCGGTGGGATACGGAGTCGACGGGGCGGGCGGCCAGGTCGTCCATCACCACCCGGACGTCCACCCCCCGCGCCCGGGCCCGAAGCAGGGCCCGGGCGACCTCGTCAAGGGAGAAACTGTAAAAGGCCGCCCAGACCCGCTCCCGGGCGGAGTCGATCAGGGAGACCAGATGATCGGCAACCGGGTCGGCGGGGGTGAAGTAGACCCGGCACCAGGGGGGGAGCAGGCCTCTATCGGCCTCGGGCGGGGCAGGAGAACAGGCGGAGAGGAGGAGGAAAATCACGATCCAGGCCGGCTTGCTCACGGCAATTCCTCCTCTCGCTCCGGCCGGAACGCACGCACCCGGAACTCCGCCCCGTCGGTCTCCACGGTCAGGCAGCCCTCTTCTCCGGTCCGGTAGACCGCGGTCCCCCGTTCGGAGAGAAAATCGCCGCAGTCGCGGGGGTAGCGGCCGAAGTATTTCTGCCCCTGGACCAGGAGGGCGGCGGCGGGGCTGACCGCCTCCAGAAAGAGGGGCGAATTATGGGCGCTGGAGCCCCGCCGGGGGGCCTGGAGGATGGTGGAGCCGAGATCGGCCCCGGCCGCGACCAGGTCCTCCTGGGCGAAGATCCCGATCAGCGAGGGGAGGAGGACGGAGACCCGGTCGAAGACAACCCGGAGGACCAGGGAGTCGTCGATTTCAAAGGGGGACCCGGGCGGTTTCCGGGGCCAGAGAACTTCCAGCCGGCAGTTCCCGGCCTCGACCAGGTCCCCCCCGGTGAGCCGCCGGTAAGGGATCGAATTCTCCTCCAGCACTTCCCGGAAGCGGGGGTAGGAAGGCGAGGAGGGTCCCAGCGGATGATCGAGGACGGTCCCCACCATCACCGCCTCCCGGAGCCGGTTGAGGGTATTGAGATGGTCGAGGTGGGCCTGGGTCAGGACCAGGAAATCGATCTTCCGGATCCGGTGCCGGTCGAGATAGGGGAGGACGATCGCCGGGATATCGCCGAACCGGTCGTCGTCGGTCGAGATCAGGATCGCCGGGCCGTCTTGCTCCCGGAGGAGGACCATCTGGCCGGAGCGGCCGTTGAAAAAGACCGCCTGAAGCGGGGGGAGATCGGGAGGCGGAGACAGGGCCGGGGCGGCGGCGGCGGCGAGCAGCAGAACCGCCAGCGCCGACCCCAGCCGGATCCGTCCCCGGCGGGTCCGGCCGGGGAGGGAGGCGAGGCCGAAGAGGAGACCGTACCAGGCCGCCGCCCAGAGCGGGGGAAACCCGGCGACCCGGAGATAACCGCCCGGGAACCGGGAAAACCAGCCGACCAGCTGGAGGAGCAGGGGGATGAGAAATCGGTTGGGGTAGTTGACCAGCCGGGCCAGGGGGAGGGCGATCAGCCCCAGCAGCCCGGCGGCGAAGCCGAGGCCGACCATCAGCCCGGCCAGGGGGACGATGACGATGTTGGCCGCCAGCGCCGGCAGCGAGATGAAACCGAAATAATGGGCGACCAGGGGGATCGCCCCCAGCTGGGCGGCCAAAGGGACGGCGATCGTCAGCCGCAGCCAGCGGGGCAGGAACCGGAGACCCCGGTCGAGGAGCGGGGTGACGGTGACGATCGAGAGCACGATCAGGAACGAGAGCTGGAAGCCGGCGGTGAAGAGGACCAGGGGGTTGAAGAGGAGGAGGAAGAGGGCGGAGGCGGCCAGGGCGGTAAAGGAGTTGCGGGGCTGGTTGAAGACATAGGCCAGGGAGTAAACCCCGGCCATCACCCCGGCCCGGACGGTGGCGGTGGAAGCTCCGGTCATCAGGACGTACCCGGCCACCAGCGGGATGAGCAAGGCGTGGCGGACCCGGAGGGGGAAGGGGCTGAAGACGAAGTTCCCGATCATCCAGATAAAGCCGACGTGAAGCCCGGAGACCACCAGGACGTGGATCACCCCGACCTGGCGGAACCGGTCCCGGATCTCGAAGGGGACCGGTCCCCGTTCCCCCAGCATCACCGCCTCCAGGATCACCGACTGCAATGATCCGGGGTGGCCGTGGCGGTCGGGGAGACTGGAGCGGAGAATTCCGGCCAGCCGGCGCTTCAGCCCCAGGGCCAGCCGGAGCGGAGAGAAGCCCGACGCCTCCCGGAGCAGTTCGAGGTGGTCGACGCTGTAGACCCGGCTCTCGGCGTAGATCGAGCTGGCCGCCAGCCGGGCCCGGGGGGAGGTCTCCCCCGGGTTGGTCGCCTCCGCGGGCAGGGTGATCTTTCCGGTCACCCGGACCAGGTTTCCCGGCTTCAGGATCTCCTCGGCCGCGCGGACCTGGCCGCGGAAGATCACCTGGAGCCGCCCGGTTACCGGGATTTCGCCCTCCTCGCCGTCCGTCTTCCGGCAGGTTAGCCGGAAGCGGACGGAGTGCCTCCGGAAGTCCGGCTCCCCGTCCACCGTCCCGGTCACCGCCCGGGGCCGCTCGGAGGCGTACCGGGAGATATCCCCCGCCGGCACCCGGCCGGCCAACGAGTAGCGGAAAATCCCGAAGGCGGCGGCCAGGGCCCCCAACCCCGCCCAGAGCAGAACCCGGCGGAAGTTGCGGGATAAACTGCGCCCGATAAAGAGGAGGATAAATGAGACCAGTCCGGCGGCGGCGAGAATCAGCTCCGGCCGGACCGGCTGGGGCAGACGGCGCCCCAACACCAGCCCGAGGATGAAGCAAAGAGTGATCCGGACCAGGGGATAGACAGTTTTTACCATTACATCTCCCCGGCTGTCAGCTAATGTCAAACCGGCTGGAAACCGGATAATTTTCCCGCAATTTCCTTTTGATGGGAAGGAAATTCTGGCAAAATTATTCGGCACATCGGTCTTCAACCCGAAAATGTAGAAATTCCTTGCCTGGCCGGTAATTGATTATTCTTTTTCCCCGCCGGTGAAGACCCGGGGATAAATCGATATGGAAAAAAGATTGAGCAAGATCCGGAGCGCGCTCGCTCTCTCCGCCGGCGGACTGGTCCCGCTGGCCGGGGACGCCTCTCAGCGGCGGTTCTTCCGGGTGACCGGTCCGGCGGACGGACCGTCGGCGGTGCTGGTGGTCTTCCCGGAAGGGACCGGGGACGAGGAGGTGATCCGCTACACCGGGACCGGGCACCTCCTGCGGGAGGCCGGTCTCCCGGTCCCCGGGATCTACCGGCGGACCCGGGGCGCGCTCCTGGTCGAGGACTGCGGAGACGAACTTCTCCAGGAGGCGGTCCGGACACGCGCCCCCTTCCCCCTCTACCGGGAGGCGGCGGACTTGATCGGGGAGATGCAAAACCGGGTCCCGGCCTCCGCCGCCCTCAACCCGCCCTTCGACGAGGAGAAATTTCTCCGGGAACTGGAATTCTTCCTCACTCACACCGTCTCCGGCTTCTTCGGAGAAAAGCTCACCGCCGCCGAACAAGGGGAGTGGCGGAAGTCCTTCTCCGTTTTGGCCCGGGAACCGCTCTCCCAGCCCCGGGGCTTCTGCCATCGGGACTTCCACAGCCGCAACCTCCTGCTCCGGGACGGACAGCTGCGGATCATCGACTTCCAGGACGGCCGCGCCGGCCCCTGGACCTACGACCTGGTCTCCCTGCTCGAAGATCCTTACGTTTCCCTGCCCCCCGGCCTCCCGGAAGAAATGAAAGCGCGGTTCCTCGCCGGCCGGCGGGGAGTTGATTTTTCCGGTGATTTTCGCCGGGGGTATGATATGATGGCCCTTCAACGCCTCCTGAAAGCCGCCGGGACCTTCGGTTTCCAGGCGGAAAAAATGGGGAAGCACCATTACGCAGCCTATCTCCCCGCCGCCCTGGGCCGGGCAGCGGCGATAACCTCCGCCTACCCGGAGTTCGAGAGTTTGGGGGAGCAACTGGCGAAATACCTCCGGCGTTTGCCGCGGGCTTAAGCTGCCGGAATGAGTATATTAAACAGCAAAATTTTTCCGGAGGAAAAATTTTGAAAGCAATGATCCTGGCCGCCGGAAAGGGGACACGGCTGGCCCCCCTCTCCAGCGACTACCCGAAAGCGCTCTTCCCGGTCGGCGACCGGCCGGTAATCGCCTACCTCTTCGACCTCCTCAAGCAATATGGCATCAAGGAGGTGGTAATCAACCTCCACCACCGGGGGGAGCTGATCGAGGACGCCCTGGGGGACGGAAGCCGGTTTTCCTTGAAGATCGACTATTCCCGGGAGGAGGAACTGCTGGGGACCGGGGGCGGGGTGGTCAAGGCCCGGGAATTCTGGGGGGACGAGGATGTCCTGGTCGTCAACGGAGACAACCTTTTAGAGCTCAACCTGCGCAGGCTGCTCCTCGCCCACCAGGCCTCGGAAGCGGCGGCGACGATGGCCCTCAAGCCCCTGGGGGCCGGCTCCGATTACACCCCGATCCACCTCGACCGGGATTCGCTGGTGGAGACGATCGGATCCGGCAACCGGGCCGGGCCGGGCTACGTCTTTATCGGCGCCCAGATCCTCTCCCGGGAGTTCATCGACCTCCTCCCCCCCTCGGGACCCGCCTGCCTGGTCCGCGACGGCTACCGGAAAGCCCTCCGGCAGCGGAAGAACCCGGCCCGGATCAACGGCTTCGTCTCCACCGGCTACTGGCGGGAGATCAGCACCTTTCCCCGCTACTGGGAGGTCAGCCAGGACTTTTTGCGGGGGCGGCTCCCCGCCTACTTTTACCGGGGCCGGGACGAATTCATCCGCCGGGGGCTCTACGTCGGCAAGGGCTGCGAATTGAGCCCCCGCAACCGGTTTACCTCCCCGGTCTATCTCGGCGACTCCGCCGAGGTCGGCGAGGACTGCCAGCTCGGTCCCCGGCTCCTGGTCGGGCAGGGGGCGGCGGTCGGGCCCCGCTGCCGGCTGCGGGACGTGGTCATCTGGCCCGGGACCCCGGTCCGCCGGGGGAGTGTGTTCGAGAACCTGGTCGTCACCCCCTTCGGGAAAGTCAAGGTGGCCGCGGAGAAATAGGAGATGGCCGGGCGGGAGAGATGGAACAGCCGGACCGCCTTCGTGATGGCGGCGGTCGGCTCGGCGGTGGGGTTGGGCAACGTCTGGCGCTTCCCGGTCACCTGCTACCGCCACGGGGGCGGCGCCTTCTTCATCCCCTACTTCGTCGCCCTCCTTACCGCCGGCGTGCCCCTGATGATCCTGGAGTACGGGATCGGCCAGATGA
Organism: Candidatus Erginobacter occultus; assembly: GCA_030765265.1. Classification (GTDB taxonomy): domain Bacteria; phylum Auribacterota; class Erginobacteria; order Erginobacterales; family Erginobacteraceae; genus Erginobacter; species Erginobacter occultus. Next base: position 19,127 of record JAVCCZ010000111.1, read on the forward strand.
TGCAGGGTTCGGCCCCCCGGGCGCTGGGGAAGATCAACCGCCATACCGAGTGGGTGGGCTGGTTCGCCCTCCTGGTCGGCCTGGTGATCTCGATCTACTACGCCGTGATTATGGCCTACTCGGTGGAATACCTGATTTACGCCGTCCGGGGGCTCTTCGCCGGGGGAACGATGGCCTGGTCCTCGGCCCCGGAAGGTTTCACCGGCACTTACGAGGCCGCCTTCTTCGCCCGGACCGTCCGCCAACACAGTTCCTCGGCTTCCGAGATGTGGCGTCTGGTCTGGCCCCTGGTCGGAGGGCTGGCGGTCACCTGGGCCGTCGTCTACCTGATCCTCTGCCGGGGGGTGCGCCGGGTGGGGAAGGTGGTGATGCTGACCGTCCCCCTCCCGATGCTGGTCCTGGCGATCCTGGCCGTCCGGGGCCTGACCCTCCCCGGGGCCTCGGACGGGATCATCTACTACCTGACCCCGAACTTCGAGGCCCTGAAAGACCCGGCCACCTGGCTGGCGGCCTACGGCCAGATCTTCTTCTCCCTCACCCTCGGCTTCGGGGTGATGATCGCCTACGCCAGCTATATGCCGCGGGAGAGCGACATCACCAACAACGCCTTCATCACCTGCTTCGCCAACTGCGCCACCAGCTTCTTCGCCGGCTTCGTGGTCTTCTCCGTGCTCGGCTTTCTCGCCTATCAGAAGGGCGGGGTTGACGTCGCGACCGTGATCGACGCCGGGCCCGGCCTGGTCTTCGTCACCTACCCGACCGCCGTCTCCCGGATGGGCGAGTTCGGCCGCTTCTGGCCGCCGGTGATCGGGATCCTCTTCTTCGTGATGCTCCTCTTCCTCGGGATCGACTCCCTCTTCTCCCTGATCGAGGGGATCACCACCGGCCTCAAAGACCGCTACCGTCTCCTGAGCCAGAAATTCCTCACCGGGGCGGTCTGTATCTTCTCCTTCGTCGTCGGCTCGGTCTTCTTCGCTTCCCGGGCCGGGATCCACTGGCTGGATATCTTCGACCACTGGGCCAACGACTACGGGCTGGTGATCGTCGGACTGCTGCAGTGCGTGATTGTCGGCTACTTCTTCAAGACCGATACTCTCCGCGACTACATCAACCGGGTCTCGGAGATCAAGCTCTGGGGGTGGTGGGAACTCTGTATCCGGATAATCACTCCCCTGATCCTCGGCTACCTGATCTTCTCCAACTTCATCGCCGAGCTGACCCGGGGGTCGCTCTACGGGGCGAGCGGGACCGACTTCGACCGCTACCTCTGGATCGCCCCGGTCAGCTTCGCCGGGCTCTTCCTGGTCGCCTTCAGCCTGGCCCGCATGGGCAAGGTCCTGGCCCTGATCGGGTTCGGGGCGGCGGTCGCCCTGCTCACCTGGGCCCTCCTCCCCGCCTCCGCCCCGCTCTCGGCGGCCGCCCTCTCCGGCCTGGCGGCGGCGGTGCTCTTCGGGGGTCTCTACATCTGCGTCTCGATCGCCCGGAAGTCGAAGGACGGGATTCAGTGAGCAGTAAGCAGTGAGCAGTCCGACGCGTCCGACAAGCTAGCCGGATAAAACCATTGCCGCCGCCCGGGGAAGGGCTGTATTGTATATCCAGACAAACGAGACCTTGACCAAGGAGGCACGATGACCTGTCCACAGTTGCTTTTACCGGGGTTGCTGGGCCTGGGCCCGGGGGAGATCCTCCTGATCCTGGCCGGGATCCTCCTGATCTTCGGGGCGAAGAAGCTGCCCGAGATAATGGGCTCGTTCGGCAAGGGGATCAAGGAGTTCAAGAAGGAGGTCGACGGGGTCGGCGGGGAGATCGGCGCCGGAAAACCGGAGGCGGGTGAGGAGAACGCTCCCGGGAAACCGGCGGAAACGAAAGACCGCCCCGGGGAGAAACCGCCGGATGGCGAGGGAGCATAATCCGCCGGGGGAGGGGGAGGAGAAACCCTTCCTCGACCACCTGGAAGACCTCCGCTTCCTGATCTGGAAGATCCTGATCTCCTGGGGGACGGCAGCGCTGCTGGCCTTCCTCGCGGCGGACCGGATGCTGGAAGCGGTCCGGTGGCCCCTGGCCCGAACGGTCCGGGAATTCGGACCGGGGGAGACGGATTTCGTCCTCCGGAGCCTGAGCCCCCCCGAGGTCTTCCTGACCTCGATCAAGCTCTCCATCCTGGCCGGGCTGATCGTCGCCCTGCCCGTGATTCTCTACATCGTCGCCCGCTTTCTCCTTCCCGCCCTGAAGCCGAGAGAGAAGAAATACCTGGTCCCGGCCTTTCTCTTCGGCGGCGGGCTCTTCTTCGCCGGGGTGGTCTTCGCCTATGTCGTGGTCCTCCCGCTCGGGCTGAGATTCTTCTGGTCCTACACGCTCCGGATGGGGATCCGGCCGGAGTGGACGCTGGGAAATTACATCTCGATGGTGGGAAGGCTGACCCTGGGCTTCGGATTGGTCTTCGAGCTGCCGGTGGTGGTCCTGCTCCTGGCGGCGCTGGGGATAGTCGACTACCGGACCCTGCGGCGGAAAAGGCCTTTTGTGGTGGTGGGAATCCTTATCCTGGCGGCGTTTCTGACCCCGCCCGACGTGGTGACCCAGGTCCTGATGGCGGTTCCGTTGTTGATCTTATTCGAGATCTGTGTATTATTGGCGAGAATATTGTTTCCCGGGAAAGCCGGAAAGGCTTGACCCGAACCAAATGTAAAAGGAGGTGGATACCATCGCCACGGAAGAAATTTACAGCCAAAGACTGACCTGCGGAAAGAGAACTTACTTCTTCAACCTGAAAGAACAGGCCAGCGGAACCCGGTTCATCGACATCGTGGAGTCGAAGTACGAACGCGAAGACGACAGCCACCAGCGGGTCCGGCTGGTGATCTTCGAAGATCATATCGATGAGTTTGTCCAGGCCCTGGTCGAAGCCGCCCGGCGGCTGAAAGAAGATTGATTTATCGGCGGTTGACGGCCCGGCCGGAAACCGCCGGGGGGCAGTAGCTCAGCTGGGAGAGCACCACGTTCGCAACGTGGGGGTCGGCGGTTCGAACCCGCTCTGCTCCATCGCTTTAAACCTGCGGCGGAAACGCCGCTTTCCCATTTTTCGTCTCTCCGAAGCCAAGTGATCAGGGACATCATCATCTCGATGCGGCCGCGGCAGTGGCTGAAGAACACCTTCGTCTTCGCGGCCCTGGTCTTCTCCCGGAGCTTCACCGATTCCGGGGCCATTCTTCGCGCCCTGGCCGCCTTCGTTATCTTCTCGCTCCTCTCCGGGGCGGTCTACCTCCTCAACGACCTGGCCGACGCCGCCGAGGACCGGCTCCACGCCGGCAAACGCGGCCGCCCGATCGCCCGCGGCTCCCTCTCTCCCCGGGCGGCCCGGGCCGCGGCTTTGGCCGCCGGGGCGGCGGCCCTGGCGGCGGCCTTCGGGATCAATCTCCATCTCGGCCTGCTGGCCGCCGGCTATCTCCTGCTGATGATCCTTTACTCCCTGCTCCTGAAACGGGTGGTGATCGTCGACGCCCTGGCGATCGCCTTCGGCTTCATCTTCCGGGTCACCGCCGGGGGGGTGGCGATCGCCGTCCCGGTCTCGGAGTGGCTCCTGATCTGCACCTTTCTCCTCGCCCTCTTCCTCGCCCTCTGCAAGCGCCGCCACGAACTGGTCCTGATGGGCGAGGGGGCCGCCGCCCACCGGAAGATCCTGGCCGAGTACTCCCCGGTCCTCCTCGACCAGATGATCGCGGTCGTCACTTCCTCGACGGTAATGGCCTACGGACTCTATACCCTCTGGCCCCGGACCCGGATCGAGATCAGCCCCCGCCTCTATTACAGCATCCCCTTTGTCCTTTACGGGATCTTCCGCTACCTCTACCTGGTCCACCGGAAGGAGGGAGGGGGAGAACCGGGCCGGACCCTGATGGCCGACCGGGCTCTCCTGATCAACGTCGTCCTCTGGGTGGCGGCGGTGGTCGCCATCCTCCGCTTCTTCCCCCCCGCTTAAATAATGTCTGCCGGCCGAAAACAGTTGAAATTCCTCCTCCCCCTGGCCGCCCTTGTGGCCGGGGCGCTGGTCTGGGGTCTGTATTACACCCACCAGTACGATCCGGAGCAGGGGCTGAACGTCAGCGACGCCATCACCACCATCGATCTGGCCCAGACGGCCCGGCGGGTGGCTCAGGGCGAGGGACTGACCACCGGCTTCATCCGGCCGGTCAGCCTGAGGTTCCATCCCGACTATCTCCACCACCCCGAACTGACCCACCCCCCGCTCTACATCCTGGTCCTGGCGACCGCCTTCCTGGCCGCCGGCGCCCGGGACGCGACCGTGGTCGCGGTCTCGACCATCTTCTTCTGGGCGCTGGTCCCCTGGCTCTGGTACTGGGGGAGGAAGATCTTCGACGACCTGACCGCCGGACTGGCCATCCTCCTCTACTGTCTCAACCCGGTATTCCTGAGGATCTCGATCAACGGCAGCCCGGTCCCCTTTATCGCCTTTCTCCTCTTCTGTCTCCTCTACTTTCTCTACCGCTCCCGGACCGATTCCCGCCTCTTCCCAGCGGCCGCCGGGGCGGTGATCGGTCTCGCCTACCTGACCCGTTACAGCTGCGGACTCTGGCTGATCCCGGCCGGGCTCGTCCTGGCCGCCGAAGGCCGGGACCACCGGTTCCGGCGGATCGCCTGCCTGGCGGGAGCCGCCTTCCTGGTCGCCCTCCCCTGGCTGATCCGGAACTGGGCGGTGGCCGGCGGACCCTTCTTCACCCTCGACGGCTTCAAGCCCTCGATGTTCTCCGACCCCCGCCCCGGCTACATCCTCTGGCGGGGCTTCTCCGCCCGATCCCTGATCGTCCCCCAGCGGGGCTACTTTCTCTTCAAGAAGTTTCTCCTCGGGCTCCGGGAGAGCTACCTGAGGGTGCTGCTCCTGACCGGGAACTTTGCCTCCGTCTTCGCGCTGCTCTCCGCCCTCTACCGCTTCCCCGACCGGAAGTTCGACCGGCTGAAGTACGCCTTCGGGATGATGCTGGTCCTGGAATGCGGCTACTTGAGTCTCTTCAGCCCGGCCGGACAGGGGACCGCCGTCTTCATCCCCGGCGCCTCCCTGCTGGCGGCCGCCTTTTTCCTCCACCTGCTCTTCCGGTTTCAGGGCCGGCGGGCGGTTCTCACCCGGACCGCGCTCGCCCTCTTCTTCCTCCTCCTGGTCTCGATCCCGATCTCCGACAAGCTCGGGCCCCGGGACTTCCCCCGGCTGAGGCTCTACAGCGTCAAGAACATCCGGGAAGTGGCGGCGGCCGTCCCGGAAGGCGAGATCCTGGTCTCCGACGTCCCCTGGGCAGTCTCCTGGTACGGGGGAGTGACTTCCCTCTGGCTCCCCTTCCGGCTGGAGGATTACGAGGAGATCCGGATCTACCGGGAGCCGGCGGTGGCCGGTCTCTTCCTCACCCCGTTCTACGGGGGCGACTTCTTCGACCGGGGGGAGATCAGTCCCGACTGGCTGCGGGTCTACGACACCGGCTGGGTCCCGGGGGGCTGGGGGCTGGAGCACCGGACCTCGCTCCCCGAAGACCACGTCTTCATCTCCCGGTCCCCTTACCCCAATACCGGGGGGAAGGATTGATGACCGCCTTCCTGGTGGGGCTGACCGGGGGGAGCTGCGCCGGGAAGACCACCCTGGCCGGGCTGGTCCAAAAACGGCTCTCCCCGACCGCGGCGGCGATCATTTCTTCCGACCGTTACTACCGCCCGCTCGACCACCTCCCCCCCGAAAGACGTTCCCGGGAAAACTTCGACTCGCCGGCGCTGCTCGACTTCGAACTGCTGAAAGAACATCTCTCCCTGCTTCGGGCTGGGAAACCGGCCCGGCTCCCGGTCTACGACTTCCGCCTCCACACCCGCTCGCCTCAGACCGAGCGGCTGGTCCCGCCGCCGGTGATCCTGGTCGAGGGGATCTTCCTCCTCGCCGACCCCGACCTGGAAAGACTTTTCCACCTGGCGGTCTACGTCGAGACCCGGGAGGCCGTCCGGCTCGCCCGCCGCCTCCGGCGGGACCGGGCCGAACGGGGAAAGACGGCGGAGGAGATCCTCGACCGTTACTTCGCCGAGGTCCGCCCCGCCCACCAGCGGCTGGTCCGGCCCGGGCGCGAATCGGCCGGGCTGGTGGTGAACGGGGAAGACAACCTGGAGGAATCCGCCCGGCTCGTCGCCGGCCGGATCGAACAGACGGCCGCCGGGACGCCTTAGTTGTCCGAAAAGGGTGAGAGATATGCCGGAGTCCGTCATTCATTTAATCCACGCGATCTCCTCCGCCGCTTTCGGATTCTTCCTGATCCTGGCGATCGCGGTCAGCCTGATTCTGGTTTTGATCTCCCTGGCCGTGATTTTTCTCCGCGATCGGCGGGGGGAGCGGGCGCTCAATCCCGAGGAGGCGCCGGAAGTGACGGTTCAAATCCCGACCAAGAACGAGATCGTCGCCCTCCGTTGCGCCCGCCGCTGCCTGAACTCGGATTACCCGGCCGAGCGGCTGCAGATCCTGATCGGCGATGACAGCGACCAGGGGTGGATTTCCGAAGAGATCGACGATTTCGCCGCCGCGCACCCCGGGGTGGAAGTGGTCAGGAGGGAAGACCGCTCGGGGTTCAAGCCGGGCAATCTCAACGCGATGCTGGAACAGAGCCGGGGCGCGATCATCGTCGTCCTGGATTCCGATTTTACCCCGGGAGAAGATTTTATCCGCAGGATCGTCGCCCCCTTTGTCCACGATCCGGACGTCGCCTCGGTCCAGGCCCGCTGGGATTTCATCAACCCCGGGGATAACCTGGCCACGGTTCTAGGCGCGACGATGGGTTACACCTTCCACCGGGTCTTTCTCCCCTTTATGAACTTCTTCGGAAGTTCCTTCATCTGCGGGTCGGCCGAGGCGGTAAGGAAAAGCGTTCTCGATGAACTGGGCGGTTGGCGGCCCGGGATCCTGACCGAAGATATCGAATTCTCGCTGAGGATGACCCGCCGGGGAAAGAAGATGCTCTACCTCCCCGATCTATCCTGCCCGGGGGAGGTCCCCCGGACGGCTGGGGATCTTTATCGCCAGCAGATGAGATGGGCGCACGGGGTGATCAGCGCCTATCTGCTTCATTTCCCGGGAATCTGGTTCAACCGGAGGATCAGGCTGAGACGGAAGACGCTCTCGATGTTTTCGGGGTTGGGCTACGTCTTCCCGGTATTGGTCTCCGGCCTCCTGGTCACCAGTTGCCTGGCCGTCCTTACCGCTCCGCCCCAACCGGTCGATCCCGGCCAGGTGATCGGGGAAATCGCCCGCAACGTCCTCCTCACCTCCGGCTTGCTTTTTCTCAGTACGGTCGCCATCTGGCGGGGCGGCCGGATCAGGCTTTTCCCCCGGATGGTGCTCTCCGCCTTCACGGTCGGGCTGGTGCTGATCTTCTTCGTCCTCAAGGGAATCGTGACCGCCCTCCTCGGGCGACCGATGGAATGGTACCTGATCCGGAAAAGCGGGGATTGCACCCCCGCCGGAGCGGCGGGGAGGTAGGAGGAAAACAGGAAACTACTTTTCCTCTTGGCGGATAACTGTCCCGGAATAGATCGGGAGAATCAGAAATCGACCCGGAGAGGCTTCTTCAGCAGGAGTCCGAAGACCAGGGCGAGGACGAAGTAGACGATCGACCAGTGGGTCCTAAACCAGAGGAAGGGGACTTCCCGGGCGGGATAATCGATCCGGATGGAGCGGAATGGACTTTCGGCGGGGACGGCCGGGCCGCCGGGGTAGAGGAGGGACTGGCCGAAGGAAGGCCGGCCGGCCTGGGGATAGATCCGCTCAAGGACCGGGTCGGCCCGCAACGGGAACCCAACTTCCGCTCCCCCGGCCCGGAAGTCCAGGGGGTAGTCGCCCTCCTTCTCCACCCGCAGCCGCCAGGCCGCTTCCCCGATGGCCCCCATCCGCACCGGAGGGGTCTCCACCTTCACCCCCGGGGAGGACAGGAGCGACGGGTCCAGGGCCAGGAGATCGGACCCGGGTTCAAAGACAGCGGCGGCGTTGACCGCCTCCCCCGGTCCCGGCGGCCGGTAACCGTAATAAAGCTGCATCTGGATACAGAGCAGTCCGATCGGGATGATAATCACAACCACGGGGGGTAGAGCGTAAGTCATATATCTGCCCACACCGGCCATCACCAGACCGAACTGGGCGATGATCCTGCCCAGGTTGTCCCGGAAGAGGTAGATCCCGAAGAAGTGTCCGAAGATCCTTTTCTTGGCCCGGGTAATCCCCTCCTGGTTGGAGAATTTTTTGTAGATCAAGAGGGCGAAGACGGCGGTGACCAGGGCGAGCAGCGCGATCCCGGCCACCGCCGGAAGCCGGCGGAAGGGGGTCAAAACCAGTCCGACCAGAAAAGTGACAATATCGAAAAAGTAACTCATAATCCATCCCCGCCTGGAAATCGTTAACGCGCTGAGTATACAATATCGCAGACTCCGCCGACTTTTTCAATCCCATAATTCTCCTGCCCCTCAAAACGAGAAAACTCCACTTTTAACAAAACCCTTGACAGTGCCGGCCCCCGTCACCTATGATCCCGACCCCGTCAATAAAAACTTCCATCTTTAAGGAATACTATGTCGTCTCCCCCTCCCGTAGTGAAAGCTGAATCTTCCCGTCCGAATACCCCCGATGAATCCTCGAACCGGAAACCGGACAGCCCGCCGACCTTTACCGGGCTGGGCCTGGGCCAAGAAGCGCTGGATGCGGTCGAGCGGGCCGGATTCTACGGCCCGACCGAGATCCAGGAGAAGTTCATCCCGGCGGCCCTGACCGGCCGCGACTCCATCGGCCGGGCCCGGACCGGGACCGGCAAGACCGCCGCCTTTCTCCTCCCCCTCTTTCACCGTTTCTTCTCCGGGGAACCGGTCCGGATGCTGGTCCTGGCCCCGACCCGGGAACTGGCCGAGCAGATCAAGCAGGAAAGCCGGAAGCTCTCCGGAAAGAACCTACCCCGGGTTCTGGCCGCCTACGGCGGGACCCGGCTCTTCCCCCAGATCGAGGAACTGAAGGAGAAGCCGGAGATCGTGGTCGGCACCCCCGGTCGGCTGATGGACCTCGGACAGAGAAAGGCCCTCGACTTCGGCGACTTCCGGATCGTGGTCCTCGACGAGGTCGACCGGATGTTCGATATGGGCTTCCGCCAGGATATCGCCCGGATTCTCGGACAGTGCCGAAAGCGCGAGCAGACCCTCTTCCTCTCCGCCACACTCCCGCCGGAGATTATGCGGCTGGCCGAGCGATACCTGAAGAACCCGCTCCGGATCTCGGCGGTAGAAGAGGAGAGTCCTTCGGTGGAGTCGCTGGAGCAGGCCTATTTCATCATCTCCCCCCGGCGGAAGCGGTCGCTTCTGGAGCGGCTCCTGGAGCGGGAGAAACCGGACCTGGCCCTGATCTTCGTGAGAACCAAGAGGGGGGTGGAGCGGCTGGGGAAGGCCCTGGATAAGAAATACCGCTCGACCTTCGTCCACGGGGACCTGAGTCAGAAAGAACGGGACCGGGCGGTCAACCGTTTCCGGGAGGGGAAGGTGAAGATCCTGGTCGCGACCGACCTGATGGGCCGGGGGATCGACGTCCCCGGGATCACCCATATCATCAACTACGATATCCCGGAGTATCCCGAGGACTACCTCCACCGGGTTGGCCGGGCGGCCCGGATGGAGGCCAAGGGAAAAGCTTTCACCTTCGTCACCCCGGAGCAGGGCGAGGCCCTGACCAAGATCGAGATCCTCTGCAACCTGATGCTCCCCGAGGACCGGATCGAGAACTTCGATACCGGTTTGGAAGAGGAAAGCTGACTGCCCGCCCCTGTGCCCGCCCCTGTGGCAATCCAGTTCGCGCTATCGGCAGTTATCGACCCTTGACTGACGTGTCTCGGAAGTAACTTGTGCAACGTTATTGCGAGGAGCAAAGCGACGAAGCAATCTATTCCCTCGCAGTGGATTGAGATTGCTTCGCTATCGCTCGCAATGACGGTTTACTGCCCATTATTTCTCAACCACGACACTTGCGCTAATCATCTCCGGGAACCCCTTCCGAAGCGGAGAACTCTTCCAGGATCAGGGCGGCGGCCTTGCGGCCGCTCTTCAGCATCCCGCCGAAGATCGGGCCCATCCGGAAGCCCCCGCTGACGTTGTTGGCCGCCATCCCGGAGACGTAGAGGCCGGGGCAGAGCTGCTTGGTGTCCCGGACGGTGGACTCCTCTCCCCGCTCCACCCACATCGGGCGTTCGCCCATAATCCCCCCCGACCCGGTGGCGAGGGCGATTCCGGCCTTCCGGGAGGCGAGGGCGGCGATCTCGCTGGGGTGTCCGGTCCCGTCGAGGACGGCCCGGGAGGTCACCACCAGGGGATCGACGTGCATCTCCAGCCGGGTGACCGGGGACCAGTTGATGACCACCCCGGCAACCCGGTCCTCCTTGAAGACGATATCCTCGACGCTGACCGCGTTGAAGAAGACCGCCCCCGCCCGGCAGGCCCCGAAGACCAGGCCGGCGGCCATCTCCACCGCGTCCACCGTATACCGGCCCTCCCCGCAGAGGCGGGAGCCGATCCCGAAGTCTTCCAGGATCGGGAGGCTGTCTTCCTGGACCACCACCTCGTTGAAGAGCATCCCCCCGCCCCAGATCCCGCCCCCGGGGGCGAGCTTCCGCTCGAAGACGGCGACCTTCTTCCCGGCCGCGGCCAGGTCGCGGGCGGCCACCATCCCCGAGGGACCGGCCCCCACCACCGCCACGTCAATCGCGAGATGTTCGCGGAGCTTTTCAAAGAAACGTTCGACAATCGCCAGGGAAATCTTTTCTTCCATATTCTTTCTCCAGTGCCCCGGGCTTGCGCCCGAGGCTAATTTAGTTTCGCCCCCTGCGGGGGCTCGATCGAAGCCGCGGTAACTTTAGGCACTTCGAACTTTAGGCACTTTAAACTTCTTCTGTGTCGTCCCTGGTGGTGACTTCTTTTATCCCGCTTCCCAAATCGCATACTCCACCGTGGTAAGCCCATAGCTAATTTGTCCGAGCATATCAACTCTCGGATCAGCCCGCGCAGCGGGCGATACATTTTTAGCCACGGGCGTCAGCCCGTGAATGATAGGAACAAAACAAAATAATGAACCCCCGCAGGGGGTGACACATTCGACCAATTTATGTTATTTCCTAATTCAATCGCTGTCTATCGCTGGGTAAACAGCCGGTATTACAACAATCCTGATATTAATTCAGGTCAGGATATCGCGACCATCGCCTCGACGGCTTTCAGCGCCTGGAGGCGGATCTCCTCGGGGACGGTAACCGGGTAGCGCATCTCCTCCAGCGACCAGAGAACTTTCTCCAGGGTGACCTTCTTCATATTCGGGCAGACCAGGCGGTCCGAGGCGGGGTAAAACTTCTTCCCCGGGTTCTCCCGCCGGAGCCGGACCGTCATATCGACCTCGGTCCCGACGATGAACTCCTTCTGCCCGCTCTCCCGCGCCAGCTTCACCATCCCCGAGGTGGAGAGGACCCGGTCGGCCTCGGCGATCACTTCCGGGGTGCATTCCGGGTGGACCATCACCACCGCGCCGGGGTGGAGTTCCCGCGCCCGGCGGATGGCGGAGGGCTCCAGCAACCGGTGGGTCGGACAGTAGCCCGGATAGAGAATCAGCCGCCGGCCGGTCTCTTTCATCGCCCAGTCGCCGAGAAACCGGTCGGGGACGAAGATAATCTCCTTCTCCCGGGGGATGGAATTGATCACCGCCGGGGCGTTGGCCGAAGTACAGCAGAGGTCGGCCTCGGCCTTGACCGCGGCCGTCGAATTGACGTAGGCAACCACCACCGCGCCGGGGTGTTTTTTCTTGAAGGCCCGGAGCCGCTCGGCCGGGAGCATATCGGCCATCGGGCAGCCGGCGTCCGGTTCCGGAATGAGGACGGTCTTCTCCGGCGCCAGGATGGCGGCGGTCTCGGCCATAAAGTAAACCCCGCAGAAGACGATAGTCCCGGCGCCGGAGGCCGCCGCCTGCCGGCTCAAGCCGAGGGAATCCCCGAGGAAATCGGCGATCTCCTGGACTTCCTCAACCTGGTAATTATGGACCAGGATAACGGCGTCGCGGCGGCGCTTCAGCTCTCCGATTCGCTCGATCAGCGCCCGGTCGCTCACCCCTCCCGGCCCCCCGCTTCCTCGCTCTTCCCCGCCGCGGAACCCTGTTTCTTCCGGTAATCATCGATCGCCGCCTTCAGGGCTTCCTCGCCGAGCATCGAGCAGTGCATCTTGGCCGGGGGGAGGCCGTCGAGGGCGGAGGCCACCTCCTTATTCGAGATGGCGATCGCCTCGTCGAGGGTCTTGCCCTTGGCCAGCTCGGTGACCATCGAACTGGTGGCGATCGCCGCCCCGCAGCCGAAAGTCTGGAAGCGGGCGTCGGCGATCCGGTCGTCGGCCACCTTGATGTAGAGCTTCATCACGTCCCCGCAGACCGGGTTGCCGACCGTTCCCACACCGTCGGGGTTTTCGATCTTGCCCACGTTGCGGGGGTGATGGAAGTGATCCATCACTTTTTCGCTGTAATCAGTCTGACCGCTCATCGTTTATCTCCTTGGGATTCGGCAGGTTCCGGTTCAAAGAAGGGGGACATCTCCCGCAGACGCTTCACCACCGGGACCAGGGCGTCGACGGTGAAGAGGATATCTTCCAGGGTGTTTTCCCGGCCGAGCGAGAAACGGACCGAACCCTGGGCCAGGGCCGCTTCCACCCCCATCGCGGAGAGAACGTGGGAGGGGGCGAGTTCGCCCGAGGTGCAGGCGGAGCCGGTGGCGGCGGCGATCCCCTGCTCCTCCAGCCCGAGGAGGATCCCTTCGCCCTCGACGTACTCGAAGGATAGGTTGACGGTGTTGGGGAGGCGCAAGCCCGGGGCGCCGTTCAGTTTAACCCGGGGAATCCTCTCCGAGATCCCGGAGCAGAGCTGGTCCCGCAGGAGACGGAGCCGGTCGGACTCACTCTCCAAATTCTCCACCGCCAGCCGGCAGGCCGCCCCGAAGCCGACGATTCCGGCCAGGTTCTCGGTCCCCGGGCGCTTTCCCCGCTCGTGGTGGCCGCCGTAGGTCAGCGGCCGGACCCGGACCCCCTTGCGGATATAGAGCGCCCCCACACCCTGGGGGCCGTAAACCTTGTGACCGGAAAGCGACATCAGGTCGACCCCCATCTCCTCCACCGAGAGGGGGATCTTACCCAGACCCTGGATAGCGTCGGTGTGGAAGGGTATCTTCCGGTCCCGGGCGATCCGGCCGATCTCGGTGATCGGCTGGATCACGCCGGTCTCGTTGTTGGCGGTCATCACCGAGATCAAGATCGTCGCCGGGCGGATCGCCTCTTCGAGTTCTCCCGGATCGACCAGCCCCTCCCGGCTGACCGGGAGGTAGGTGACGGAGAACCCCTCCTTCTCCAGGAACCGGCAGGCGGCGAGGACGGCGGGATGCTCGATCGCCGAAGTGATGATGTGATCCCCCTTCGAGCGGTAGGCGTAGGCGATCCCCTGGACGGCCAGGTTGTCGGCCTCCGTCCCCCCCCCGGTGAAGACGATCTCCTCCGGCCGGGCCCCGACGGCCTCGGCCACCCGCTCCCGGCCGGCCTCCAGCCGCTTTCTCGCCGTCCGGCCGAGAAAGTGGACGCTGGAAGGGTTGCCGGAGATGTTTTCGTAGATTTCGGTCATCGCCGCCAGGACTTCCGCCCGCAGCGGCGTGGTGGCGTTGTGGTCAAGATAGATAGTTTTCATATTTTCCCAAAGTCGGACGTTTCGGACTGCTCACTGCTTACTGCTCACTGATTACCATCCCCCATTCCCTAAAAATGCACTTCCATCGCCTGCATCGGGCAGGCGGGGATGCAGAGTTCGCAGCCGATACAGGCGTTCTTGTCGAACTTCACTTCCCGGGTCTCCGGGTCGCGGGTCAGGGCGTCGGTGGGGCAGATGGTGACGCAGGCCCGCAATGGTTGCAGCGATCGGCGTTGCGGGTCACGTCCTGGCTGAGCGGCTGGACGGTGACCTGGAGACTCTTCAAGTACTCGATCGCTTCCCGGTAATCCTTGTTCCGGCCCTTGAGTCCGAGGACCATAATCCCCACCTGGCGGGGGGTGATCGAGGCCTTGAGGATGTTGCACTCCAGGCCGTATTTCAAGACCAGCCGGCTCATCACCGGTTCCCCGACCAGGTCCTTGGGGAAGTGAAGAACTATCCTTTTCGAAACCATTTCTTCTCCACGGATTACTCAGATTACCCGGATTGATCCCCCGCCTCGCCCCCTATTATTATTAACCACGAATTCTCGCTAATCTTCGCAAATCTTACCCCCGCCTCGCCCCCTTTGTTAACTTCGAACTTCGAACTTTGAACTTTAAACTTTGAACTTCTTTCCCCATTCCCTATTCCCCGCCTATCGGCCGTTCTTTTAACGGGCGATAGGTGTACCCGGAGCCGGGGCCGGGGAATTCGGCCACCCGTTCGGTCAGGAAAAAATCTCCCTTTGCGATCCAGCCTTTCAGGATTTCGGCGATCTCCCGGGCCCGGGGGTAACTGGAGAGGGAGGCGGTCGGCACTTCCCGCTTCTGGACCCGGATCGTCCCGCTCTTCAGTTCCTCGTAGCTGACCCGGGCCAGGACGGCCGAGCGGCCCTGGGGATAATCCCGGCTGTAATCGACCACCCTGGTCGTCAGGTCCCGGTCCTTGAGCGCGGCGTAGCGGCAGACGTCTTCGTTGAGAATCGGGATCGGCACCCCCACCCCCACCGCCAGGGTGGCCCCGTAACCAGTGAAACTTGCCCCCTTGAGCCACTTTGGAGACATCTGTTTCAGATCGCCGATCAGGGCGGCGGTCCCCGCCGGCGCCGCCGGGACACCGCGCTCGTCGGTCTCGACCGCGGTATTGTGTTGGGTCCCCCACCAGGCGATGTAGCCGACCCCGCCGCCGAGAAATACCCGGGTCCCGATCCCCAGGGTACGGAAGAAAGGATCCTTGAGCAGGGGGGAAAGCTGCCCGGCGCTGCAGTAATTGGCGTTGCCCAGGTCCGGCTTCAAAATCCCCATATAGGTATAGATCAGGCGGTCGGAGAGGTTGACCGCGACGTTGTAGTTCTGATAGAGGTTGCGGGGGTTGAAGAGGATCGCCTGGTTGAAGTCCCGGATATTGACCTGGACGGCCAGCTCCTTGCGGGGGTAGCAGTCGGTGCCGTAAGCGTGGGCGATAAAGGGGAGGTCCTTTCCCGCCGCCAGGTCCTCGATCACGTGGCCGCCGCCGTAGGGAAACCGGCCGGGGTAGATCATATTCCGGGGGTCGGTCTCCGGGAGGGCCCCGGCCCCGATGATGAAATCCCCGGCGGCCAGACCGGTATAGACCGGGACATCGTTGAGGGTCGCCTTTCCTCCCCCCAGCTTCATCTTCGGCTTCCCCTGGCCGAGATTGAAGTAGGCGCCGGAAGAGCACATCGGCCCCATCGTCCCGGTGGTGACCACGTCCACCTCCCGGGCGGCTTTCCGGATCCCGCCCTCCTCCACCCGGTCGATCAGCTCCTCGGCGGTGACCACCACCACCTTCCCCGACTTGATCCGGGCGTTGATTTCGGCGATCGTCCTGGTCATCTCTGTCCTTCCCCGGCGGACTTCTCCCGGGTGTAAACCGGGCAGGTCTCCTTCCGCGGACCGCATTTTTTCAGGTCCCAGCAGCGCTTCCGATCGAGAGCCGCGCGGACCCCGGCGATATTCAGCCTCTGCTCCCCGAGCAGGAGCTTGATCTCCTTGAGGCGTTCCAGGTCAAGATAGGAGTAGCTGCGGTTCTTCCCCCGGCGGGCCGGGGAGATCAGCCCCTTCTTCTCCCAGAGCCTCAACGTGGCCGGGGTGACCCCGATCATCTCCGCTACCACCCCGATCGAGAAGAGGGGCCGGCGGCCGCCGGCGGCTGGCTTGGCTGGTAATTTCATTTCAAGGTAATATATTAACGTCGATGCTATATTGGGTCAATTTACCCCGGCCGCAATATCCTGTCAACCGCCGATCGAAAAAAAATCTCCAGCCGGGTTTACCGCTCGCCGAATATCCGCAGGTAACGCTCGATCTCGGCCGGGGTGTCCCGCTCCGGCTTCTCTTCCTCTCTCTCCGGGGCGGGCGGCGCCTGGAGGAGGGCGAGGAAATCGGCGGTCGCGATCCGGCGTGGGCGGCGGGAGCGGACGGCGTCAATGATCTCCCGGTCGTCGGTAACCAGGCGGATCGCCCGGGGATGATCGCTCCGCTCCACGGTCTCGATCAGGTAGCGGTCGGCGTCGTCGAGATAGATCTCACCGCAGTTCCGGGAGAGCGGCCGGCGCTGGATGATCGGGCTCTGGCGGCTGTCGTAGACAATGGTAATCTCGACCTGTTTCCCGGCGAAGCGGGCCGCGACCCGGGCCCCGAAGCGGGAGCGGGACGTCTCGTCCCAGCCCAGTTCGTTGCCGATCAGAACGTTATATCCGTCAATCAGCCAATGCATAGCGCCTGAACTTTAATCTCCTCTCCAGGGAGAATTATCGCTCTTCCTCCTCGCGGGGAGATCCGTCTTTCTCCTCCGTCAGGGAGAGTTCCTGGGCCAGCCGCTTGACCTGGTTGGTCAGCTCCGAGATCTTGACCGAGAAGTGGAGGTTGATGAAGACCATAAACATCAATCCGAAGAAGAAGACGGTGTTGATCGGAAGCTCGATCCCGAGACGGACGGTGATCAGCTGGAGGAGAGCCGGCCAGAGGGCGAGGACCAGGATAATGCCGCCGATCAGGACCCAGAGCCAGGCATACTCCTCTCTCAGCTTCCGGCGCCGGACCGTCTCGACAATGAAGATCAACAAGGCAACCGCCATCGCGGCCGCCAGCAGTTTCTGGTTGAATGGCACGGCTACCCCCTTTAAAACTTAATTTGGTCCCGCTTCAGGCGGAGACTGGAGACAAAGGTGGAGAGGAGCATCTTGTAGATGTAATAGAAGATCGTCCCTCCCCGGTGAAGACTGGTCGATCGGGTCGGAGAGACGGTGATCGGGATCTCCCGGATCCGCAGCCCCCGGAAGTGCGCCGAGATGATGACGTCGGCGTCGGGAAAGTGCTGGGGGTAATAACCCCGGGTAAAGACCGTCATCGCCCGCCGGTTGATCCCCCGGAAGCCGGAGGTGGGGTCGGTGATCTTCTGCCGGATAACCAGCGAACAGATCAGGCTGAAGAGTTTCATCCCGATCTTCCGCCCCGGAGAAAGCTGGTAGGCGCATTCTCCGAGAAAACGGGAGCCGACGACCAGGTCGGCCTCGCCTTGCTGAAGGGCGTCAACAAAGCGGGCGATCTCCGCCGGCGCGTGCTGGCGGTCGCCGTCGAGGTGGACCAGGCAGTTGAACCCGCCGCGGAGGGCGTAAAGAAAACCGGTCTGCCGGGCGGCCCCGTCGCCGAGGTTGAAGGGATGTCGGATCACCACCGCGCCGGCGGCGCGGGCTTCCGCCGCCGAATTATCCCGGGAGCCGTCGTCCACCACCAGGACCGGGATTCGGGGGTAGAGTTCCCGGATCTCCCGGACCAGGACCCGGATCGAGGCGCCCTCGTTGTAAACCGGGATCAGGATCAGGGTTTCGAGGTTGGGATGGGATGTTTCCATATCTCTTAATCTCTATCGCTATCGGTATCGAAATCGGGATCGCTATCGTCAGCAACCGGCGATCCGCCGATAGGCCTCCAGCATCTTTTCCCGCGACTTTTCCCGGTCGAACTTCTCTCTTACATAGTTCCGGCCGGACCGTCCCAGCCGCTCCCGCTCCCCGGGCGACTTCAGCAGCCGGACCACGGCGGCGGCGAAGTCTTCTGGCCGGTCGGCCAGGACAATCTCCCGGCCGTCCCGGGCCCCCACCCCGGAGTTGGCCAAACGGGTGGCGACCACCGGACAGCCGGCGGCCAGCGCCTCGACGATCTCGAGGCTGATCCCCCCCGCCACCCGGAGCGGAGCCGCCAGCAAGGCAGCCGGGGCGAGCAAGGAGTCGACCCGTTCGACCCGGCCGGTTACCTTGAAATCAGCGGCGGCCAACCGGCGAATCCTCTCCGGGGGGTCAGCCCCCGCGACCAGGCAGTTCGCCTCCGGGCATTCCCGTTGGACCCGGCCCATAATCTCCTCTTTCAGGCGGATGACCGCGTCGACTGTCCCCGGCCGGTGAAAGTCGCCGATAAAGAGAATCCTTCCCGCTGCCGATTTCTTCTCCGGAAGCGAGAACAGACCGGGGTCGATCGGCGGCGGCATAATGAAGGTCCGCACCCCGATGTCCCAGGAATCGACCGTCCGGCGGTCCTTGAGCGAGGTCACGAAGACGTTCCCGGACCAGATCGCGTACCACTTCTCCCAGTACCGGCTCAGTTTCCACTGGCGGAAATAGTAATACTTTTTCAGTCCCCGCGCCAGCCATACCTGCCGGCGGAGGACTTCGCCCGCCAGTTCCGGCAGGACCAGGACCCGGGGGACCTCTTCCGGGACCGCCCGGGCGTACTGCCCCATTGAAAAGCCTTGGAGTTGGACGCAATCGTAGGAACCGGAGGCCAGCAGTTCCCCCAGGGCAATCCGGAACCGCCGGGAAGCGGCGGCGGCGACCGGGGAGGGACGGGTGAAGAGGAGCCGGGAGCGCGCCGCCCGGTCGGAGAGCCCCCGCCCGGCGGGGACCGTCCGGACCTCGG
>JAVCCZ010000220.1 GCA_030765265.1 Candidatus Erginobacter occultus
GTTGGTATAGATGGAATTTCCAGAAATATGTTCCTTCAGACGCCGGTCCGGATTTGAAGTTTTACCGGTATATATCCGGTCGGGATATTGAATACTTCGAAGGATATAGACATATCGGCTGGGGATAGAATCGTTATATTCCATAGTCCGACTCACCACCATCGCTGAAAATATCCATAAAATAGTCCGCCGTCGCTCGGGGCATTTAGCCCCAAGCGACGGCGAATGGAGGCGGGGGGAGTCGAACCCCCGTCCTGAAATAGATCCCTCCGCGCTTCTACAGGCTTAGTCGGTCTTTTGAATTCGCCCCCGGAGACTCCAACCGACAGGATTGACCGGGGACTATCCGCCAGAAAATTTCTCGCCCCTCCCCCCGGCGGTCCGGGTTCGGGGCCAGCCCGCTATCGTACGTTCCTATCCATCCCGCGGGCTGAACGGTAGGAACGTGACCGCTTTAAGCGGCCAGAGCAAACTGCTCGTTGGCAGTTGTCATTGTGCCGGGTGTTTTAAGAGGCCTCCCGACAACCTCTGCCTGCCACGACGGCTTCACTATCCCAGTCGAAACCGGGTCGCCCCCAAAATTTTCGCGCAGGAAAATTTTGTTGTCGAATATAACTTATACCAGGATACTGTGGAAAGCAAGCAGGAAACCAAACTATCAGGCGGCAAGGTAGGTCGGTCATTCCTGACTGACCGCGGGGGGGTTCCGGTCAGACAAGAATATCTGACCGGCCTTTCCCTGGAATCCTGAATAGTCAGATTCTGAAAGGATAGGTTTATGGGCTTTTTCAAACGACTGTTCCATCAGAGACGCGGAATTTTTTGGCCGGCGGATTTTTTCATCCCGGTCCTCCTCATCCTGCTCCTGGCCGGGTGCGGTTCCGGCGATTACCCGGAGATCACGGTCATCCACACCAACGACCTCCACGGCCATATCCTCCCGGCCCGGGTCGAGGGCTGGTCCGACCGGACCGGGGGCTACGCGACCTTTGTCAGCTGGCTGTCCGGGGTCCGGGAGAAGAACCGGGCCCGGGAAATCCCCACCCTGCTCCTGGACGCCGGCGATATCTATATGGGGACGGTGGAGGGCAACCTGACCCGGGGCGGAGCGGTGATCGGACTGATGAACCGGGCCGGTTATGACGCGATGGGGGTGGGGAATCACGAGTTCGATTACGGCTATTTCAACCTTTACCAGCTGGCCCGGGAGGCTGATTTCCCTTTTTTAAGCGCCAATATCCTGCTCCCCGGGGCCGACGAATCCCCGGATTTTATCCATCCCTACCTGATCAAGGAATACGACGGCCTGAAAGTCGGGATCATCGGGGTCTCCACCCCGGAGACCTCCGTGATCACCGCCGCCGGGAACGTGGGGAAGATCGTCTTTCACGACCCGGCGGATTCGATCCGTCCCTACGGGCGCCTGCTCCGGGGGGAAGGGGTGGATCTCCTGGTCGTCCTCAGCCACCTCGGACTGGATGGAGACCGGGCACTGGCCGCCGCCGTCCCCGACATCGACCTGATCGTCGGCGGCCACAGCCACGATCTTTTGTCCCAACCGGAAAAGGCGGGGCCCCGGCCCACCCTGATCGTCCAGGCCGGGAGTTACGGACGGTTCGCCGGGCGGCTCGATCTCAAGGTCGATACCGGCCGGAAACGGATCGCCGGGCACCATTACTCGATCTTCATCAACCGCCAGTACAGTTATCCGGCCGACCTGGAAACCAACCGGCTCTTGAACGAAATCAAGAATGAGGTCGGGGATGGATTCGATCAGACGGTGGGGATCGCCCTCCAGGACATTACCTCCGCCGACGAGGAGGAATCCCCCCTGGGCGACCTGATCACCGACGCGATGCGGAAGCGGGTCGGGGCGGCGGCGGCTTTCCAGAATCCCTACGGGATCCGGGGCAACCTCCTCCAGGGCCCCATCACCCGGCGGGACGTCTACACGGTGCTCCCCTTTGACAACTCGATCGTGACCCTGGAACTGGCCGGGGGGCAGATCCGCGAACTGCTTGAACAGAGCCTGACTTTCAAGAAAGGCCTGCTCCAGATCTCCGGACTCCGGGTGGAATACAGCCTGGAGGCGCCGGAAGGCAACCGGGTCAGGTCGGTAGAGATCGACGGCGATCCGCTCGAGGACTCGACCTATTACCGGGTGGCCACCAATGTCTTTCTGGCCGGCGGCGGAGACTACTTCTCCGCCTTCGCCCAGGGCCGGTCCCGCCGGGACAGCGGAGTGCTCTTGCGGGACGCGGTCGCCGATTACATCAGCCTCAACACCCCGCTCCACCCGGGTTTCGAACCCGCCGGGCGCTGGATCCGGAAATAATCGATGTCCTCGTTCCGGAAAAATCTCCGGCGGCGGTTGCTCTTCCGCCCGTCATCCGTCCTCCTGGGCTGCCTCCTCCCGATTTTGATCTCCGGCGGCCTGTCCGTCCCGGCAATTATCCTCCGGGGACCGGTCGCCCGGATCCCGGTCCGCTCGATCCGGCACCAGGAGACGCTCTATATCCCGGTGGCGGCGATCGCCCGGGCCTACGGCCTGGTCCTGGAGGCGGAGGACGGGAGGTCGTTTCTCTTCGGTTCCGACCGCCTCCGGCTCCGGATCGAGGCGGGGAGCCGGGAAGCGGAGCTGAACGGGGAGAAGATTATCCTCGATCATCCCGTGGACTGGCGGGATGGGACCCTGATCGTCCCCATCTACCTGGCCCTGGTCAATCTGCCCGATTTGGCTCCGGGGGAAGACCTGCCCCCGGCTTTGGCGGCGCCGGCCCGGACCCGGATTATGCTCGATCCCGGACACGGGGGTCTCGACCCCGGGGCGGTGGGGGAAGGACTGGTCCAGGAGAAGGAGATCGTCCTGGAGATCGCCCAAACGGCGCGGGATATCCTGGAAGCGGACGGCTGCCGGGTCATCCTGACCCGGGAGGACGATCGTTATCTCTCCCTGCGAAACCGGGCCCGGATGGCCAACCGGCTCCAGGTCGAACTCTTCGTCAGTATCCACGCCAACGCCGCCCATAATCAGCTGGCCTTGGGGACGGAGACTTTCTTCTACGCCCCCGCTTCCAGCCTCTGGTCGCGGACGGTGGCCGGTTGGGAAAACGCGGTCTTGAAGCTGGAGACCCCGGCCGGTCCGGACTATGCCGGCGGGCCGGGGGAGGAAAATTCCGGGGACAAAAGGCGCCGGGAGAGCGTCCGGGCCGCCGCCGCGGTCCAGAAAAGACTCAGCGCCGCCGCCGGGACCCCGGACCGGGGGATCAAGGCGGCGGAATTTTACGTCCTCAAACATACCCGGATGCCCTCGATCCTGATCGAAACCGGCTTTCTCTCCAACCGCCTGGAACGGGAGTACCTGACCGACCGCCGGCACCGGGACGCGGTGGCCGAGGCCATCGCCCGGGGGATCCGGGATTACCTGGAACTCCGGCCGCGGTGAGCCCTACCGCAAATATTTTTCTTCCGTCCCCGCGCTCAGTCCCCTATGATAAGTCGGCTTTAAACATTAACTCCCCGTTGGGGGTTCTGAGAAAGGAGGAGAAATGAAGTCGAGAAATAAGTTGTTCCTGGTTATCCTGGTTGTCCTGGCGATTTCCATCCCGGTGCCGGGCTCGGCCGAGACCGTCACCCTGCCCAACGATATCTCCTGGGTCTACGCCGCGGATACCTATCGCGGCAGCGTCCAGCAGGCCTACCTGAACGCGATCAACCGGGTGAAAGTCCTGGCCGAGGGCAAAAAGCCGGGGACCTGGTGCGTGGTCCTTGACGCCGACGAGACCATTATCAGCAACGTCCAGTTCCAGGCCGAGCAGGCGGCCAAGGGCGAGGGTTACTCCCGGGACGCCTGGAACGCCTGGTGCCAGCGGATGGAAGCCACCGCCCTCCCCGGGGCGATTGAATTCCTCACCGAAGTAAGGAATCTGGGAGGGAAGATCATCATCGTCACCAACCGCCAGGCGCCCCTGGGCGAACCCACGGTCAAGAATCTGGAAAAAGTCGGGATCCCTTTCGACGTCTGCCTGCTCCGGGAAGGGGTA
>JAVCCZ010000145.1 GCA_030765265.1 Candidatus Erginobacter occultus
TACCGCCCGCTGGCCGGCAAGGAAAAAATCTACGACATCGCCTTCGTGGGGACCCCCTACGGAGGCCGACTGGGACTTTTGAACTGCCTGCTCAAGGGGGCGGGCCGACTGGACCTCCGGGTCGCCCTGGTCGGCAAGTACTGGCACCGGGGCCCGCGGCACCGGATCTTCAAGCTCCGCTACCCCTTCATCTACCGCTACGTTTTGAAAAACGGGACCCTGACTCCCCCGGAGGTCAACCGGCTCTACAACCAAAGCCGGATCGTCCTCAACCATCACTTCATCGCCGACGGAACCGGGGTCAACCCCCGCCTCTTCGACATCGCCGGTTCCTCCTCTTTCCAATTGGTCGATGTACGGGAAAAGCTGGCGGGGATTTTCACCCCGCGATCCGAAGTTGAGACTTACTCCTCGGTCGAAGAACTGGTCGAGAAGGCGCGGTATTACCTTGACCACCCGCGGGCGGCGGAAGAAATTGGCCGGGCCTCCGGGGAACGGGCGCGAAAAGAGCACACCTACCTCCACCGGATCCGGCGGATTCTCGCCGATCTATCCCGCCCCCCGGAAATCTTGTGAAAAAGCGATTGCTGGAAATGATCGGGGTTCGCCGGACGCCGGCGGCGGACCCGGCGCCCCCCGGGGATACCTTCGAGGGGAAGGTTTTCATCTGTCCCCCCGCCGGGCCGACCGAGGTCAACATCGCCCTCTCCCTCTCCCCGATCCCGGGGAGCGGCCGCCCGCCCGGGGATTACTTTGCCCGCTACCGGATCCGGGACTGGGGGACCGGGCTGGAGGCCCTCCTCCGGGGGATCGGGGAGACGGCCGGTCCCAAGTTCGGAATCGATCTGGCGGATAACTTCGCCGCGGCCTGGGATGAGGCCCTGGTGGCCCGCTGCCGCTGCCGGATCCGGGACCGCCGAACCGGGAAGAGTTACCGGGAGCTGAGACCCCGCTCTGTCTTCGAGATCCTCCGGGAAGATCCGCCCAGCCGGGGCCGGGCGCGGGAGATCGAAGACCTGGCCCGGCCGGAGATCGACTCCTGGTCGAAACCGGTATTCGTCTCCGCCGGGGTCCTCGGCCGGATGGGGGTTGCCGTCGAGCCGAAAACCTGCCGGCTCCTCGACGGAGCCCGCCGGATCGTCGCCTTCGCCCTTTTGGGGAGAGAGGAGTTCGAGTCCGGGCTGGTAATGACGAAAGAGGAATACGATGAGCTCGCCGACCCCCGGGCCAGCTGAACCGGTCGACCTCCTCCTGGTCACCCGCGACCGGCGGCGGTACCTGGAAAAGACACTTGCCCATCTCCTCGCCGATGACTCCCCCTTCCGGCTCTACCTCTGGGACAACGGCTCCCGGGACGGCTCGGCGGAGATCCTCGCCGGGCTGGAGGATCCCCGGGTGGCATCCCGGCACTTCTCCCGGGAGAACCGGGGCCAGCGGGAGCCCTTTCTCTGGTTTCTCGACCGGGGAGAGAGCGACCTGGCGGGGAAGATCGACGACGACATCCTCGTCCCCCCCGGCTGGATCGGGCGGATCGCCCCGCTGCTCCGCCGGGAAAAGCGCTTCGGGCTGCTCGGCTGCTGGACCTTCCTTCCCGAGGACTGGAACGAAGAACTGGCCCGTCCGAAGATCATCGAGCTGGCCGGAGTCCGGGTCTTCCGCAACC
The DNA here is from genome assembly GCA_030765265.1 of Candidatus Erginobacter occultus. GTDB lineage: Bacteria > Auribacterota > Erginobacteria > Erginobacterales > Erginobacteraceae > Erginobacter > Erginobacter occultus. The sequence goes on from JAVCCZ010000145.1 coordinate 1,664, forward strand.
TCTGGATCGGGGGGACCGCCTGGCTGGCCCGGAAGGAACACCTCAGCCACTACCTCTCCCCCCCCGGGGATTACGGGGTCCCGCTCGACCAGTACCGGATGACCGCCGACGGGCTGGCCAACGGCTACCCCCTGCCGCTGCTGATCGCCCGCCACCTCGACGACCCCCGCGACCCCGAATACCGGGAAGCGGGGGACGGCGCCCCCTCAGCCACCGCGGTCCGGAAGCGGTTCAGATCCCCCGAAGACTACGGCCGCTGGATCGCCGCCGACGCCCGAAAGATCCTCACCGAACCACTGGCCGCCCAGCTCGCCCGCTACCGACTCCGCCGGGACCCCACGACCTGGGGAACCTTCCGCCGCTTCCTCCGCAAGCTGTCCGCCCGCCCGGTCTAGAAATCTAGCCGGGTCATCCGGTAGATGGCGGCGCGGGATCCGGAATCCCCATCAATCTCGGGGCTGTAAAATTCCCAGACCTTCTCTCCTTCCGGGGTGACCTCGAAGACGTAGCCGGAGTTGCTCTCGGTGATCAGGGTATTACCCCCGGCCAGCCGCTGGGCCCCGCCCCGGGTGGCGGTGAAGAACTTCTCGGGCGGGGAGGCGGTGTACTCCCAGACGATCTCCCCGGCGGCGGGGTCGAGTTCGATGACCCGGGACCAACCCCGGAAGTAGCCGTTGTCGAAGATCAGGATATTCCCGTTTTCGACAATGGTGGGCTGGTGGGGCTTGTCCAGTTCCCCCGGGCCCCAGGACCAGGTGACGGCGCTCCCCTCCCGGTCGATCGTCCCCACCAGATCGAGCATCAGGGAGCAGAAGAGAATATCTCCCTCCTCCCCCACCCCGGGAAGGTCGCGGCCGAGGAGACCCAGGGTATTGACGTGGAAGATGTCGTAGGGGAGATGATCGGCCAGCGGGGGCCGGGAGCGGAGCCGTGCCTTGATGAAATCCAGGACCCGGGCCGGCTTGAGCAGGTCCCGGTAGATGAGCTTCACCCGCTCGGCGGTCACCCGGTCGGCGAGGAGCGGGTAGAGGGGGATCTCCTCCTGGAGTTCTCCCTCGGGAGAGAGGCGGACGATCAGGTCGTTGACGACCGGGAGCGGGATCCCCCGCCAGCGGACCAACTCCTCTTGGGAGAGGAGGAGAAAGATCTCCCCGTCCGGGGAAATGGCGAGGTCGTGGTGCGCCCGGCCGGGAAAGGCCCAGACCAGGTTGGAACCCCGGTCGAGGCGGAGCAGTCCCCGGTCCCGGACGATGGCGAAGAGTCCGCCGTCCCCGGCCGGGGCGACGTGGTGCCACCCCTCGCCGCCGAAATAATCCAGGGACCAGGAGCGGACGACCTCGCCTTCCCGGTCGATTAAAAAGGCGGCGGGGAGGTGCCGGGGGGAGTAAAGGTTGAGCCCCTCCCCCGCCCTTGCCCGGTCGAGGATCGCCGCCCCCTGCTCCCCGGCCTCCCCCCGGCTCTTGACCCAGCTCAGGTAGGGGAGGGAGGTCAGGTCGGACAGGGAGGATCTCCTCTCCGCCGGGTCCGCGGAGGTGACCAGCAGTCCCCGGACCGCCGCCAGGAAAACGGCGGCGGCCGCCAGGAAGATAAACGCCGTCCTCCCCCGCCGGCCGAGGCGGAGAAAGAGGGCGGCCGCCGCCAGTATCAGGGCGGCCAGGAGGGCCCAGGCGGCCAGGGGGAAGCAGACCAGGAAGATCAAGAGCCGCCCCGACAGTCCGGCCGCCAGGAAGCCGGCAAGGCTGAAGAGCACCAACCCGGAAATCGCCTTCTTCACGGCCTTCCCCCCGCCTGGATTGTCTCCAGGAATCTCAGCGCCGTCGGGCGGGGACCGTAGTTCTTCAGCGCCCACTCCCGCCCGGCCTCCGAGATCCGGGCCAGGATCCCCGGATCTCGTACCAGCAATTCCCGGACCGGCTCGATATTCTCCGGAGAGAGCCCGAGGTAGTGGACCAGGTTGACCGGGGGGACCGGGGGGGCGAGGCCGTAGCTCCGGAAGTCAAGCCCGACGGCGACCGCCCCGGCGGCCAGCGACTCCCAGAAGCGCCAGCTCTCCCACTGGGCTACCCGCCCGGTGGCCGGGTCGGGTCTCCAACCCAGCCGGGAGAGGATCCGCTCGCCCCGGGGACTTTTAAGGAACCGGGGCAGGACGGGGAGGAAGAAGCCGCTGAAGCAGGACGAAGCCGCCGACTCCTGGAGCCGCCGGAAGTAGGCCGGGTAGTGGCGGCGGCCGGTCTGTTCCCAGAAGATCCGGTCGAGCGGTTCCCAGGGCCGCTCCTCCCACCCTTCGGCGGTCCGGTCGAGAGGGAGGACCGCTTCCAGCCGGGGATAGAAGAGCCGCTCGGCCAGCTCCCGGACCGGATGGGAGAGCCGGAAGTTGGCCAGCAGGACCCGCCGGCGGGAGGCGAAGGGCCCGGCCCCGGCGCCGGCGGAGATGATCCGGTTGGAGAGGCCGAAGGCCCAGGGACGGAAGTTGGGGGGATAAGAGCAGTTCCGGTTCCAGTGTCCGCGGAGGATGTGATCGAAACGGGAAAACTCCCGCCGCCAGGCCGGGGTGACGTGCCCGTCGGAGAGGTCGAGGCAGACGGTGAGATGCTTCCGCCCGCGGCGGAAGAGGCCGGGAGGGACCTTCCCCCCGGAGGAGAACCAGCAGCGGTCGATGACCACGA
>JAVCCZ010000175.1 GCA_030765265.1 Candidatus Erginobacter occultus
AACCTGATCCGGGAGCGAAACTTCGACCGGCCCAGGGCAGCCAAAACTTCAATCACTTCCCGCATATCGGTTATTTCTTCCCCAGGGACCGACTTCAGTTTATTCGCTCTGGAAACACCCGGGATTCAATTCCCCGATCAGCGCGCGATTATGCCATATCCGACACTCTCAGACGAGCGCGATTATCCCATCGAAACACAGCGGACCCACGGAAAGACAGGTATCGTGTCCCCGGAATTATCGGGCTTGGTGCAGGACAATCGGGAGGTGGCGGGAGAAGAGGGCAAAATCCCGATCGGTCGTATAGATCGCGAGGCGCTTGCGAACCGCGATGGCGCAAATCAGAAAATCGGTATTCGATCCCTGGATCCCCCCGGCCCGGCAGAGATTAAACAACTTAGCCGCCGTCACGTAGTCTTCGGTGCCCAGGGCAATATCCGGGAAGGCGGCCAGATGTTTTTCCAGTTTTTCAAACTGCGCCTTCTCTCTCAGTCCCGAGAGCAACTCCTGCCGGATGGGCCCGATAATCTCAACCCGGTGCTCCAGAATCAGGTTCCGCAATTCCGCTGCCACGGTTGGATCTGCCCCCTTTGACCGCCTTAAGGCCGCGGACCAGACACTGGTATCGACCAGCACTTTCACTTGATGGATCTTAGCGCCTTGTAGTCGTAGCCGGGATCATATTCCATCACCCCGAAGAGTGGGAGGATATCCTCCTGCTCCAGATGACGGATGTACTCCGTCAGGGCCTCGGTTACCGCCGCTTTTTTCGTGCGATGGCCGCCGATCTTCATCGCGCGGGTTATCAGCCGGTCATCAATCTGTAGATTGGTCGCCATTGTCTTTTTCCTCCACACAAACAGTTACACATATAATCACACATCAAGAACGGAGCGGTCAATATACTTTTCCCACATACAATGGACCTGTTCAGGCAACCGTCACCAATCAAGCCAGATGCCGGGACAGATCTTCACGTATCCGCTAAAGTCAGGCGGGGACTGGTATATTTTCCCGGCAGGCGGCATCGTTACATCCCCGGAATTGCTTCAACACCTCGAGAATATCCGCTCCGTATTTCCCGGCCAAACCGGGCCCGATGCCGCGGATCGTGAGCAGGTCTTCTTCGGTATCGATCTCGGATTTCGCCAGAAGCTTGAGCGAAACGTTGCGCGCGATAATGTAGCCGGGGACGTTTTCCTCTTTGGCCTTCTCCCACCGCCATTCGCGGAGTTTTTCGTAGAGCTGTTGTTCTTCCGCGGTCAGTATGATCTCTTCGGCGGGCTCGGTCTTACCTTCGGACCTTCTCCCGCCCCCCGCCTCACCCTCGTAAAATATCAGTATCGACCAGAGAGGCAGCCTCTCGTCGACTACCGATGCAAAGATTTTCTTCACTTCGACCTGCCGGAGAAAACTGTTCAAGCTCTTTTCGTCACGGCTTCTCTGCTCCCCGCTCAAAACCAGGCTGAACACCCTGCTTTTCATAACGTTTCCCTCCGTCACGTTAGGTGCCTTCTTCACTGGATATTTCCTGTTCCTGTTGGCTATAGAGTTCTGCCTTCCAACTGATAGTCGTAACCGGAGGGTGATTTATTCCTAAAAATCTGCAAATTCTCCGCCGAGGGCGGACGCGGATGAAGAAACCACCGCCGGTAAAACCGCGGCAGCGGCGCAGAGGGAAAGGATGGCGGGGATCGGCGGTGCGGAGGGAAGAGACAAGCGTACCAGGACCGTTCCTGACTTTGTCCGGGCAGGCAGTAAATAATCGCCGGGCGGCTACATCTCCAGCACGAGGTTCCGGCCGCCGAGGAAGAGTACCCAGGCGAAGACGGTCGCCCAGTGAATGATGACGGGGGCCCAGATCGACTTCGAGACGACATACGCGTAGCCGCAGGTAACGCCCAGGGCGGCCACGATGACGAGGAACCAGGGATCGAGAAAGATCGGCGCCGCGGAGGGGGTGAAAACGAGCGCGTTGAGCGGATGCCAGGCGACAAATAGCAGCGTGCTCACCGCGATATTTGCCGCCGCCCGTCCCCTCCCCCTCTCCGCCGTATCCCGGGGAATCAGCACGCCGCGGAAGAACGCCTCCTCGACAATCGAAGGGAAGACGACCAAGGTGACGGCCAGCAGTGCCGCGGCGGGCAGGGGCAGCGGCGCGTAACTGAAGAGGCGGGCGGCGAAACCGACAACGAGGGCCGCCGCGGCGAACGCGGGGAATAAAGCCCAGGCACGCGCCGGTCCCTTGAACGGAGAGGTCTTCAGCCCTCTCCACAGGTTTTCTCGGAGGTATCTCAGCATCTCAGCAGCCCCTATTCACCTGTTGCCCGCAATTCTCCTTGCTGCCTTTAAATCGCACCCCGCAGGTATTGCTGCCGGAGATTCTCGGGGAACTTCTCGATGGCGTACCTGAGCATAGTTCGGGGCATTCTTCGATAGCGTTCCCGGAGAAATAACTCTTCGAGGTCCCGGTCTCTCTTGCCGACCTCTCTCAGCATCCAGCCCACGGCCTTGTGAATCAAGTCCTCGCGATCGGCCAGGAGCATCCCGGCAATCTTCAGGGTCTCCTCAAACTCGCCGTTTTTGATAAAATGGAAGGTGGCCATAACGGCGATCCTCCGCTCCCAGAGCAGTTCCGAACGGGCCAGTCCGTAAAGCGGTCGACGGGACCTGGCGCGCAGGTAGGCCCCGACAATCCTGTCGGCCGACGCATCCACCAGGTCCCAGTTATTGATGAAGCGAGTATGGTTTAAGTATTCCCGGTAGATTTCCGACTGCTCGTCCGGGGCGCCTCTCCGGAATTTCTCCGTCAGGATAACCAGGGCCAGGAAACGCTCCTCGTGGATCTCCGATTTAAGCAGGACCAGCGTCTTGGAGAGGGACAGGTTACGAAATCGGCGGGCGACGCGCCGTACTTCCGGAACCCGAACCCCGATGAACCGATCGCCTTCCCCGTATTCTCCGGGAGCGGTCTTGAAATAGCGCCGGAGGAAATCGGCGTCCGATGTATCCTCGGATTCCCGCAGCGCGGCCCGTATGGCATTGAGACTGTCCCCGCTCGTCATCATCCTCAAGCGAACTCCCGCTCAGTTGGTCCAGACGCCGTGGCCGGCCGCCCGGAGTATCTCCGCCAGGTACTTCTCCAGTTCGAGCGCGTCTTTTCGGGTGGGGATGGGGTTATACTTCCGGTAGAGATCCGGAAGGAGCCGACGGCCGTACCTCTTGACGAAACTGTTCGACAACCGCCCTCCACTCAGGTGCTGCCGGAAGCGAGCCGCCGGGCTCTTGGCCGTCTGGCCGACGTAGAGACAGGGGAGCGCGATGGTCATCCGGGGGTTGGCTTTTTGGAAGCGACCGCTCCGGCGGACCTCCGAATCGAGTTCGATCACATAGACGTGATAAGCCATCGCCCACGCCTTACCGGTTGTCGCGGCCCGGCCGGGCTCACTCCCCGATCGGGTTCCCCTCCTCGTCCCATTCCCGGCGGCTGACCTCCTCGCCGTCGATGAACTCCACCTCGGCGAGCTTCTGGCCGTCTTCGTACCAGGCAACCGCCTCCCCGTAAAGTTGGCCGTCGCGGTATTCGGCCCGGGAGGCTTCCTGCCCGTCCTCGTACCATTCGGTCAGCCGGCCGTGGACCTGGCCGCCGACCAGCTCGGCCTCCACCTTCTTCTCCCCGCCCGGCCAGTATTCCGCCATCATCCCGGTAAAAGGTTCCTCGGAATCGATCTCGTACCAGATACCGTCCCGCTCGACGAGATATTCTCCGGTCAATACCACCGGCTCCTTCGTTGTCGCGCACCCCGCCGCCGCCAGAATTGTCAGCAACACTGTCGCCACGCTCATCACTCTCATAATATTTTCCTCTGTATCCTAACTATCGGTTGCGGCCGCCAACCCAGCTCCGGATAACAGGGACTGGAGGCAAGTTGGCGGCTTAAGTCCTCGGCAAAACCGGCTGGGGATACTTCCCTCCTCTCTCCCAACTTACGGCCAACCATCGGCCCTATTCTCGAAGTTTACTCCAGATACCGCTCCAGCAATTCCCGGTTCCAGTTTAATTGCGTGCCGGCCGCCTGCAGCGAGGAGAGCAATAGCGCTTCCGCTACCTCTTCCTTGGACGCTCCCGCCGCCAACGCGTCCTTGAGGTGATGCTCGGTACAGTGACCGCAGCGGAATACCGAGGCGACGGCCAACCGGATCAGTTCCTTGGTCTTTTTGTCCAGTACCGTTTCCCCCCGGGCCGCGTTGGAATAGTGCTGGTAGGCCGCTCCCAGGGGAGATTTGCCGATATACCACGGTAATTTCTTCTCCATTGCTTCCTCCTTTGCCGGTAACTTATTTATTCCCCGTCCCGATTTCCCTCTCCCCCCGGTTTGGCGTGAAAAATTCAGGTATTTATTCCCCGTCCCAACGGGCATATCGGTCGGCCAGCCTCAGCAGCGTCGGGATGCGGTACGCCCCGTGCATACTCAGGACTGCCTTTCGGGCCGATGCCAGCGGGCAGCCGGCCGCGGAGACGAACAGAGGCTTGATGCTCCGACCCCGGAGAATCGGGACAAACCGCTCGGCTATCTTCAGGGGGTTCTTGGCGACACCCACAACCTCGGACTCGCAGCCGAGCGCCTCCCAGAGGTGCTGACCTAACCCCTTCCCCGCCCCGCCCCGGAGATGGACGTATCCGTCAATCACGATCGATTCGAACTCCCGTCCGGCCGCCTCCAGAACCGCCTGGAGACCGGGCAGTTCCCGCTCAAAGAACCTCCCCGCCCGATACCCCGCCGCCTCCGGAATAACCGCCCGATGGACCTCGGCCGGAGAACTGTTCTCCCAGGATTCAAAGACCACACAAGCAGCGGTCGCTCCGCTACAACCATAGTGAACATCCAGCGCGGCTTTCAAGAGTACTCCGATGTTCTTCAAGTGTCCCTGGTCGATCCATATTACCAGAAACTGTCAATAGTCAAGGTCTGACCCTGGGG
>JAVCCZ010000091.1 GCA_030765265.1 Candidatus Erginobacter occultus
AACCAGGTCATTGCGAGGAGGGACGACGAAGCAATCTGTTTAGTTTGTGATGAGATTGCTTCGTCACTTCGTTCCTCGCAATGACAAAGTCTATGTGATTTAAGGTTTTCGTTCAGACACTATATAGTAGACTGTAATCGCTATCGAAAGCCTGGCAAAAGCCGATAGCGATCCCGATAGCGATCCCGATTGCGATTAAGGTTTCGGTTGACCGGCCTGGTGGCGCCAAGGAAATTTGGGAACCATTTCTTCGATGAGAAAAAAGCTGAGAAAGATTCTCCTCTTCTTTGGTCTCGGACTGCTCCTTTTGCTGGCCTGGATCGGGTACAACACCGGCTATATCTGGCGGGATTATCTCTCCGGGCCCCCGGTTCGCTTCCGGGAGAACCGGGAGATCGTGGTCGGGCTTTATCCCCGGGGAGCTCCGGTGGCGGCGGTCTTTACCAGCGACGACCTCTCGGCGGTCACCCCGCTGGAGGTTGTGGAGCGGCTGCGGGTGCTTTTGCGGGAACTGGAGGTCAGGGGAACCTTCTTTGTCATCCCCAACCACCTCGGCCAGTATCCCCTGTCCGCCGGGAGTCCGACGGTAAAAATGCTGGAGCAACTCCGCCGCGACGGCCACGAGATCGCCCAGCACGGCTGGGCCCATTACAGCGAGAAGAACCGGGGCCGTTCGGTAAAGATGGGGGCGGAGATGGCTTATCTCTCCGAGGAGGAGCAGTATCAGATTATCCGGCGGGGACGGGATCTCCTGACCGGGCTCGGTTTCCCCCCCCGCGGCCACCGCAGCCCCTGTTTCTCCGGCAACCGCCGGACCTTCCGGGCGCTCGACCGGCTGGGGTTTCTCTACGGTTCCGACCTCGACCTTCCCCCGACCACCCCGAAAACTCTCCTCCTGCCTTCCTTGCCCCGGCGGCTGATGTATCCCTACCATCCCGACGGATTGAACCTGCTGGAGATCACCTCCCAGACCGACCCTACCGTCCGGCCCAAGAAAACGTTGAAGATCTTCCGCCGCTACCGGAAGCGGGGAGGAGTCTTTGCCTTCCTCACCCACTTCCCCCAGATTTCCGAGCCGGGAAACCTGGCCCGGCTGGAACGGATAATCAAGTTTCTCCGGGAAGAGGGGGTTTGGTTCTGCCCGATGGCGGAACTGAGCGAATGGTGGCTGGCCCGGGCGGAGGTTGATTTTCAAACCGGGCGGGAAGGGGAGACTCTGATTATCCGCTGGGTTAATCCCTCGCCGTATCCTCTCAATGATCTGGAGATCACCATCAAGGATCCCGACATGAAATTCTTCCGGCTGCTCCCGGGGGAGGGGAAGGAACCCCGCCAAGGGGAGATCCCCCCCTCTCGTTCGATCCTGGTCGATATCTGAAGGGATGAAACCGCTTCCGGTTAAACCCGGTCTTTGGCTTTTCCTGATCCTCCTGGTTTTTCTCCTCCTTGCTCCCTGCGGCAGCTCTCCGGCCGGAGAGGATACCTCCCCCCCGGAAGCTCTGTTCCGGGTTTCCCGAATCCGGCCGGATGTCCGCTTCCGGCTCTCCGATTTCGGGGAAGTGCTCGAATTCGAGACCGATTCCGCCCTGATCCGGACTACCCAGCGGAGGGCCGAACTCCTGGCCGAAGCCGGGGCCGAGATCACCCGGGTTTTCGCCCCGACGTCACTCTCCGCCCCGCCGGTCCCTTCCCGGGTTATATCCAAGTCCGGGGCCGAAGAGCCGGTTATCCGGGAGATCCTCAACCTGGTCGACCGGGATGGACTGGAGGAGATAATGGGCGACCTGACCGGGGAGAATTTGGTCACGATCGGCGGGGTCGAGCGGAGAATCCTGACCCGTAACTCCTACCAGACCGAGGGTATAGCCTGGGCTACCGGTTACGCGTACGAGCGGCTCGAAGGCCTGGGGCTGGAGGTCGCCTACCACGAGTACGAATACAACGGCAACAGCTGGCGCAATGTCGTCGCCGAACAGCCGGGTTCGGTCAACCCGGAACAGATCTATATTATTTGCGCCCATATCGACAATCTCCCGACCGGGCCAGTCGCACCCGGGGCCGACGACAACGCCTCCGGTTCGACGGCGGTCCTGGCCGCCGCCGGAATCCTCAGCGACTACAGCTTTGAGTACACCGTCCGCTACCTCCTCTTCACCGGGGAGGAGCAGGGGCTGATCGGAAGTTATTATTATGTTCAGGACGTCCTGGCCGCCGGGGATTTTATCGCCGGCGCGCTCAACTTCGATATGATCGCCTACGACGGCGACAGTGACGGGGCGATGGAGATCTACTCCGGGACCACCGGAGCGTCCAACCTGCTCGGGGACCTCTTCCTCGATACCATTGAGGTTTACGGCCTGGCCCTGGACCCGGTCTATTAACGGACCGCCCCCTCCTGGAGCGACCAGTACCGGTTCTGGCAGGCTGACTATCCGGCGATGGTCGCGATTGAGTCCTGGGATGATTTCAACCCGAATTATCATCGCCTCGGTGACACGCTGTCCAACTGCAACCTCGACTATATGACCGAGATCGTCAAGGCGGGGGTGGGGGCCCTGGCCCGGTTGGCGGTTCCGGTTTCGGTCCCCGCGCTCTGTGAACGGGGGGATTACAACGGCGATGGAACCAGCGAGTTTGCCGTCTTCCGTCCCGCTTCCGGCCTCTGGGCCGCCCGGGGGGTGACCCGCGTCTACTTCGGCCGCTCCGGCGACCTTCCGGTCCCCGGTGATTACCGGGGAGACGGCACCACTATCCCCGCCGTCTTCCGTCCGGACAACGGCCTCTGGGCGGTCCGGGGTTTGACCCGGCTCTACTTCGGCGGCGGGATGGACCTGCCGGTTTCCGGGCCTTATAACTCCGAAAGAGCCTGGACTCCGGCCGTCTACCGCCCGGCGAGCGGCCTCTGGGCGGTCCGGGACTTGACCCGCGTCTACTTCGGCCGGACCGGCGATCTCCCCGTTTCCGCCGACTTCCGGGGGGATGGATTCCGGGATTCCGGGATTTACCGTCCGGGGAGCGGTCTCTGGGCGATCCGGGGGTTGTCCCGGTTTTACTTCGGTTCCGGGTCTCCGGTTCCGGCCGACTACGGCGGGGAGGGTACCAGTCGGGCGGCCGTCTACGAAACCGGAGGCCGCTGGCGGGTCCGCGGCTTGAGCGTTTTTGCTTATGGTGCCGACGGGGATCTCGCGGTCCCTTCAGGTTACCGCGGCGACCGGATCGACTACCCGGCGGTCTTCCGCCCGGGGACCGGTCTCTGGGCGGTCCGGGGACTGACCCGGGCCTATTACGGCACCGCAGGCGATATCCCCGTTTCCCGCTGAATCTGGCAGAGGGGGAGTTATGACTGCATCTTCTTGCCGCGAACGCAGAGGCGTTATCCCGAACCCGGATGGCCCCGACGGACTGCTCTTTTTCCTCCGGAATCTAACCGGGGACGCCGGCTGAGACAATGGATTGCGAATCCTTCAGTGAGACTTACGCCCGTTACGGCTCCCTGGTCTGGTTCGTGATCGGAAAGGCGGGGGTCCCGGAGCGGGATCGGGAAGATGTGTTTATGGAGGCCTGGGAGGCGATCTTCTCCTCCCGACAATCTTTCTCCGGCCGATCCGGCATCGCCAGTTGGATCGGGAGGATCGCCCGGAACAAGGCGGTCGACCGGGTCCGGAAAAACGTCCCCCTTCCCCTCGACGGCTCGGAACTTATCCGCCGGGCGGAGTCCGGCCCATCGGGCTCGGTCCCCGGTCCCGACCGGGAGGTTGTCCGGGGGGAGGCGGGCGAACTGCTGCAAAAATTTCTCCGGGGCCTGCCCCGGGAGAGAAGATTGATCATCGAGCAATGGCTGGAGGGATTGAGCTACCGGGAGATCGCCGCCCGGGTCACCGGCCGGACCGGCCGGAAGGCGGATACCAACTACGTGGGGAAGGAAATTTACCTGGCCAAGGCCCGGCTGGCCGAGTTGCTGTCGGCGGCGGGAATTTTCTCTTTGGAAGATATCTGGGAATAAATCCGGCCCTCGATCCGACTATCAGGTAAAGGCCGAGATGGGAAAAGGGGTTTTATTCCAATCCGGATACGTCGGAAGATATTCAACGATAATTATCCTCCGCCCGAAACGGAAGCGAACCGAAAAAGGAACAAGCGCGATGAAAAAATGCCCGCCGGGAGAAATCATCAGCCGATACCTGGACGGCGAACTGGAAGCCGGCGAGTCCTCCCGGCTCGAGTCCCATCTCGAATCCTGCCTCGCCTGCCGGAAGACGGCGGAGAAGCTGGGCCGGACGGGGGATTTTCTCCGCCGGGCCGCCGCCGTGTCTGCCCCGCCCCCCGCCCGCCTCGACCGGCTGATCGCGGAGAAGTTCTTTCCCCGCCCCCCGGAGATCTTTCTCGGGGCGATCGAGTTCGATCTCGCGGCCCTGAAATCCGCCCCGGGCAGCCTGGCCTGGGCCGCGGAACGTCCGGACGACTACCGGACCGGGAAGGGCCCCGTCGAGGCCCGGGGCTGCCGGCGGGCTGTCAGCGGGGAAGGGATCGAGGCGGAGGTGGAATTTTTCCGCAGCGGAGATGGAGCGCCCGCCTGCCGGGTGGCGGTCCGCGACGGAGCCGGCAACCCAATCGACGGGGCTCGGCTCCAGCTGCAAAGAGCCGGGAAACTGGTCTGGTCTTTTCTCACCCGCGGCCCCCGGGCGTCCGTCATCCCCCGCCTCCTGCCCGGCCGCTACCGCCTCCGGATCGAGCACGGCTCGGCCTACGCCCTGACCCTCGACCTCCGATAACCGAGATATTTCAATTGAATTGAAGACGAGATAGTTCTTTACGGCCAGAGGCCGGTGATTGAAAATAGAAATACTGTATGCATAAATTTATAAATTTGGCATACTAAGTATGCATAATAAACATAATGATATGGAGGCTGAGTAATGAGAACAACATTGGAAATCCCCGATCGGCTTATTTCTGAAGCGATGAAGGCGTCCAACCAAAGGACCAAGACCGGGGTTATCATCGCGGCGCTGGAGGAGTTCGTCCGGAGGAGCCGCCTTCAGCGTTTGAAACGATACCGGGGCCGCCTGGATTGTGAGATTGACCTGGATGTTCTCCGGAAGCGGAAGTGAGCGTTCTGATCGATAGTTCGGTCTGGATCGAATATTTCCGCGGCAGCCAGAAAGCGGAACCGCTGGATTTCCTGATCGACGAAAATCTTATTGTCATCAACGATCTCATTCTCGCCGAGCTTCTCCCCGGGCTATATCTCTGTCGTGAGCAGCGATTGATCTCTCTCTTGCGCGAAGTCAAGCGTCTCCCGATCTCAGTGGATTGGGATAACTTGATCACGATGCGGACCGATTGTCTCCGCGAGGGAATAAACCGGGTCGGTATTCCGGACCTGATCATCGCTCAGCAGGCGATCAGGAACCGGCTCAATCTCTATTCATTCGACAGACATTTCCGGCTCCTGGCCGGGATATTTCCGCTTGATCTGTATTGACTGAGAGGATTCTCCAACGAGGGGGGACTACGGGGGGGCGAAGGAATAAAAATCGTTGGATAAATCGGCGGGGAGAAACAGCGATGGAACATCGACGAATTCTTCCGCAGCGCCGACGCCCTGAGCGAGTCGCCCGAGTTGCGTCTGCTGTTCGCAGAACTTAAGTCGCTGTGAAAATCAGGCGGTCAGTTTCTTGATCTTGGCGATCAGGACGGCGGGGTCGACCGGTTTCTCCACGAACTCGGTGACCGGGAGATAGACCTCGTCGATATCCCGGCTGGAGAACTTGCAGAGGAAATCCCCCTCCCGGTTGACCGCGGAGAGCATTATGATCGGGATCCGGCTCAACCGGTCCTGGTGGCGGATGGTCCTCGCCATCCGGAATCCGGCCCCCGGATCGCCCGGGAACATCACGTCGAGGATGATCAGGTCGGGGTTGAACCGGCCGATCTTCTCCACCAGGTCCTCTTCCTCGTATTGCGAGCCGACCTCGTAGCCCGCCGCTTCCAGGGAAGCGGTGAGCGCGCCGACAATGTCAATATCGTCGTCGATGATATAGATCTTCATTGTTTTTCTCCCTTATCTGACCTCGGACTGGAAGGGGCGAGGCGTGCCGCGCCCCTACGGGCGTTTCAATTTTCCATTACTATACCTAATGCGCCGACGGAAGTGAAGGGAATCTCCCCATTCGTCGAGGACCAGTTCATCGCCCCCGGCGGCGATCCGGCGGTGGAGGCTTTCCAGGCCTAATATCCCGTCTTCTTCCAGCGGCTTGCCCTGGTAGAGGTTGTACTCCCGGCGGTAGTCCGGCGGGGTCAGGTTGGGCATCACCACGTTGGCCCCGGCCGCCAACCCCAGTTCCCGGCCGGCCGGATCGAGGGTGCCCAGGGCGGTGGTGGCGGCGATGTTCACCTCCGGCATCAGGATCCGGCAGACCGCGATCATCTTCAGCCCCCGCAGGAGCCGCTCCGCCGGTGAGACCTTCCCGGCTTGCCGGGCCAGCGGGGTGCGGGGGTGGGGGATATAGGGCCCCATTCCGATCATATCGACATCGATCTCTTTTAAGAAGAGGGCGTCGTCGGCCAGGTCCCCCGGGGTCTGGCCGGGGAGGCCGATCAGCATCCCCGACCCGACCTGGTAGCCAAGTTCGCGGAGGGTGTGGAGGCATTCCAGACGTCTCTGGTGGAGGTGGTTTCTCGGGTGAAGGGAGCGGTAGAGCCGGGGGCTGGAGGTCTCGATCCGCAAAAGGTAGAGGTCGGCACCCGCCGCCCTCCAGCGGCGGTAGGTCTCCGGCTCCTGTTCTCCCAGGGAGAGGACGATCCGCATCCGGCCATCGGTCTCGGTCTTGATCCGCCCCGTCAGCCGTTCCACCCGGTCGACGGCTTGAGGGGTCTTCTCTTCCCCTGACTGGAGGAGGATGGATCGGTAGCCGCGGCGGAAAGACGCCCGGGCGGCGGCGATGACTTCCTCCTCCTCCATCCGGTAGCGGGCGACGTCCGGGTTGGAGCGGCGGATCCCGCAGTAGAAACAGTCCTTTTCGCAGCAGTTGGAAAGCTCGACGATCCCCCGGAGAAATATCTTCCGGCCGCAAGTTTGGCGCTTGACCTGTCGGGCCTCGGCAAAGAGAAGCTCGACCCGTTCGGGGGGGATCGGGCCGAGGAGTTCTCTGATGGCCTCCCGGGAGAGGGGTCGTTCCGGGGCCGGGTCCGGTTTCATCAGAGGTAGAGGTCCCGTTCCTTCCCCGAGCGGATCCGGTCCAGCCGGCCGGCGAACCGGGGATCGGCCAGCCCCGCCGCCTCCCGTTCGAGGACCCGCCATCCGGCCCGGCGGGTCTCCTCGGAGGCGTAGTCCTCCAGGTATTCGGCCAGGGTCAGCAGGGCGTTGGGGGTGCAGAAATTCCGGATGAATCCGGGGACGGCGTACTCCATAAACTGGACCCCGGTCCGGCCCAGCCGGTAGCAGGCGGTGCAGAAACTGGGGATATACCCGGTCTGGAGCAGTTCCCCGACGATCTCGTCGAGCGAGCGGGTGTCCCCGATCTCGAACTGTTCCCGCTTCAGTTCCTGGGGCCCCTTCCGGGTATACCCGGCCAGTTCGATCCGGGTTCCGGCGTCGATCTGGGAGACCCCGAACTCCATCACCGCCCGGCGGATGGCGGCCGGTTCCCGGGCGGTCAGGATCATCCCGGTGTAGGGGACGGCCAACCTCAAGACCGCGACCAGTTTCTTGAAGTCGCGGTCGGAGACCAGCCGCCCGGGTTCGGGGTTGAAGCCCTGGGCCGGCCGCAGGCGGGGGAAACTGATGGTATGGGGGCCGCAGCCGAACCGTTCGGCGAGGAAACGTCCGTGGGAGACCAGCCCCAGGACCTCGAACTTCCAGTCGCAGAGCCCGAAGAGCGCCCCGATCCCGACATCGTCGCAGCCCGCTTCCCAGGCCCGGGTCAGGCCGTGGAGACGGTAGAGGTAGTCGGCCTTCCGGGTTCCGGCGGGGTGGACGGCTTGATACGTGGGACGGTGGTAGCTCTCCTGGAAGATCTGGTAGGTCCCGATCCCCGCTTCCTTGACCATCCGGTAGCCGTCGTGATCGAGGGGGGCGGCGTTGATGTTCACCCGCCGGATCGCCCCCCGGCCCTTCTTCACCGAGTAGGTCGCCCGGACGGTCCGGGCGATGAATTCGGGGGGGTAGTCGGGATGCTCCCCGAAGACCAGGATCAGCCGCTTGTGGCCGGCGTCCTCGAGGGCCTCGACCTGGCGGCGGAGTTCCGCCTCGCTCAGGGTCCGGCGGAGGGTGGCTTCCTGGGTCCGGCGGAAGGCGCAGTAAACGCAGTCGTTGACGCAGAGGTTGCCGATGTAGAGGGGGGCGAAGATGACGATCCGGTTGCCGTAGACGTCCCGCTTCAGTTGCCGGGCGGCGGCGAAGATCTCCTCGAGGAGATCTTCGGAATCGGCGGCCAGGAGACCCGCCGTCTCCTCGACGGTCAGCGGCTCCTTCTCCAGCGCCCGCCCGATCGCCGCTCGGACCCGCCCCGGATCCTCCCGTCCCTTCCCCGCCAGCCGGCTGAGCAGTTCCCCGTCGATGAAGTCGGGGTATTTAATTTCCGCCGCTGTGGTCATTGGCCCCGGGGGAGGCGGACGGTGAATGTTGAGCCTTTATCCAGCTCGCTCTCCACCTCCACCTTGCCCCCGTAGAGTTCGGTTACCCGTTTTAGAATCGACAGTCCCAGTCCGCTGCCCAGGATCTCCCTGGTCCGGCTGTCTTTCAGGCGGACGAACTCGCCGAAGAGCTTCTCCACCCCTTGAGGGGACATCCCGATCCCGGTGTCGCTGACCCGGATCAGGGTCTCCTCGTCTGTTTTCTCCAGTTCCACGGTGACCTTTCCCCCCGGCTGGTTGTACTTGACCGCGTTGGAGACCAGGTTGTTGAAGATCATCGCCATCTCGGTGGCGTCGGCTTCCAGCGGCAGCCGGTCGGGGCCTTTCAGGTCGAGGGTGAGCTGGAGTTTCTCCGCCTCGAGGCCCGCCGCCTCCAGGGCGGAGCGGGCCGCCTCGACCAGGTCGATCTCCTCCAGGGTCCGTTTCTTCTCCCCGGATTCGATCCGGGTCATATCCAGAAGGTCGCCGATCAGCTTCCGCATCTGCTCCAGGCGCTTCAGGGACCGCTCGACCACGGGGCCGTATTTCTCCACCTCGTCGCCCATCACCCGGTCCCGCAGGAGGTAGAGGTTTCCGGCGACGGCGCCGATCGGGGCCTTCAGTTCGTGGCCGAGGACCCGGATGAACTCGAAGCGGACCCGTTTCTTCTCCGCCTCCAGTTCCCGCGCCCGCCGGGCCAGAAGCAGCCGGGTCGACGCTTTGCGGATAACGTACTTCAGATCGGCGGGGGCGAAGGGCTTGGCCAGAAAGTCGTAAGCCCCCCGCTTGGTGGCGGTGACCGCGGTGTCGATCGAGGCGTAGGCGGTAATGAAGATCGCCAGCATATCCCGGGAGTCGGGGGCGAGCCGGGCCAGGACCTCCAGCCCGTCGATATCCGGGAGCTTGTAGTCGAGGAGGAGGAGGTCGGGGGGGGAGGCCTCGATCGCCGCCAGGGCTTTCTCCCCGGTCTCGGCGGTCTCCACCCGGAACTCCACCTCGCCCTCGATCTCCTCCACCACCGTCCGGTAGCCGTCCAGCACCCGTTCGATCCCGGAGAGCATCCCCGGCTCGTCGTCAACCGCCAGTACCCGCAGCGTGATCATCTCTTACCTCCCTCCAGGCGTTCCAGGGCGGCGAGGACCTGCTCGGCCCGGACCGGCTTGGCCAGGATCAGGTCGGCCTTGATCCAGTCCCGCTCCTCGCCGGTGATGGTGTCGAAGGCTATCCCCTCCTCGCCGGCCACCCCGGTGACCATAATGATCGGCATCCGGGGGTGGAGTTTCCGGGCCAGGTGGCAGAGGACGAAGCCGTCGTCGTTCTCCTCCAGCATCAGATCGACGATCATTCCGTCGGGTTGTTCCTCCGCCAGGAGAGCTTCCCCCTCGGCCCGGCTCTCGGCCCTGACCACCCCGTATCCGGCCGAGGTCAGGATCGCCTCCAACTGGAAGAGGAAGTCGGGGTCGTCGTCAATGATCAGAATTTTCTTTTGGTTTTTGTCCATTTAAATACTGTCCACTAATGGATTCGACTTCACTCACCACAAGTTTACACTGATTACCACTAATTTAATTTAGGTTTCCCCCGCCTCGGCCCCTTCTTTAATCCACTAATCTCCACGGATCTTCACGAAGAGAAAATAATCGCTATCGTGTTTTGTCCGTTCCCTGTTTGAACTGCGAATCATCGCACATCTTTCTCCCGGCGGGGGAGGGTGACGGTGAAGGTGGATCCGGTGGGGCCCGCGGCGGGGTCGGAGTTTGACTCCATCGCGATCTCTCCCCGATGCATCTTGACGATCCCGTAGGAGATGGCCAGCCCCAGCCCGGTGCCCTTGCCGATCTGCTTGGTGGTGAAGAAGGGGTCGAAGATCCGGACCCGGTTCTCGGGGGGAACCCCGACCCCGGTGTCGGCGACCGAGAAGAAGACCCGCTCGTTGTCGCCCCCGGTCCGGATGGTGATCTTGCCCCCCTCGGGCATCGCGGCGACGGCGTTGCTGAGCAGGTTGGTCAGAACCTGGAGGATCTGATCCCGGTCGAGCCGGGACGCCGACTCGGCCGGTTCGTGGACGATTTCGATCTCGACCCCCTCCGGCTGGAGGACCGCCGCCCGGGCCTTCTCGGCCAGTTCCCGGATATCGGCCGGTTCCCGGAGAACCTTGTTCTGGCGAGAAAAGTGGAGCAGCCCGGAGACGATTTTCTTGCAGCGCTCGGCCTGTTCCACGATCAGGCGGGCGTCCTGCCGCTGCCGGTTGTCCTCCTCCAGTTCATCGAGCAGGATATGGGCGTACATCAGGACCACCCCAAGGGGGTTGTTGACCTCGTGGGCGATCCCGGCAGCCAGCTGCCCCATACTGGCCAGCCGCTCCGACTGCATCAGGGCTTCCTGGGCGCTGGCCAGTTCCCCGTGGGAGCGGGCCAGTTCGACCACCGTTTCGTTGAGGCGGTCGATGGTGTAGGGGAGGCACATCTCGCTTTCGGCCAGACCCTTGTGGATCGCCACCGCGTGCTCCCGGCAGGTCGGGTAGCCGCAGGCGCCGCAGTTCAGCTCGTCGCTCGGCTCGAGTTTTCCCATCCGGCGGAGGATGGCGGTGATCTCTTCGCTTTCCGGCGGCTCGATCCGCTGGTCGAGGTCGGTATAGGTCCGGGAGAGGTCGAGGTCCCGGCAGCGGTCGAATGCTTCCCGCCATTCCGCCTCGGCGCGCTCCCGCATTCGGTCGCGGACGTAGTTTCCGATCAGGACCCGCCGCCGGAAGGGGGGGAGCGTGGTCTGCATCCCCGCCCCCATAATGCAGCCGTCGCAGGCCAGGATCTCGAGGATCCGGGTATCGAGTCCTCCGGAGGCGAATTCGCTGATCGCGGTGGTGAAGCCGCTCCCGGAGGAGGTGACCACCTCGCGGGCGATCAGGTCTTCGCGGATATCGGCCGCCTGGAGCATCCCCCCGTGCAGCGGGAAGAGGGCCCCCAGCCTCCCGTGGGGGGGGTCGAAGTCGGAAGGGCCGATCTCTGCTTGGTCCAGTCCCGCCTCTGCCCAGAAGGTTCTCAGTTCCCGGAAAGTGAGGACGGCGTCGATCTCCTGCGGGATCTTGTCGTCTACCCCCTCGATCTTCTTTGAGGTGCAGGGGCCGATGAAGACGATCCGGAGATCTTCGCCGCTCAGTTTCCGCAGGGCCCGGGCGGCGGCGACCATCGGGGAGACGATCGGGGCCAGGGCGTCGAGGAGCTGCGGGTAGTATTTCTCGACGTAGAGGACGATCGCCGGACAGGAGGTGGCGATTTGCGGGGGGCCGCCGGCGGCCAGGAGTTCCCGGTAGGCGGCGGCCACCAGGTCGGCCCCGAAGGCGACCTCGCAGACCCGGGCGAAGCCGAGCGCCCGGACCCGGCCCACGAACTTCCGGTAATCCTCTTCCCCGAACTCGGCCGGGAAGCTGGGGGCGACGATCGCCGCCGCCGGCCGCGGCCCGGCCAGCAGCTCCCGGACCTGCTCGATGGAGTCGACCACTACCTTGGCCCCCTGGGAGCAGACCCGGACGCAGTTGCCGCAGCCGATGCAGCGCTCGTGGAGGACGGTGGCCTGGCCGTCGATGATCCGGATCGCCTTGGCCGGGCATTCCCTCACGCAGGTATAGCAGACCCGGCAGCGCTCGGGGAGCGTCCGGACGGCTTTGAAGGTCAGCATCTCGGAGGTCATAAAAATCTGTCCACTAATTCCACTGATTACCACTAATTTTATCCCCCGCCTCGGCCCCTTTTTAACCACTAATCTCCACGGATCTTCGCGAATAGGAAAATCGCTATCGGGATCGCTATCGGGATCGCTATCGAGGTTTGTCCGGCCCCGCCTCGGCCCCTTTTTTGTCCACTAATTCCACTGATTACCACAAATTTTATCCCCCGCCTCGCCCCCTGTTTTTAACCACTAATCTCCACGAATCTTCGCGAAGAGAAAACAATCGCTATCGGGATCGATAGTTTTTTTTGGTTATCAGAGGTAAGGCTCCTTATAAGTAACTTAAAGTTCCCTTCGCGTTCCTTTGCGTTCTTTGCGTCTTTGCGGTGAATATTTTTTACCTGGTCACATCGCGGGGGGCGTAGGAAGTATGGAGGAGCTGGTGGCATTTTTCCGAGAGCGGCTCCCC
>JAVCCZ010000005.1 GCA_030765265.1 Candidatus Erginobacter occultus
GGGGGGGGAAGAACCCCTCCGCCGCCAGCCGGGTCCTCTCCAACTCCCTGGTCCTGACCCTCCCCCTCGGCCTTCTCCTCTCCTCGTTGGCGATCTTCAAGGTCCTTCCCTTCATCCCTTTCCTGGTCGACGAGCCCCGGGTCGAGGAACTGACCACCATCTACGTCCGTTACCGCTTTCTCTGTCTCTTCTTCTTCCTGATCTTCTCTTCTTTCCGCGGGTATTTCGACGGGGTGGGCAAGACCCAGATCCGGATGAAATATATGATCATCGTGGTCGGCCTGAATATTGTATTTAACTACATCCTGATCTTCGGCAAGTGGGGCTTTCCCCGGATGGAGGTGGCCGGCGCCGCCCTCGCCTCCACCATCTCGGTGATGGTCGGAACCTTCTATATCCTGATCTGCGCCTGGTACGACAAGGTCTTCAAGGAATATCCATTCTTCCGGCGGAGGAATTTTCACTGGAAGGTGGTCTGGAATATCGCTTATTACTCCTTCCCCAAGGGCGCCCGGATGTTCTTTTTCTTCGGCGCCTTCCTGGTTTTTTTCAAGTTCGTGGGGATGACCGAGATCCTCCCCGAGAAAGTGGCGGCGGTTCTGGCGGCAACCAACATCCTGATCACCATCCTCTCCTTCTCCTTTATGCCCGGGGTGGGGATCGGGATTGCCGGGGCCACTCTGGTCGGGCAGTCCCTGGGGGCGGGCAAAGTTACCGCCGCCCGCCATTACGGCTGGGCTTCCACCCGTTTCGGAGTCCTCTTTATGGGGCTGTCCGGTCTGCTCTATATCATCTTCCCCCGGGAGATAATCTCCTTCTTCTCCCGCGATCCGCTGGTTATCTCCCAGGGCTACTGGCCCCTGATTATCCTCGGGGCGGTCCAGGGTTTCAACGGAGTGGGAACCGTTCTCTCCCAGTCCCTGGAGGGCGCCGGGGCCACTCACTGGGTCCTGGCGGCGGAACTGATCATCTACTGGCTCTTCCTCCTCCCCGCGACTTATTTTTTTGCCATCCATCTCGGCTGGGGTTTGACCGCGGCCTGGGGCTGTATCGGGGTTATGATGATCCTTTACGCCGGCGTGATGATCCGGAAATTCCGCTCCGAGAGCTGGGCGAAGATCATTTCCTGAGCCGGGTGAAATCGGGATTGAATATTTTTCGCCCGGGGACGTCAAAGCCGATGAACGGGATATTGGATTGACCGGCCGGAGCTGTCCCGGTAAGCTGATATTGGCGGCTTGTCTGGCCGATTCGGCCGGAAAAGGTGACGCAACCAAAGGGAGGAAATGAGAAATGAAAATCTATGTGACGGCATTGGTTCTGACCCTGCTGGCCGGATTGGCGGGCCGGGCGGTGGCGGAAAACGGTGGGGAGGAGCCTGGAGAAACCCCGCTCCGGGCGGCGATCTTCGTCCAGAACCGCGCCGGGGAGGCTTACGAGGATAAGATCGACGTCCTCAACGATTTGCTCACTGCCCGCCTGACCGGGCAGGGGTTTTCTATCCTCGACAAGCAGTACGTGGCCGAACGGTTCCGGGAGGCCCGCGACCAGCAGGCTGAGCTGAAGAAGACGATCGAGGCTCTCAGCGACGGCGAGATCGATCTGGTCCTGGACGACACCCTGCGCGACGCTTCGGCGCTCCGTCTGGCCCAGACGATCGGCGCGGATTACATTATCGTCGCCGCGATATCCTCGGTCGGCAAGACCGAAAAAACCTTTTCCGGGAAAGGAACCATCCACGGGGTTGACAACCGGGTAACCGAGTATGCCGCCCGGATCTCGCTGCGGGTTCTGGAAGCGGCCGGGGGCGGTTCGGTTTACGGCGACGATTATCGCGCCGTCGAGCGGATTCCCCGGACGGCCAACCTGACGGTCGTTTCCTCCGACATTATCAACAACCTGCTTTCCGCCGCCGCCGAGCGGATCGCCCTCCGGATTGGGGGAGGGATGGAGAAGATTCGGCAGGCCGCCGCGGAAAAGCCGGGCGCGGTCTCCTTTTCCGTCAACGTCAGCGGGGTGGAGGGGGCGACGATCGAACTCGACGGGGCCGCCATCGGGAGTTCCGGATCGGGATCGGTCGAACTTTACGCCGCGCCCGGAATTCACAGTATGCGGATTACCCGGCAATGGTTCAAGCCCTGGCAGAAGCCGGTCAATATCCAGGCCAACCAGGTCCTGAGCGTCGCCCTGGAGCTGACCGACGCCGGGATCGCCCGGTTCCGGGATCTGGAGGGATTCAAGACCGCGATGGCGATCGCCCGGGAGAAGGGTGACGCCGGCGAGATGGGAGAATACCTGGTCTCCGAAGGAGAGAAGACGAAACGGGAAGAGAGCTACGTCCATATCGACACTTCCAACGTGGAGCGCCTCTCCGTCGGCGGCGATACCGAAATCAGCGAGGTCGATGTTGTGATCGAGGAGGGAATCAAATGAAGAAGTTGAATCGTGTTTCAGCCTTTCTGCCCCTGCTGATGCTGATCTTGCCGCTGGCCCCGGCCCGGGGGCAGCTGGCGGAAGGGGCCAAGGATACCCTGTTCATCGGCGCCATTAAGGTCCAGCCTTCGGTCAGGGAGTTGGCGCAAAGCGAGGGGGCCGAGCTGCAGCTCGACCGGGCGGCCCAGTCGCTGGAGACCCAGTTCATCCAGGCGGTCAGCGCCACCCGGGTCTTCCAGCTGGTGGACCGCAAGCGGATCGCCGAGATCCAGGCCGAGCAGTCGTTTGCCGCCGTCGCGGTGGATCCGGATGATCCCCGGGCGGCCCAGCTGCTGAAGATGGCCGGGGCCCGCTGGGCCTTTCTCCCCGAGATCGACGGTTTCCAGGTCCGGACCGACACGGTTGAGTTCGCGGTCGGGCGGGAGTCGGTGACCAGGAAGTATTTTATTTCCGCCCTGGTCCAGATCGTCGATACCACCACCGGGGAGCTGCTTCCCGACGTTCCCAGCATCCAGCTCA
>JAVCCZ010000215.1 GCA_030765265.1 Candidatus Erginobacter occultus
AGTAAGGAATCTGGGAGGGAAGATCATCATCGTCACCAACCGCCAGGCGCCCCTGGGCGAACCCACGGTCAAGAATCTGGAAAAAGTCGGGATCCCTTTCGACGTCTGCCTGCTCCGGGAAGGGGTATACAAGGAAGACCGTTCCAAGGCGGCGCGGCGGACCGACATCGAAAAGGGGGCCGTGAAAAATCTCCCCCTGGGTAAGCGGCTGCTGCCGCTGGAAATCCTGATGCTGGCCGGAGACCAGACCCACGATCTCTATGAAGATGAAACCTTCGACCAGGTGAAGGCCCGTTACGGGAAAGACCTGATCGTCATCCCCAACCCGATGTACGGCGATTGGACGGGCGCGACCTTCGAGGGCCCGGCGGGCCCGGCCCGGTCCCGGCCGGCGGCGGCCGACGAGAGCCCGGACGGCCCGGACCCGGACCCGCCCGCCGCCCGGACCGGTTCCTCCTCCCGGTCCCCGGCCTCGCGGGCCGCGATTACCTGGCAGGAAGCGATGGATAAGGTTGGCCAGACGGTCACCGTCGAAGCCCAGATCGTCAACGTCTACGATCCGGCGGCCCGGGGATCAAGCGGTCCGGTCAAGCTCAATACCGACCGGGACTGGGCTACCAGCCTGACCATCGTGTTATTCAACAAGGACGGACAGTTCGGCGACCCGGCCCGTTTCGACGGGAAGACGATCCGGGCGACGGGCAAGGTTTCTGTCTACCGGGATGCTACCCAGCTGACCGTTTTCGGGCCGGATACGATCGAGATCGTTGATTAATCCGCCCCCGTCCACCGCGCTAACCGGAGATCTCTTAAATGGGGTTCAAGATCCAGACACTGCCGGCAACCTTTTACGGCTGCCTGACTGATTTCAAGTTTTACCGGGAACTGATCCGCCGGCCCCTGGGCGAGGCGTTTATCTACCTGCTCCTTCTGCTCCTGCTCCCGGTCCTCTTCCTGAGCGGGATCCAGATTTACGAGACCAATCGCCTGATGACCCGGATTACCCGGTCGCTCCAGGGGAATCTCCCGCCCCTCCGGATCGACAAGGGCGCGGTGATTATGGACGGGAAAGAGTATTTCCACTTTGAAACCGAAAATGAGTTCACCGTCGTCGATTGGCGCCAGGTGCTCTCCCTGCTGACTTCCCGGCCCGACCGGACCGTCGGTCAGGCGATCCAACGGCGGGAGGCCGGGGAGGAACTTACCCCGGAGGAAGCGGCGGCGGTTGAGGAATTTGAAAACCGCCGGGCGGCCGGGGAAATGGGATTGGCCTGGATCGAAGAGCGTTTCCCGGACCTCGGTGCCGTGATCACCACCGGGGCGGTCGACCAAGCACTGGAGGAAGACCCACCCCAACTTTCCGAAGTCGAAGAGTTGCTCCGCGAATCATCGCACTTTTTTAACTTTGTCTTCCGGGTTGACCTGACCACCGACGAACCCCAACTCCCTCCGGGGATGATGGGGTTCGCCCTGGGCAGCCATTCCTACACCATCAATAACCCCATCTGGCCGCAGAAAATCAGCTTCCCGGAGACCACCTCGGAGGTCATCAACGACGCCACGCTGGACGCCTGGAGAAAATCTTTTCTCTGGCAGCTGATCCCGTTCCTGCTCGGGATTCTGCTGCTGGTTTTTTACCTGGTCAGTCTCCTGGTTATCCTGGGCGGCGCCGCGGCGGCGGGGCTGACCGCCTCACTGCTTAAACAGGCTCTGGCCTTCCGCCGACTCTTCGCCCTGGCCCTCTACGCCCTGACCCCGGCGGTGATCTTTATCCTGCTCTACCTGGGGCTGCTCCTGGCGCGGATCAATATTCCCTATCCTTTCTGGATATTCCTGGCCGTTTACGGATTTTACCTGGTCAACGCGGTCCGGCGCTTCTCCTCACCGGATTGAACGGTCCCGGCCGCTTCAGGTACTTGACGATGCGAACTTTCCCCGGCATTACCGGCGCCGCGGCGCTTTTTCTTTTGATCCTCGGCGGCTGCGGGCCTTCCCGGCCCACCGGGGTCGTCTTCGGCGAGCGGGAGATCCGGGTCGGGGAGCGGGAGATCACGGTGGAAGTCGCCATCACCCCGGCCCAGCTCGAGCAGGGCTTGAAGTATCGGCGGAGCCTGCCGAAAGACCGGGGGATGCTCTTTATCTTTTCCCGGCCGACGGCCGGGGGGTTCTGGATGAAGGACACCGTGATCCCCCTCTCGATCGCCTTTATCGACGGGGAGGGGCTGATCGTCGACATCCAGGATATGGAAACGGATGACGGCGCGCGATCCTACTCGCCTCCGCGGCGGTATCTCTACGCCCTGGAGATGAACCGGGGCTGGTTCGAAATCAATAATATCCGGCCCGGTGACCGGGTGGAGATCGGGCGGGGAGAGTCCCGGAGATGAGAATAATATTTATCGGCACCCCGGACTTCGCTCTACCCGGGCTGGAGTTGCTGGCGGCGGCGACGGCGGAAGTGGCAGCGGTGATCACCCGCCCGGACCGGCCGGCGGGCCGGGGCCGGCAAGCGACCCCGAGCCCGGTCAAGGTCCGGGGCCGGGAGCTGGGGTTGAAGATCCTTGCCCCCCCCGATCCCGCCGCCCCGGAGGTCCTGGCCGCAATCCGCGAGATCGCCCCCGATCTCTTCGTGGTTTCGGCCTACGGACGGTTTATCCCCTCCGCCCTGCTCGAACTCGCCCCCCGCGGCGGGATCAACCTCCACCCCTCGCTCCTGCCCCGCTACCGGGGCGCGGCCCCAATCCAGTGGGCCTTGATCAACGGGGAACAAAAAACCAAAATCTCAATAATCTCGGTCGCCCGGCGGATGGACGCCGGGGATATCTGGGGGCAGAAGACGGTGGCGATCGACCCGGATGATAACGCCGAAACGCTGTCCCGGCGGCTGGCCCGGGAAGGCGGGATCCTTCTGGCCGAGGTGGTGGGGGAGATAGAGAGGGGGGAGATCAGCCCCCGGCCGCAGGACGAGAACCTGGTGACCCTCGCACCCCGGCTGACCAAAGAGGACGGCCGGATCGACTGGAATCTTCCGGCGGTCGAGCTCGCTAACCGGATCCGGGGTCTCTACCCCTGGCCGGGATCTTTCACTACCCTGGCCGGCCCGGGGAACCGGACGCTGAAAATCCTCATCGCCGAACCGGACGCCGCGGCCGGCGGCCGGCCGGGAGAGATTCTTCGGGCGGGGGGCGAAGAACTGCTGGTGGCGGCGGGGGAGGGGGCGTTGAAGATTTGCCGGCTGCAGCTGGAGGGGAAGCGGCCGCTGGGGGCCGGAGAATTCCTTCGCGGGCGAAGCCTGCGGGCGGGAGAGGTCCTGGGCGGCGATTGATCGGCGCCGACCGGCTGGAGAAAAATTTTGACGGAGAAACCACGAAAACCCGATCCCCGCCGCTGCCTGGTCGAGGCCTTGCACCGCTGGGAACGGCGGGATAAATTCGCCGCCGACCTGCTCGAGGAGATCTGGCGGAAGACGAACTTCAGCGGACCGGACCGGGCCCTGATCACGGCCACCCTGAACGGGGTTATCCGGAGAAAACTGACCCTGGACTGGCTGATCGACCGGTTCTCCTCCCGCCGCGCCCCGGCCCGGACCGGGTTCGCACGCCAGATCCTCCGCCTCTCCCTTTTCCATCTCCTCTATCTCGACACCATCCCCCCCCACGCCATCCTCCACCAGGCCGGGGAACTGGCCCGAAAGCTGATCTCCCCCGGGGAACGCTCCTATCTCAACGGCCTGCTGCGGTCGGTCCAGCGGGCGGGGGACAGACTGCCCTTCCCCGACCAAAAAGACCGCGCCGCTTACCTCTCGGTGGTCCATTCCCATCCCCGCTGGCTGGTCAAGCGCTGGGGGGAGTCCCGGGGGTGGGAAGAGGCGGAAGAGATCTGCCGGGCGGACAACCTCCCCCCGCCGGTCTTCGCCCGCTGCAACCGGCTGAAGACCATTCCCGGGGAGTTGGCGGGAGTGTTCGCCCGCGAAGGCGTGACCTGGACCCCCGTTCCCGGCCGGGAGGAGATCGGGCCGATCAAGTCGCCCCGGCCGCTCGTTGAGCTGGATTCGTTTAAAGACGGGCTCTTTCTGGTCCAGGATATCTCCACCCTCCGGCCGGTCGAACTGCTGGCCCCGGCGCCGGGGGAGCGGATCGCCGACCTCTGCGCCGCCCCCGGGGGGAAGACCGTCTATATCTCCGAGAAGATGGAGAAGACCGGCCGGCTGCTGGCCGCCGACCCCTCCGGGTTTCGCCTGAAGAAGCTCCGGGAAAACCTGGAGCGCTCCGGCGCCGGTCCGGTCCTGGTCCGGCGGATCGATCTGTTGAAGATCAAGCCGGGGAGGGGAGGGGGGATCTGGGACGGGATCCTCCTTGACGTCCCCTGTTCCAATACCGGGGTCCTGCGCAGACGGGTTGACGCCCGGTGGCGGATCGGCTACGATGATCTCCTCCGGCTGGCCAAGCAGGGGCTCTCCCTGCTGGACGCCGCCGCCGGACGGGTCCGGGCCGGGGGGAGGATCGTCTATTCCACCTGCTCCCTGGAGCCGGAGGAGAACGGGGAAGTGGTGAGAAAGTTTCTCCAGGGCCGGGGGGATTTTTCCCTGGAAGAGGAGGAAACCGGTCTTCCCCGGGAAGAAGGGGGCGACGGCTACTACGCCGCCCGTCTCCGGAAGACCGGTTCGGTTTGAATTCATAATTGGGGTGTCGATCAGGATCGACTTTAACTCCAGAGAGGAAGCGCAGATGAAAGAGATCATCCAGAGCGAGAAGGCCCCGGCGGCGATCGGGCCTTATTCCCAGGGGGTCGGGGCGGGGGGACTGGTCTTTGTCTCCGGGCAGATCCCGCTCAACCTCGAGGGGGAGATCGTCGAGGGCGGGATCGAGGAGCAGACGGTCCAGTCCCTGGAAAACCTGAAAGCCGTCCTCGAGGCGGCCGGGCTGGGGTTGGAGGAAGTGGTCAGGGCTACCGTCTATCTCCGAGACTTAAAGGATTTCAACCGGTTCAACGAGGTCTACGGCCGCTACTTCCCGAAAAATTCCCCGGCCCGGGCCTGCGTCGGAGTCTCGGCCCTCCCCCGGGGGGCTCGGGTCGAGATCTCGGCGGTGGCCGCCCGGAACGGAATCTCCGCATTCGACTTCCAATAATCGCCGGACGCCGATGACCGAGAAGCGAAAGTCTCCGCTGATCACCATCCTCACCGATTTCGGGGAAGAGGACTGGTTCGTCGCCGCGATGAAAGGGGTGATCGCCTCTCTTGCCCCGGAATCCCCGACGATCGACATTACCCACCGGGTACCGCCGGGCGATATCCGCCGGGGGGCGCTGGTTTTGCGATGCGCCTACCGTTCCTTCCCGCCGGGGACGGTCCACCTGGCGGTGGTCGATCCCGGGGTGGGGACGGATCGCGGAGTGCTGGCGGCCCGGGCGGGAGATTACCTCTTCGTGGCCCCGGACAACGGCCTGCTCAGCTGGGTGCTCCGGGAGGAGATAGAGCCGGCGGTCTTCCGGGCAAACCGGAAGGACCTCTTCCTCCCCCGGCCTTCCACCACCTTTCACGACCGGGATATCTTCGCCCCCCTGGCCGCCCGCCTGGCCGCCGGGTTTCCGCTCTCCGAGACCGGTCCGCCCCTGGACGATCCGGTGATCTTTCCCCCCCCGCTGCTGCGCGCCCGGGGGGAGAACCGCTGGGAGGCCGAGATTATCGGACGGGACCGGTTCGGCAACTGCCTCACCTCCCTGGGCCGGGAGACGGCCGGGGGAGGGGGAGCGGACGTTCTCCTGATCTCCATCGGCGGCCGGACCCTCCGTTTTCCCCTGGCCGATTGTTTCGGCTCGGTTCCCGCCGGCCGACCCCTGGCGGTCTGGGGAAGCTGCGGTTTTCTCGAACTGGCGGTGAACGGCGGCGACGCCGGCCGCGAGCTGGACCTGGAAGCGGGGGAGAAATTCACGGCCCGGTGGGCTGAATTATGACCGCCTGCCGGATCGGGCCGGCCGGCTGGACATACCGGGACTGGGAGGGGGTGGTCTATCCCCCGGGATCGGGACGGTCATTTGACCGCCTGGCCTACCTGGCCGGGTATTTCGACGTCATCGAGGTCAATATGACCTTCTACCGCCTCCCCGAGGCCCGGCTGTGCCGGGATTGGGTGGCCCGGACCGGGACCAACCCGGAATTCCGGTTCACGGTCAAGCTCCACCAGAACTTCACCCATTACCCCGGGAAAGCCGCCGAAGCCGATTTCGGGAAGTGGAAAACGGGGATCGCCCCGCTGGGTGAAGCGGATAAACTGGGGGCCGTCCTGGCCCAGTTCCCCTACTCCTTCCACTATACCGCGGAGAACCAGCGCGGCCTGGGCCGGCTGGCCGACCGCTTCCCGGAACACCCGCTGGTGGTGGAGGTCCGGCACCGCTCCTGGGATTGCCCGGAGGCTTTCCGGTTTCTCCGGGATCAGGGTCTCGGCTACTGCGTTATCGACCAGCCCCGGGTCTCCTACTCAATTCTTCCTTTGAATTCGGTTACCTCTCCGGTAGGATATATCCGCCTGCACGGCCGAAACGTCCGGGACTGGTTCCGGAAAACGGCCGGGCGGGATGAGCGCTATAATTACCTTTATACCCCGGCCGAGATCGCCGAGTGGCGGGACCGGATTGCCGGAATCGCCCCGAAAACCCGGGAACTCTACGTCATCGCCAACAACCATTTCCGGGGGCAGGCCGCCTGCAACGCCCTCCAGCTGGAGGCGGAAGTCCTCGGGCGGCGGGTCGCGGTCCCGCCGCTGCTGCTGCAAACCTACCCGGAACTGAAAGAAATCGCCGGAAAAAAGAAATGAGAAAACCGACCATCGCCAAAATCGCCGCCGCCGTGGGACTGTTGATCCTGGCCGGCTGCGCCGCCACCTATAACCAGCCCTGCCGGGTCCGGCTGGAGTCCGACCCCCCCGGGGCCGAGATCTGGAAGGGGGGATATTACATCGGAACGACGCCCTACGTCCTCCACTATACGGCCACCTCCGAGGACGACGACCGGGGCTACCTCCGCCTCCCCCCGCTGACGATGAAAAAACCCGGCTACCGGCCCTACCTGGTCGAGATGGAACTGGATTTAAAGGAAGGTTACGACTGGGAAGGACAGGTGATCCTGGAGCCGGAAGATCAGGCCGCCGAAGGGAGAGAGTGATATGACCGATCAACAGAAGATAGAATTCAATTGTCCGGCCGAGGGATGCGGAGAGCCGGTCCGTTTCGATCTCGGACTGCTGGCCCGGAAAATCCCCGAGGTGCTCTGCCCGGCTTGCGGGAAGACCTGTCTCCTCTCCCCGGAGGCGGTCGGGAAACTGGAACTGCTCCGGGAGCTGATCGCCGCCCTGAGGAAAGCCCGACCGATCCTCGGCGAGGCCGGGGTGGGGATCGAGGTCGGCGGGCATAAGGTGGTCGTCCCCTATTTTCTCCTCCTGACCCGGATGACCTCCGAGCTGGCGTTGAAGATCGAAGACGGTCCGGTAACTTTCCGCTTCGTCGTCGAGGCCTGACCGGATAACCGGATATTATTAGACAGGATAACAGGATCGACGGGATAGGGGCGGGGAACAAGGACGGCAATCAATTATCCGGAGGTAGAACGGATGGAAAAAGTTTCGTGTAGATTCGCGATATTCGTTCAAAAATGGGGCGAGGCGGGGAGAAGGCGGTAAGCAGGAATCAGTAAGCAGTGAAGATGACTTTCGATCCCGATAGCGATAGCGATTATGTTCCTATCCGCGGAGATTGGTGAGGATTCGTGGTTTCAAAAAGGGGGCGGGGTAGGGGAGTAGCGAATCGACAAATAAGTGGAGAATTAATGGAGAAGATAGCTTTCATCGGGGCGGGGAATATGGCCGAGGCGTTGATCCGGGGGATTATCCGTGACCGGCTGGTCGCCCCGGAAGAGATCATCGCCGGGGAAGTGAATCCCGGGCGGCGGGAAGAGGTGAGCCGGGAGCTGGGGATCCGGGTGACCGGGGACAACCGGGAAGCAGTTGCCGGGGCCGGGATCGTCATCCTGGCGGTCAAGCCCCAGTCGCTCGATCCGGTTCTCGAGAAGATCGCGGGAGAGATCACCGGCGATCAACTGGTGATCTCGATCCTGGCCGGGGTCTCCACCCGGCGGATCGAGGAGAGACTGGGAAACGAGGTCCCGGTGATCCGGGTGATGCCGAATACCCCCGCCCTGGTCGGGGCCGGGGTTTCGGTGATCTCCCCCGGCCGCCGGGCCGGGGAAGACGCCCTGGCGACCGCCCGGACCATCCTGGGGGCGGTGGGGGAGGTCCGGGTGCTGGAAGAGAAAATGATCGACGCCGTGACCGCCCTCTCCGGGAGCGGCCCGGCATATTTCTTTCTCCTGGTCGAAGCGATGATCCGGGCCGGCGAAAAGCTGGGGCTGCCCCGGGAGGAAGCGGAGCGGCTGGCCGGGGAAACCCTGGCTGGGGCCGGGCGGCTCCTCAAGGAGTCCGGCCGGACAGCGGAAGAACTGCGCCGGCAGGTAACCTCGCCGGGGGGGACGACCGAGGCGGCGGTGGCGGTCTTCCGGGAACGCGGACTGGAAAAGATCGTAATCGCGGCTCTGGAGGCCGCCGCCCGCCGGTCGAAGGAACTGGGGGGATAAGGCGATGATGGGTCTGGTCGGACTCCTGCTTTCAGTCTATTTCATCCTCCTGCTGATCCGGGCGCTGGTTCCCGACACGGGACAGATCACCTTCAACCAGCCTTTCCGGATGGTGGTGAAACTGACCGAGCCGGTGGTCGCCTTCTTCGCCCGGCTCCTCCCACCCCGTTCCCGCCGCCGGGCCGCCTTCCCCGCCCTGGGGGCGGTAATCCTCCTCCGGGGGATAATCCTGATGGGCGATCCCGGCCTGGAATCCGGGATCTTCTCCTGGGGTTTCACCGGATGGCGTTTCGCCGCCGCCCAGCCTTTCTGGGGGGTGGGATGCGCCCTGGCCGGTTACCTGGTCCTGGTTTATCAGCTCTTCGCCTTATTGCTGCTGGTAATCCTGATCACCCCCGACGCCGCCTCCTTCGACCAGGTCTCCCGGCTGATCAGGACCCTGCTCCAGCCGCTGATCCGGACCGTCCGGGGCCGCTGGCCGGCGGCGGCGGCCCTCCCGCTGATCTTCACGGCGGTAATGGCTCTTCTCTGGATACTTTATGGGGCGCTCGGTTGGGTGGATGCCGCGGGGATGTCGGTCGGCAAGACCCTGGTCAACAGCCTGGTGATCCCTCTTAGGCTGGCCCGGGTCATCGTCTACTTGATAATATTCCGGGCGATTCTATCCTGGTTCGACGCCGCCCGGAAGTCCAGCGGGCCTTTCGCCTGGCTGGAACTCTTCGTGGAGCCGTTTCTCCGGCCCTTCCGCCGTTTCAACCTGGTTCTGGGCCGGATCGATCTTACCCCCCTGGCGGCGATCGTCGCGATCGTACTCGCCCGGAAGATCGTGGAAACCATCCTGTTTGAGATTTACCGGACGCTGTAAACCAAGGCATCCTCAATGGGCAAGCGATTCACAGAGCGGCTGATCGAGCGGATCGAACAGCTCGATCACCGGGAACTGGGCGGCTACCTGGTCGGGTTGGCCCGGGAGAAAGGACTGCTGGAGAATATCTTCAACAGTATGCAGGAAGGGCTGCTGGTCATCCAGCCGGAGGGAAAGATTTCCCTGCTCAATCACTCCGCCGCCCGCTTCCTCGATATCCCGGCCGACTCGGCCGGCCGGGATTTCAACGCGGTGATCGATGACCCGGGACTGCAGGCCATTATCGAGCAGGGGTTGGAAGTTCCCGGGCAGGCCCTGGTCCGGGAGTTCATTATGGTTCACCCCCAGCCGCGCTGGGTCCGGCTCAGCCGGACCGGGCTCAATGACGGGGGGGGCAAATTCCGGGGAGTTCTGCTGATCCTGGCCGATATCACCCGGCAGCGGAAGTCGGAAGCCGAGACCAGCCTGGTCGAGCGGCTGGATTTTCTCGGCCACCTGACCGCCGGGGTGGCTCACGAGATCGGCAACCCGATCAGTTCGCTCTTCATCCAGACCCAGCTGATCGAGCGGCAGGTCGTCCGGCTCCCTTCTCCCCAGCGGGAAAAAATCAGCCGGACTCTCTCGATCATCCGCGAAGAGCTGCGCCGGCTGGACGGGATCGTCCGGCAGTTCCTCAAGACCCTCCGCCCGGAGACCCTCCAGCTCCACGGAAACGACCTGGCGGAGGTGGTCGAGGAAGTGGCGGAGCTGGTCGAGCGGGAGTTGAACGAGAAGAACATCTCCCTGGTTCGGGAATATGCCGGGGGGGATATCCGGGGGAGGATGGATAAGGACCTGATCAAGCAGGCGGTCTTGAACCTGATCAAGAACGCCGCCCAGGCGATGGCCGGGGGCGGCGAGATTACGATCCGGCTGGAGAGGGAGAACGCCTATCTCAAGCTGGCGGTTTCCGACCAGGGCACCGGCATCCCCGGGGAAAAGATCCCCCGGCTGTTCGAGCCTTTCTTCACCACCAGGGAGACCGGCTCGGGGATGGGTCTGCTGGTGGTCTACAAGGCGATCCGCCAGCACGGCGGTTATGTCGAGGTCTCCAGCCAGGCGGGGGAGGGGACCACCTTCACCATCTGGCTGCCCCGGCGGCCGAGAAAGATCAAACTCCTGCCGGCGGGAAAAGAATCGTCGGGAACCTAGATGAAACCGGTTACTATATCCGCCGGCGAGCAGAAATTATGACCGCGACCATTTTGATAGTGGAAGACGAAAAGAACCTCCGGGAGGGGCTCGAGGAAGCCCTCCAGGCTCCCGATTTACGGGTAATCACGGCCGGGAACGGCTTCCAGGCCGAAGAGATAATCCGGAACCGGTCGATCGACCTGGTGATTTCGGATTTAAAGATGCCGGGGATGAGCGGGCTGGAACTGTTGCGCAAGGTTCATTCGTTCGCCCCGGCCACCCTCTTTATCGTGATGACCGCCTACGGGACGGTGGATACCGCCGTAGAGGCGATGAAAGAGGGGGCCTACGACTACCTGACCAAGCCGATCAACCTCGACCAGCTGGAACTGCTGATCGGCCGGGCCCTGAAAGGCCGGGCCCTGGAGATGGAGAATCGCTACCTAAAGGAACAGCTCGAGAAAAAGTACGGGTTGGAACATATGGTCGGACGGAGCCGGGCGATGGAGAAAGTATTCGAGTTGATCCGCCAGGTCAGCAATACCAACGCCACCGTCCTGATTACCGGCGAGTCGGGGACCGGGAAGGAAGTGGTGGCCCGGGCCATCCACCAACAGAGTTTCCGGAAGAACCAGCCGTTCATCCCCATCCACTGCGCCGCCCTTACGCCATCGCTTCTGGAGAGCGAACTCTTCGGCCACGAAAAGGGTTCCTTCACCGGGGCGGTCGCCCGGAAGAAAGGAAAATTCGAGGCCGCCGACGGGGGCACGGTCTTCCTCGATGAAATCAATGAGATCCCCCTGGAGATGCAGGTCAAGCTGCTCCGGTTCCTGGAGCTGAAGGAACTGGAGCGGGTGGGGGGGACGGAGTCGATCCCGGTCGATGTCCGCCTCCTGGCCGCCTCCAACGCCAATCTGGAGAAACTGGTCCGCCAGGGGCGGCTGCGGGAGGATCTTTACTTCCGCCTCAACGTTCTCCGGCTCCAGCTCCCCCCCCTGCGGGAGAGGCCGGAAGACATCCCGATCCTGGTCCACGAATTCATCAACGAGTTCAGCCGGGAAAACCGCAAAGAGATCACCTCGATCACCCCGGCCGCGCTGCGGGCGCTGCAGAAATACCCCTGGCCCGGGAATGTCCGGGAGCTGAAGAACTGCCTGGAAGCGATGGTCGTGCTGGCGAAGAACCCGGTCCTCGGCCTGGAAGACCTCCCCCCCGGGATCGAAGTCGCCCAAACCGAACCCCTCCCGGAACCTTCCGAGCTCAACCTGAAGAAAAGGGAGAAGGAGGCGATCGCGGCCGCCCTCCGGCGGACTTCCGGCAACAAGCGCCGGGCGGCGGAACTGCTCGGGATTTCCCGGAGAACCCTCTACCGGAAACTGGAAGAGTACGGCCTGATGCCGAGGGGGGATGAGTGATGGACGGGGAACCGACCTCCATCACCTACCGGGTCCCCTACGCGGATACCGACCGGATGGGGGTCGTCTATTACGCCAACTACCTGGTTTACTTCGAGCGGTTGCGGAACGAGCTGCTCCGCCGGACCGGAACCTCCTACCGCCAGTGGGAAGAAAGCGGGATTATGCTCCCGGTGGTGGAGGCCGCCTGCCGCTACCGCGGACCCGCCCATTACGACGATATCCTGACCGTCAGCGGGGAGGCCTCCCCGGTCAAGGCAACCCGGATCCGGATCGATTACCGGGTCCGGCGGGGCGAGGAACTTCTGGCCGAAGGACATACCATCCACGCCTGCCTGAAAGACGGCCGGCCCGCCCGGGTCCCGGAAGGTTTGCTGGGAAAAAAAACGGAATAATGTCCGCCGATCGAGATATCCGTCCCCGTCCGCCCCTGCTGACCGTGGGGCTGATCCTGCTCTGTTACCTCTCTCTCACCTACGCCTGGGAGAATTTCCGCAATACCAACGAGTACAGCCGGATCTTCCTCACCCGGGCGATGATCGAACACCAGTCGTTCTCGATCGATCCCCTGCTGAAGATCCACGACACCCAGGATAAATCAGATTACCAGGGACATCACTATTCCAACAAGGCCCCGGCTTCCTCCTTCCTGGCCGCCCCCGCCTACCTGGCCGTCCGGCTGGCGGAGATCCTCGGCCGCTTTTCGGCCTCGGACGCGGTCAGACTCTACCTGGTGACCTCGCTGACCGTCTCCGTCCCCTCGGCCCTCTTCCTCCTCCTGCTCTTTAAGTTCTGGTCCGTCATCACTCTCCAGGGGCCCCTCCGCCGGGCGGTCCTGATCCTCTACGGACTGGGGACGATGGCCTGGCCCTACTCGACGATGTACTACGGCCATATCCCGGCCGCGCTCGGCCTCGCCCTGGCTTTCCTGATCGTCTTCAGCGCCCGGGATGCCGTTACCGGATCCCGCCCGATTCTGGAAGCCGGCTTTTTCTGCGGATTGGCTTTCGCGATCGAGTATCCCACCGCCCTGATCTCGGCCGCGCTCTTCCTCTACGGGGCGGCGGTCTTCAAGAAGCTCCGGGCCGGCATCTACCAGCTGGCGGCAATGGCCGCGATCTTTTTCCTCTGGTCCCGGCTGGACGGGATCGAAGCCGCCGTCGCCCCCCATATCGAATCCCTGGTCGACCCGGCCGGGGCGCTCCTGGTCTCCGCGATCGTCATCACCGCGGTCATCGGCCTCGGGGCGGCCTCCCGGGGGCCGGGGTTGCTGCTGTTCTTTCTCGGGGCGGCCATCCCGGTCGGGCTGACCTTTTATTACCATAACAGCTGCTTCGGCGGTCCGCTCCAGTTCCCCTACTACCACGAGACCTATCCGCTCTTCAATCTCGCCCACCAGCGGGGGATCGCCGGGGTCTCCCTGCCGGCCGACCCGGAGGAACTGCTCCGCTACCTGGACCGGTTGTGGCGGCTCCTGGTCAGTCCCTACCGGGGGCTGTTTTTCTATTCCCCCTTCCTGCTTTTCGGGACGGCCGGGATGGTGAAGATGGTTCGAAGCGAAACCTGGCGGCGGGAGGGGATCCTCTTCCTCTCCCTGAGCGGGCTGTATCTCCTCTTCCTGGCCGCCTTCTCCGACTGGGAAGGCGGCTGGTCGATGGGGCCCCGGCACCTGGTCCCGCTGCTCCCGTTCCTGGCTACCGGAGTGGTCTACGGCCTGGCCCGGATCCGGCCGGAGCGGCGAGTGGTCTGGGGGACGGTGCTGGCGGCGGCCGGGCTGATCTCGATCGGTTTCACCTTTGTCGGGACCGTCACCTTCCCCTATTTCCCCAAGGAGTTCCTTAACCCGCTTTACGATCCGGCCGGGAAACTCCTCCAGGCGGGGCGGATTGCCCCGACCGTGGGGGAACTCTTCGGACTCCGGGGTTGGTCGCGGATTTTGCCGGCGGCGATCCCGGCCGCGCTCCTGGCCGCGCTCTTCTTAAAGGATACCGCCCGGTTCGCCGCACGATCCCTTGCCCGGCAGGTCCTGCTGATCGCCGCGGCCATCCTGGCGGCAGGGATCTTGCTCCGGGTCGGGGTAGGGGCGGGGCAGCGGCGGGCGGAAAATCTCTCGGCCCGGGATCGGCTGCTGCAGGAAGAGCAGCGGGGCCGGATGTTGTACTTTATGGAGCGGGAAGGGGAGGGGGAGAGGCGGTAAGCAGTGAGCAGTAAGCAGGAGACTCCGGGGGGTGGGTTAAACTAAAAGGAGTATTCCAGCCCGGCCCGGATCTGCCAGTTCTTGAATTCCGTCTCTTCCTTGATCGTGACCGCGCCCCGGTCCGGGTTGGAGTGGGTCTGTTCCCGGTCGATGTCGGTGAGGACGTACCTCGCCTCGACGTTAAGAAAGATATGGTCGCTGAGCTGAAAATCGGCTCCGACCGCGGCGTGGACCGACCACTGGCCGGTGACGTTTCCGGTGATGGTGAAGGGATAGGTTGACCCGTCAACCTCGACGTCGTAGTAGCCGTCGATGTTGGCGTCGATCTCGTAGTAACCCGCCCCCAGGCCGAGATAGCCCCGGCCCATCTCTTCCACCACCGGGGAGTAAATCAGGGCCGTGAAGTAGATCGGATAAACCCGGTCGACTTCCTTATAATAAACCGGTCCGGGGGCAGAGGGAGCGTCATCTGTGGGCTGATACGGCATCACGATGTCTTCTTCCACGCTCCAGCGGAAGTAATCAACCCCCGCCTCGATCCCCAGCGTATCGGTGAACTTGTACTTGACGATCCCGCCATAGCCGAACTCGGCGTCGAAATCCGAGTCCTTCGGGTTGATATAGCCGGCGTGAGCCCCCACCCGCAGTTCTCCATATTTTAGGGCCCCGGATCCGGCCGGGGGGAAGAGACCGGTGACCAGGATTATGCTTCCGATGATACCTGCAGCGTTGATTAGTTTCATTTTCAGGCGCCTTAAATTACGAGTTGAGATTATCCGAAGCCGATCGCGGTTGAAATAATATACGTTCCGCCCGGGGAATTGGTTCAGTTTAAGTATAGGTTTATCGGCGGCCCTGTAAAGTCAAATCGACTAACCGCCCGCATCCCGGCCGGCAACCGGGCGATTCCGGGCGATTTTCCCTTGCCGGATCGCCTCCCCGGTTGCTATAGTCGCCCCTTTGATGGGAGGAGAACGGTTTAGCCCAGACGGGGCGTGGCGCAGTCCGGTTTAGCGCGTCCCGAAAGCCTTCGGGAAGGTCCCAGGAGGGAAATATATTTTAGAGTTTGCTTACGGGGCGTGGCGCAGTCCGGTTTAGCGCGCCTGAATGGGGTTCAGGAGGTCCCCGGTTCGAATCCGGGCGCCCCGATTTATCGGGAGAAAGAGAGTATTGCTGGAAGGTTCCCGGGAATGTTTTGGCTATATATTTTACAGAGTGGCCGAGATGGGAGTTATTATATAGGGCAGACAAAAGATTTAGATAAAAGAATAGCCAGGCATAATCTTGGGCATTCAAATTCTACGAAAGCAAAAAGACCGTGGAAGTTGATGTATAAGGAAGAATACCAGACAAAAAGCGAAGCCCAAAAACGGGAATACTATCTCAAGAGGAAGAAGAGTAAAAAATACCTGGAATATTTAATCAACCAAGCCGGCGGTGGTCCGGTTTAGCGCGTCCCGAAAGCTTTCGGGAAGGTCCCCCCGGCGGATGCCGGGGGCGCCCCGATTTATTGGGAGAGAGATACTGACGTTGCAGCACAGATGCATCAGCGGGCGCAGCCCGCTGATGCATTAAAAATTTACCGGCGCGGACGGGTAATTTTAATGAAAGAGATCAAAATCGGCTTGATCGGCTGGGGGACCGTGGGTGCGGGGGTGACCCGGATTCTGCAGAAGAATTCGGCGCTGATCTCCCGGCGCCTGGGGGCCCGGCTCCGCCTGGTCCGGGTGGCCGACCTCAACCTGAAGCGCGATCGCGGAATGAAGCTGGCCCCGGGGATCCTCACCCGGGACGCCGCCCGGATCATCGAAGACCCCGAAATCGATATCGTGGTCGAACTGATCGGGGGGTTGGATCCGGCCGAAGGAATGGTCATCTCCTCCCTGCGGGGAGGGAAACGGGTGGTCACCGCCAACAAGGCCCTCCTGGCCGAACGGGGAAAAACCCTCTTCCGGGAAGCCGGCCAGGTCCGTCGCCGGATATTTTTCGAAGCCAGCGTCGGCGGCGGGATTCCGATCATCAAGATCATCCGGGAGGGATTGTCGGCCAACCGGATCAGCTCCATCCTCGGAATTATTAACGGCACCACCAACTACATCCTCACCCGGATGTCGGAAGAGGGGATTACCCTGGCCGCCGCCGTCCGCGGCGCTAAGAAAGCCGGTTACGCCGAGAAAAACCCCGCCCTCGACCTGGAGGGGATCGATTCCGCCCATAAGCTGGCACTGCTCTCTTCTTTGGCCTTTGGCGGCTGGGCCGATTTTTCCCGGATCTACCGGGAAGGCATCAATGAGATCACCGACGAAGATATCGCCTATACCGCCGGGCTGGGCTACACGATCAAGCTTCTGGCCGTGGCCAAGCAGTCCCCGTCCGGGGCCGATCTCCGGGTTCATCCCACCCTGGTCCCCCGGCGCCACCTGCTGTCCGCGGTCAACGGGATCTTTAACGCCGTTTACCTGGAAGGTGACTTCAGCAAGAGCCAGATCTTCCAAGGGGAGGGGGCGGGGCAGGGGCCGACCGCCAGCGCGGTGGTCGCCGACCTGATGGAGGCGGGCCGAGAGATCCTCTCCGGGAACGATTCCACCCCTCCCTTCATCGCTACCGACCGGGATCTCAAACTGGCCCCGATCGGCGAGGTGGTCTGCCGCCATTACCTGAGAATCCCGGTCATCGACCGCCCGGGGGTCCTGGCCCGGATCGCCAGCATCCTCGGCGCCGGAGGGATCAGCATCGACTCGGTTATCCAGCGCCAGAGATATAAACGGGGGCTGGTCCCGGTGATCCTGATGACCAATCAGGCGAGGGAAAAGGCTCTCCAGACCGCGCTGGATAAAATCAGCCACCTGGAAGTAGTCCGGGGAACCCCGGTCCGGATTCGAGTGGAAGATTAACAGGTCCCCGATGAAATACGTCATCGTACTGACTGACGGAGCGGCCGACTATCCCCTGGAAGAACTGGCCGGCCGGACCCCCCTGGAGGCCGCGGCCACCCCCCACCTCGACCGGCTGGCACTCCGGGGAGCGGGGGGGAGACTGAAAACCATCCCCGCCGGCCTTACCCCCGGCAGTGACGTGGCTAATCTGTCCATCCTCGGCTACAACCCGGGCCGCCAATATACCGGCCGGGGCCCCCTGGAGGCGGCCAGTCTGGGCATCAGCCTGGCGGACGACGATGTCGCCTTCCGCTGCAACCTGGTTACGGTCTCCGACACTATCCTGGCCGATTACAGCGCCGGCCATATCTCCTCCCGGGAAGGCGGGGTTTTGATCGGGCTGCTCGAGGAGCGGCTGGGAGGACAGGGTCTCCGGTTTTATCCCGGGAAGAGTTATCGCCACCTGCTGGTGGTGAAGGAACAGCTCCTGGAAGAAGGCCACGGCGGACTGAGGACCACCCCTCCCCACGATATCACCGGTCAGGCGATCGCCCCGCATCTCCCCCGAGGGCGCGGCTCCCAACTCCTGAAAGACCTGATCACCCAGTCCCGGATCATTCTCGCCGACCAGGAGGTCAACGAGATCCGGATCGACCTCGGGGAGAACCCGGCCAATATGATCTGGCCCTGGGGGGAGGGGAAACAGCCGGACCTGGAGTCTTTTCGGGATAGATTCGGGATCAACGGGGCTTTGATCTCGGCGGTCGATCTCCTCCAGGGGATCGCCCGGATAATCGGAATGGGGGTAATCGAGGTCCCCGGGGCCACCGGCTACTTCGACACCGACTACGCCGGCAAGGGGCAAGCGGCCCGGAAGGCCCTGGAGGATTACGACCTGGTTTACCTCCACGTCGAAGCGCCCGACGAAGCGGGCCACGGGGGGAATATCACCGAAAAGATCAAGGCCCTGGAAAGGATCGACGAGCATATAATCGGCCCCCTCCTGGCGGCCGGGGAAGAGCGGGGCGACCTGCGGATCGCGGTGCTTCCCGATCACGCCACCCCGATCGCCGTCCGTTCCCACGTCTGTGATCCGGTGCCCTTTGTGATCTGGGGGAAAGGGATCAAGGCCGACCGGATGGAAGCTTTAAGTGAAAAAGAGTCTTTGCGGGGCCGGTACCGCCAGAG
This sequence comes from Candidatus Erginobacter occultus, assembly GCA_030765265.1. Lineage (GTDB taxonomy): Bacteria > Auribacterota > Erginobacteria > Erginobacterales > Erginobacteraceae > Erginobacter > Erginobacter occultus. The sequence continues at coordinate 18,341 of JAVCCZ010000215.1, forward strand.
AAACGGACACAAGTTTATGAAGTTGCTGCTGGCGGCGGAGAAGAATGAGACGCCGGATTCCGGTGAAGAGACTTGATTATCGCTGTGCCCAGGGCTAGGATAATTATCAGCAGAGCGAGAAAAATCGGCAGGCAATAATCTTTTTGCGGCGCCGGCCGGGCGCCGGCAGTGGAGGGAAGTTTTTCTTATGAAAATTACGGTTCAGAAATACGGCGGAAGTTCAGTGGCCGACGCCGACCGGATTAAAAACGTCGCCCGCCGGGTCATCAAATCTCAGCAGCCGGGGGAGGGCCTGGTCGTGGTGGTCTCGGCGATGGGCGATACCACCGATGAATTGATCTCTCTCTCTCAGCAGATCAACCCCGAACCCTCGGAGCGGGAGATGGATCAATTGATCTCCACCGGGGAACAGATCTCCTCGGCCCTGCTGGCGATGGCGATCGAACATAACGGAGCGAAAGCGGTCTCCCTGACCGGGAACCAGGTCGGAATCCAGACCGACGACAGCCACACCAAGGCCCGGATCTTCAAGATCGATTCCCGGAAGATGATCGAGGAACTGGAAGGGGGCCGGATCGTGGTCGTGGCCGGATTCCAGGGGATCAACATCAAAAAAGACGTCACCACCCTGGGGCGGGGCGGGTCGGATACCACCGCGGTCGCCCTGGCTGCGGTTCTCAACGCCGACAGCTGCGAGATCTACACCGATGTCGACGGGGTCTATACTGCCGACCCCCGGGTCGTCCCCGACGCGGTCAAGATCGAGAAGATCTGCTACGACGAGATGCTGGAACTGGCCAGCCTGGGAACCAAGGTCATCCAGAACCGGGCGGTGGAATTCGCGAAAAAGTTCAATGTCGTTCTCCACGTCCGTTCGAGTTTCAACGAAAGACCGGGGACTCTGGTCATCGAGGAGGTAGAAGGTATGTCTATGGAAAAAGTCGTCATCCGGGGGGTCTCCCTCAACCAGGAGGAAGCGAAACTGACCATCACCCTGGTCCCGGACAAGCCGGGGATCGCCGCCCGGATCTTCAAGAACATCGCGGAAAATAATATCAACGTCGATATGATCATCCAGAATGTCAGCGCGCAAGGCTTCACCGACGTCTCCTTCACCGTCCCCCGGCCCGAGCTGGCCAAGACCAGTGCTCTGCTGGAAAAGATCGCCGGGGAAATCGAGGCCGGGAAGGTAAACGTGGAGGAGAAAATCGCCAAAGTTTCCATCGTCGGGGTGGGGATGAAGAGCCACCCGGGGGTAGCGGCGACGATGTTCGAGACCCTGGCCCGGGAGAAGATCAACATTATGATGATCTCCACCTCCGAGATTAAAATCTCCTGCGTAGTCCGCTCGGAAGACGGAGAGCGGGCGGCCCGGTCTCTCCATCAGGCCTTCGAGCTGGACCGGGAAGAGGAATAGGGAATCAAGGCAGCGCCAATGAAGAAGAAAATCCTGCTCTACGACACCACGCTCCGCGACGGAGGACAGGCGGAAGGGGTCGCCTTCTCCCTTCCGGACAAGCTGCGGATCGCCGACCGCCTCGACCGGATCGGGATTCAGTATATCGAGGGGGGATGGCCGGGCTCCAACCCCAAGGATATGGCCTTCTTCCGGGAAATCCGGAACTACCCGCTGAAGCAAGCCCGGGTAGTCGCTTTCGGCAGCACCCGCCGGGCGGGGGTCAGCGTGGAGAAAGACGGCAACGTGATCTCCCTGCTTGGGGCCGGAACCCCGGCGATCGCCGTCTTCGGCAAGAGCTGGCTCCTTCACGTCACCGATGTCCTCCGGGTCGCCCCGCGGACCAACCTGGAGATGATCTCCGATACGGTCGGCTACCTGAAGAAGAAGGGGAAAGAACTGATCTACGATGCCGAACATTTCTTCGACGGCTACAAGGACGACGCCGAATACGCCTTGGCTTCTCTTCTGGCCGCGGCCGAAGCCGGGGCGGAATTCCTGGTCCTCTGCGACACCAACGGGGGCTGTCTCCCCGAGGAGATATACCGGATCACGAAGCTGGTAAGCGAACGTTTCGGTACCCCCCTGGGGATCCATACCCACGACGACGGCGGCCTGGCCACCGCCAACACCCTGGCGGCGGTCCGGGCCGGGGTGGTGATGGTCCAGGGGACGATCAACGGCTACGGGGAGAGAACCGGGAACGCCAACCTCTGTACGATCGTTCCCAACCTGGTTTTGAAGATGGACCTCCCCGCCCTCACCCGTCCCCGGCTCCGGAAACTCGAGGATCTCTCCCGCTTCGTCGACGAGATGGCCAATATCACCCCCAACCCCCGGGCGCCATTTGTCGGCCAGAGCGCCTTCGCCCACAAGGGGGGGATGCACGTGGACGCGGTCCGGAAGAATCCCCGGTCCTTCGAACATATCGACCCCGCCCAGGTCGGCAACCGGCGGCGTGTCCTGGTCTCGGAACTGTCCGGGAAGAGCAACGTTATCCTCAAGGCGATCGAATTCGGGGTTGATCTGGACAAGGAGACCCCGGAGACCGCCCGGGTCCTGGCGGAGTTGAAGCGGCTGGGCGAGGAAGGTTACGATTTCGAGGGGGCCGACGCCTCCTTCCGGATCCTGCTCCAGAAGGCGATGGGAAAGCATAAGGATTTCTTCAAGCTGGAAGGCTTCCGGGTGATCGTGGAGAAACGCCAGGACCAGCCCCCGGTCTCCGAGGCGACGATCAAGATCAAGGTCGGGGAGAAGAGCGAACTCTCCGCCGGGGAAGGCGACGGCCCGGTCAACGCCCTCGACAACGCCCTGAGGAAGGTTCTCCTCCGCTTTTACCCGGAGATCGGGCAGGTCCACCTGGCCGACTTCAAGGTCCGGGACCTCGACGCCGCGGCGGGGACGGCGGCCAAGGTCCGGGTCCTGATCCAGAGCCGGGACCGGGAGGATATCTGGGACACGGTCGGCGTCTCCCAGAACATCATCGAGGCCTCCTGGCAGGCCCTGGTCGACAGCGTCGATTACAAGCTGCTCAAGCGGGGGAAGCAGGGGAAGAAGAAGTAATTGGTAAGCGGTAAGCAGTGAGCCGGGGTTTCCCCACCCTCTCCTGAATGAACTTCCGGCCTGACCTATGACTGAGATCAACCATACCCCCGACGCCTGGCCGACCCGGTACGACCCCGGGGAGATCGAGGATTCGATCTACCGCCGCTGGGAGGAAGAGAAATCCTCTCTCGCCTCCCCCTCCGGACCCGATCCTTACGTGATCGTGATCCCCCCGCCCAACGTCACCGGGATCCTGACGATGGGCCACGTCCTCAACAACACCCTCCAGGACATCCTGGTCCGCTGGCAGCGGATGAAGGGCCGGGAGGCGCTCTGGCTCCCGGGGACCGACCACGCCGGGATCGCCACCCAGAACGTGGTCGAGAAACAGCTGGCCCGGGAAGGACTGTCCCGGAAGGACCTGGGGCGGGAGAAGTTCGTGGCGCGGGTCTGGAGCTGGAAGGAAGAGTACGGGGGGACGATCATCAACCAGTTGAAGAAGCTGGGCTGCTCCTGCGACTGGTCCCGGGAGGGGTTTACCCTCGACCCCGGCCTTTCCCGGGCGGTCGGGGAGGTCTTCGTCCGCCTCTACGAGAAAGGGCTGATCTACCGCGGGACCTACCTGATCAACTGGTGTCCCCGCTGCCATACCGCCCTCTCCGACGAGGAAGTGGAGCACGAAGAGAAGTCCGGTTCCCTCTGGCATATCCGCTACCCGGTCAAGGGGAGCGACACCTTTATCACCGTCGCCACCACCCGGCCGGAGACGATGCTCGGGGATACCGCCGTCGCCGTCCACCCCGAAGACCCCCGTTACCGCGACCTGGTCGGGAAGACCATCATCCTCCCGGTAGTCAATCGGGAGATCCCGGTGATCGCCGATGAATTTGTCGACCCCGCCTTCGGGACCGGCGCGGTCAAGGTTACCCCGGCCCACGACCCCAACGATTTCGAGCTTGGCCGGCGGCACCATCTCCCCCAGGTGGTGGTGATGGATACCTCGGGGAAGATGAACGAGAACGCCGGGGAGCGGTTCGCCGGCCGCGACCGATTCCAGTGCCGGAAAGAACTGGTCGAACTCCTCGGTCAGATGGATTTGCTGGAGAAGGTGGAGCCCCATCTCCACGCGGTCGGCGAATGCTACCGCTGTCGGGCGATCATCGAACCCTATCTCTCGCTCCAATGGTTCATCCGGATGAAGCCCCTGGCCGCCCCGGCGCTGCGGGCGGTCCGGGAGGGGAAGATCACTTTTTATCCCGACCGCTGGGTCAAGGTTTACGAACACTGGATGGAAAATATCCGCGACTGGTGCATCAGCCGGCAGCTCTGGTGGGGGCACCGGATTCCGGCCTGGTATCGGGGCGAGGAGGTTTACGTCGGCCAGGACCCGCCTCAGGGAGAGGGGTGGAGCCGGGACGAGGACGTCCTCGATACCTGGTTCTCCTCCTGGCTCTGGCCCTTCTCCACCCTGGGCTGGCCAGAGGAGACCGATGACCTGAAGGCTTTTTATCCCACCTCCGACCTGGTGACCGCCCCCGATATCATCTTCTTCTGGGTGGCCCGGATGATTATGGCCGGCCTGGAATTCAGGGAAGAGATCCCCTTCAGCCGGGTCTACTTCACCGGGATCATCCGGGATATGCAGGGGAGGAAGATGAGCAAGTCGCTGGGCAACTCCCCCGATCCCCTGGACGTGATCTCCGAGTACGGGGCCGACGCGTTGAGGTTCACGATCGCCCGGCTCTCCCCGATCGGCCAGGACGTCCACTACTCCAACGCGCTCTGCGAACTGGGCCGCAACTTCGCCAACAAAATCTGGAATGCCGCCCGGTTTGTCGCCGGCCGGCTGGGAGAAGGTGAGATCGCCGATCCCCGGTCCGAGGCGGACCGGCTGTCGCTGGACGATCGCTATATCCTCGACCGGCTGGGACTGACCATCGAGAGCTGCGGTGATTTTCTCTCCCGCTTCCACTTCAACGAGGCCGCCCTCTCGCTCCACGACTTTTTCTGGCATCATTTCTGCGACCGCTACCTGGAGAGCGCCAAGTTCGCCCTGGCCGGAGAGGAGAGCGGCCGGGCGGCGGTGGTCCGGGGGGTCCTGCTGGAAGTCCTGACCGCCTCGCTGAAGCTGCTTCACCCCTTTATGCCCTTTATTACCGAGCGGATCTGGCAGCTGCTCGGCCGGGAGGAGATGCTGATCGATTCGCCCTGGCCGGTCCCCGAGCCGGATCTCTTCTTCCCCGGGGTCCGCCGGCCCGCCGAACTGAAGCAGGAACTGATCAGCGCCGCCCGGATGCTGCGGAAGGAATACGAACTGCCTCCGGGAAAAAAGGTTTCTTTCGTGGTGGTTCCCGGAAAGACGGCCGACGCGGCCGACCTGGAAGCTGAAGCGGAGACGATGGCCGCCCTGGTCCGGAACTGTTCCCTGGCCGTCGATCCCGCCTACCGGCCGGAGAAGACGGTGCCATCCGCGCTGGTCGGAGACTGGACGGTCTATATGCCCCTCCGGGGGATAATCGACCCCGCCGCCGAGAAAGAAAGGTTTTCCAAGAAGCTGACCCGGGCGGAATCGGCCCGGAAAAAAGTCAAGAACCGGCTCCGCAACCCCGATTTTCTCGCCAAGGCCCCGCCGGGAGTAAAAGAAAAAACCCAGTCCCAGCTTGAAGACCTGACCCGGGAAGTGCTAAACTTGCGTAAGATCCTATCTGCTCTGGAATAGTGTCCCAATTGTTGCTTCAGAATATTCAAACAATAAGCAAATTTTTAGAATGGACTTTGAAATCTATCGCGGATTGATCCAGCAGGTCCTGGCTGAGGATATCGGCGCCGGGGATATCACCACCGAGGCCCTGGTCCCGGAAGGGGAACGGGGCAAGGCGGAGATCTGCGCCCGGCAAAAACTGGTCACCGTCGGACTCCCCCTGGCCCGGCTGGTCTTTCGCGAACTGGACCCGGCGCTGGAGGTGGAGATCGCGGCCGGCGAGGGGGAGACGGTGGAGGCGGGGACGGTCCTGCTCCGCCTGGAGGGAAAACTCCGGCCGATCCTGACCGGGGAGCGGACCGCCCTGAATATCCTCCAGCACCTCTGCGGGGTCGCCACCAAGACCGCCCGCTTCGTCGAGCGGGTCCGGCCCGCGAAAACCAGGATTCTCGACACCCGCAAAACCCTTCCCGGTTTGCGGCGCCTCGAAAAATACGCGGTCCTGATGGGGGGAGGGGAGAACCACCGCTTCGGACTCTATGACGCCATCCTGATCAAGGACAATCACCTGGCGGTGGTCGCCGGGGCGGGAGAGGGAAAGATCGCCCGGGCAATCCGGCTGGCCCGGGCGGCCCGGCCGGGGTTGCCGGTGGAGATCGAGGTCGAGACGGTGGAGGAGATGGAAGAAGCCCTGGCCGCCGGGGCCGAGGCGATCCTCCTGGATAATTTTCCTCCCGCCGAGCTGGAAGAAGCGGTTCGGCGGGGGCGGGGGAAAACCCGCCTCGAGGCCTCGGGGGGAATCGACCTGGGGACGATCTCCGATGTCGCCGCCACCGGGGTCGAGAGCGTCTCGCTGGGCTGCCTGACCCACTCCGCCCCCGCCGCCGACATCGCCCTGGAACTGGTGACGGGATAAGCCAGGGATCATCCGGCCCCCGGGACCGGCATCCGGAAATCTTGCTTAATCGACAAGCCCGGAAAGGAGCGGACAATGGCACGTATCCTGGTGGTTGAGGATGACAACAGCGTCCGCAAGCTGCTGGGCCGGATCCTCTCGATAGAAGGCTATTCAGTAGAGGAAGCCGGCTCGGCGCCGGAAGCCCTGAAAATCATCCGCTCCGCCCCGCCGCCACTGGTAATCACCGATCTCCTGATGCCGGACCAGGACGGCCTGGAGCTGATTATGGAGATCCGCCGTTCCGGGTCCGATCTGAAGATCATCGCCATCTCGGCCGGGGGAAGGATCGGTCCGGCCACCTACCTGGAGCTGGCGAAGAAGCTGGGCGCCGATCGCGCTATCACCAAGCCCTTCCAGCCGGAAACCCTTCTTCGGGTGGTCCGGGTACTGCTCGCCTGACCCCGCCGCTTCTCCGTGATGACGACTATCCTCACCCTCGACCTGGGAAATACCGCCCTCGCCGCCGGGGTCTGGGAAGACGGCCGCCTGGGGGAAAAATGGTCCCAGCCCTTTACTGTCCGCGGATTGGATACCCGGTTGCGGAAACTCCGCGACCGGGTTGAAATCGATTCCGCCATCCTGGCCTCGGTGGTGCCCGCCCGGAATCCAGCCCTCCTCCGGGTCTGCCGCCGGCGGCTGGGGATCGACTGCCGGCTGCTGACCCCCCGGACCCCGACCGGCCTGAAGAACCTCTATTCCAACCCCGAACAGGTCGGCGCCGACCGGATCGCCAACGCGGTCGGGGCCTTCCACCGTTACGGCGGTCCAGTGATCGTGGTCGATTTCGGGACCGCGATCACCTTCGACGTGATCTCGGAAAAATTCGAGTACCTGGGCGGGGTGATCGCCCCCGGACTGGGGATCTCGACCGAGGCCCTCTTTAAGAAAGCCGCCCTGCTCCCGAGAGCCGAAATCACTCTCCCCCGGGGGGTGCTCGGCCGGGAGACCGCGGAAGCGATCCGTTCCGGGGTTTACTGGGGAACCCTGGGGCTGGTGGAGAAGATTATCCGAGAACTGAAGCGGGAACTGGGGTGGGGGAGGGAGACCCGCCTGGTCGCAACCGGGGGCCACGCCCCCTTGATCCTCTCCAGCTCCCGGTCCATCCGGAAGATCGCCCCCGACCTCACCCTCTACGGCCTCTACCTGATCGCGGCCGGGCAATGAAGATCGGCGTCGCCCTCAGCGGGGGAAAGGACAGCAGCCTGGTCGCGGCCCTCCTCCGCCGGGATGGACATCGGGTGATCGGCTACCATCTCCTCCTCTCCCCGGACCGTTACGGACCGCTGCCCCTGGAAGAACAGATCGCCGGCGTGCAATGTCTGGGCGAGAGGCTGGGCATCGAGACCCGGATCATCGACGGCCGCGAAGACTTTGCCGGAGAGGTGATGGAGGAGTTCGCCCGGTCCTACGCCGCCGGGGAGACCCCCAACCCCTGCGTGCTCTGCAACCGGATCTTTAAGTTCGGGCTCCTCTTCGAGGCGGCCCGGGAGGACGGCTGCGACCGGGTGGCCAGCGGCCACTACGCCCGGGTGGTACCGGGTGAACCTCCGGTTTTGAAACAGCCGCTCCCGCCCCGGCGGGATGAGGCCTACTTTCTCTTTGATCTCAACCCCAAACGGCTCAACCGGATATTCTTCCCCCTGGGAGAAATCAGTCCCGGGGAGGCGAAGCGGCTGGTGGAAGAACTCCTCCCCGGCTTCACGCCGCTGCCGGTCTCCCGGGAAGCCTGTTTCCTCTCCCGGACAGGACTGAAGAGTTTTCTTGAAGAGAATCTACCCGTCCGGCCGGGCAAAGGCGAGATAGTCGATCGGGAAGGGAAGGTCCTCGGGGAACATCCGGGGACGGAGTTCTACACCGTCGGGCAGCGCAAGGGGCTCAGTTCGGCATCGGGGAAAAAAGGCCCACTCTACGTCCTCCGGGTCATCCCGGAGGAGAACCGGGTCGTGGTCGGGGGTAAAGCGGATCTTCTCACCCGGCGGATCCGTGCGGTCCGGCCCAACTGGCTCTCCATCCCGGCGCCGGACGGACCTTTCACCGCCCGGACCAAGATCCGTTACACCCATCCCGGGGCCGAGGCGCTGATCACCCCCCGCCAAGACGGCGGACTGGAGATCGAGTTCACCGTACCCCAGGAAGCCCCCACCCCCGGCCAGGCCGCGGTCTTCTACCGGAAAGACACCCTTCTCGGCGGCGCCTGGATCAGGAATCACCTTCGGGGGTAGCGGGTCCGCCAGGGCTGGCCGCCTTCGTAGGCCCGCCAGTGGCCGGTCTCCCAGCGATCTTTGGCCCAGCGGGGATCGACCCAGATGTAGCCGGGCCGGGTATGGGGGCGCCAGTAACCGTCCAGCCACATTCCCCCGTTCCAGTAGCCGGGGACCCAGGCCTGGTCCGGGGGCTGGGCGCCGGGGACCGGCCGCCAGTGGCCGGGGATCCAGTTGCCGTCCCCGTCTTCCTTCCCCTCCACCCAGTAAAACCCCTTGCGGAAAGGCGGCCGCCAGTAGCCGGGGATCACCGCCCCGGAGGGAAGCACCTTCTCCGCCATCCAGACATCACCCGGGTTTTGCTGGGTTTTCGCCGGAGAGCCAGGAGTCCGGCCAGAAGGATCAGTCCGATTACAACGGCCAGGCTGTTTTTCATCGCTTCACCCTTTTTCCGGTTAGGCCGATAGATTTAATTCTGCTATAGTTTATCCCGTCCGGTAGGAATAATCCAGGGATTATCATTCCGTGAATACTCCAGCTTCGACGATTCTCAACAACCTCTTCCGGGAACGGGCCTGGACCCTGGCCACGGCCGAATCCTGCACCGGGGGCCTGCTCGGGGACCTGATCACCAACGCGCCGGGCAGCTCGGATTTCTTCCTCGGCGGCGTGATTGCCTATTCCAACCGGAGCAAGCGGGAACTGCTCGGGGTCGGAGAAGATATCCTGAAAGAGGACGGCCCGGTCAGTTCCCGAACCGCGCTGGCGATGGCCCGCGGGGTGAAAAAACTCTTCGCCAGTTCAATCGGGGCGGCGATCACCGGGATTGCCGGTCCCGGCGGCGGCGGTCAGGAAAAACCGGTCGGATTGGTTTACATCGCGGTCGTCGGCCCGGCAGGAGAGACGGTGGAGAAACAGATCTTCTCCGGGACCCGGCGGGAGATCAAGTGCCGGGCGGCCGAACGGACGCTCGCTCTGCTCATCGCCGCGGCCGGCACGGCCGCCACCGGTGATGAATAAAGTTGATAGTCCGAGACTCTTTATCGCGCTTGATCTCCCCGGGGAGATCGCGGAGAACATCTCCCGCCTGGTCCGGGAGCTGGCCGGGCGGCTGGAGGGGGTCCGCTGGACTCCGGCCGAGAATATCCACCTGACCCTGAAATTTCTCGGACAGGCCGAAACGGAAAGAATCCCTCAGATCCGGAACTGCCTCGACCGCGCGGCCGATCAGCATCTGCCCCTGGAGGTCAGTCTCGAGGGTCTGGGCGCGTTTCCCGGCGGAAGAAAGCCCCGGGTGATCTGGACCGGGGTGGGGGAGGGGAGGGAGAAACTGGCCGGCCTGGCGGAAGATCTCGATCGCGGGCTGGCGGAACTGGGATTTCCCCGGG
>JAVCCZ010000043.1 GCA_030765265.1 Candidatus Erginobacter occultus
CGGGCGATACATTCTTAGCCACGGGCGTCAGCCCGTGGGAAAAAGATTACGAAATAACCCCTAAGCCCCCGCAGGGGGCGACACAATTCCGGGTTGGATGATGATATAATTCATTATCAGCAGGATGTAACGATAACCTTGAGCAAATTACCGCTTGTTTCTGCACTTTTAATACTGCCTTCAACGCCCCACCATCATTGATGAAGTCTACAAACTGGCTTTGGGAAATCCGGATATAGCCATTAAGATCAATATGAACACTCAGAATCATAAGCAGCACCGGGAAAATTCTCCGGCACAAAATTTCGCTCCAAATAGGTTTGTGGTCATCGCTACTTATAATGAGAATGCCAATATCTCGCAACTTATCTCGGAGATTTTGTCCTTATCCCCGTCTTTCCAGGTCCTGGTGGTGGATGATAATTCTCCGGATGGAACCGGGAGAACCGTCAGCCAGCTGGCTCAAGAAAACCAACGGGTGCATCTTCTTCCCCGGCCGGGAAAGAGGGGATATGGAACCGCGATAATTGATGGTTTCCGACAAGCTCTTGATTTGGGCGCGGACCGGATATTCACTATGGATGCCGATTATTCACATAACCCCCGAGACCTGCTCCACCTGGATCAGGCTCTGGATAATTTTGACATAGTTATCGGTTCACGTTACCGCGGTGGGATCCGCATCCTGAACTGGTCGATCAGCCGCTTGCTCCTGAGCCTGACCGCTAATTGCTATGCCCGGATTTTATTCCGATTCAAGTACGCTGATTGTACCAGCGGGTTTCGCGCTTATCGGCATCGGAGCGTGAAAGAACTGGTTAAACGCCGGACTGCCTCCCGGGGCTACGGATTTTTAGTCGAAGTGCTTTACCTGGCTGAACATAACGGAGACTTGATTGGCGAGGTGCCGATTATTTACACGGAGAGAAGAGCCGGCGAATCAAAAATATCACAAATGACTATCTGGGAAGCTGTTATTCTGCCCTGGAAAATTCAGGCCAAAAAGATATATGCCGCGTTTCGGCCTAATCAGTTACAGTGATGAGGTGATATCTCACCAGTCTCTATCGGAATGTAACCATTATCATAATGTGAACGAAGTCTTTATTTAGGAGAAAACCACGCCAAGAAGAGCCGTGTCTGTCCTCTTAGCTGGTCTGCTGGTCGCCGGAGTCACCTCCGGTTTTCTTTTTGCCCAGCCGCTCCAGCTCGACTACTCGATCTACCTGGGCGGGAGCGATCCGGACCAGGGCGGGGCTCTGGGCGATCCGCGGCGTGACCCGGGTTTATTCCGAAAGGGACGGGGACAGTTCGGTGAGTCGGTAATCGGTGATCCGGGAGACGCGGATTGTCGCCTTGATCGATGAGAGCGATGTGGCCGAACGCAGCCTCCGTCACCCCAGGCTTTAGTCCCCCGACCGTTCCCCTGGCGTTGGCCGCGCGCCGGTTCCTGCCATCTCTATCTCCGGTGGGCGCGAAGGTTCCGGAGCAACTCGGCTTCCACGGTACACCCGAGCTCCAGGGCTCGGTCGCAGTGCCGGAGAGCCCCGGCATATTCATTTTCACCGTAATACAACCAGGCCAGGTTGTGATGGGCCCGGCCATACGAGGGGTCAATTTCCACCACTCTCTTGAAAGCGTCTATCGCTTCGCCCGGCCGGCCCATTTGACGACAGGCCAGCCCGAGGTTGAAAAACGCGTCCGCGTCATACGGGTTTAATTCCGTCACCTTCCGGAAACAGGCTATCCCTTCCTTTCCCCGGCCGGTTCGGGAATGCATCAGTCCCAAAATCCTGTATGTATCTATATGGGCAGGGTTGATCGCCAGGGACTTCCGACAGCATTCGAGAGCCTCATCCATCCGGCCTTCATCCATCAATTCCACAGCGACGTTGCTGTAGGACCTGAGCATAAATATCTCGATTATCCTGGATTGAGGATACCTGTCGTAAGCCTGGCGAGTCAGCTCGATGGACTTGTCCCAGAGAGAAGTGTAAGTAACGGTTTTCCAGACCAGAAACGCGATCCAGGCCAGGCTCAGCACACCGACCGGATACCGGAAGCGCGACGACCGCAGGCCTCCCGCAATGATCCAGGCTATTCCGAGAAGGAGCGCCAGGTTCGCGAGCTGCACGTATCGGTCCGCCAGAACGGTGACCCCCGAGCGAACCAGACCGCCGGCCGGCAGGAATATGACGATGGAGATGAGAACCCCGGTAAAAAGCGCGGGATGCCTTTTTCTTCTCTTCGCCGACACCGCGACCAGGCCCGCCATTACCACCCAGGAAAAGATCATCAAACCAGGAGCGCCGGTGGTTTCCATCGGGTAGATCGGGGCCAGATGGAGGGGAAAAAAGGTCTTGCCTATGTAAAACATCATCGCCGATGGAAACTCCAGTCCGTTGCGCGCCAGAGAAGACAGCCCTACGGGGTGCAGTATCTGGACGTGGTGACGGATCTGCCCCGTCACGACCGCGGTCAACAGCGCGATGAGTACGAAAGGCGCCTTTTCCACCAGGAGCTTGGTCACGGATCCCTCTCGGAACCGGCGGAGCGGATAATAATCCAGCACAAGCAGAACCAGCGGCAGCGATACCGCCATCGCCTGCGAGAGGCTGGAGCAAAGCGCGAACAGAACCGCCAATACATACCACCCGCCCGATCGAGAACGGAACCATTTGATATACATCAATATACACAGGAGAATAAAGCAGGCTCCCAGCTGGTAGTCCCTCGGGGTGACCCAGGCCACCACCTGCACTTTCAGGGGATGAATGCCGAAAAGCAGGGCGGTCAGGCCGGCCACGAAAATCCGCCGCTTGAACCGGCAGCGGGCTTGATCCATCAGGCGTTCGATCAGGACGAAAACCAGGGCGGTACTGAACAGGAAGATCAGATAGCTTGTCAGGTGGTGGCCGAACGCGTTGTCTCCCCAGAGCGTGTAGTCCAGGGAATTGCTCAATGATCGAAACGGCGTGTATTCCGCCTCGACTACCTCGGTGAAGGCCCGTCCGATCAGCTCGAGCGAGATGGATGATTGGAATGGATTCTGGTAAACATGGATCATATCCCAGAAGGAATTGAACCCCAGGGAGAGGTCTCCGGAATGAACGACCGCGGTGATGACGATCACGGCGATGAGGACCAGGTTCCTGATTCTCTTTTCGTTCATCTCGGGCAGGTGTGTCGTATCGGGTGATCCTACAGTGGGCCAGATTGTTTCCTGAGGGGAAAACCTATTCAATAGTCAGCTGGTACCGGTTGTCATACGGCCCGATCTCGTAGGTTGCCGTGGTCTCATTTTCAATGATGAACCTGCCTTCAATCTTCTGTTCTTTCCCATCTATCTCCTGAGTAATCCGGGGTGCCGGGGTAATAAAGCCCCCGAAAGAGGTGAGGACGACCAGATCTCCGGACGGGTTTATCTCAAGTCCATCGATCCCGACATATTGCCATACCAGTTGTCCGGGGTCGGCGCCGGGCTTGACGGTATAACGATACCTGATATTGGCGCCTTCAAAGAAGCAGTTCAGGTTGATCCCGAAGTAGAGATCGTGATAGACCACCTCTTCGACGGTGGGGATATTACTATGCCAGTTGTCCTGGCCGCCGACAAAGTAGTTGATCTTTCCGGGCAGCTCTTTCTTTCCGTCTACTTTGACTTCCGGGTTGGAGTCTTGGAACTGCTGACGGAAGACCAGGCGGGTAAATGTCTTCTGCTCCTCCCGTTCCGGCCCGGCCCGGCCCGGTTCCTCTTCCCCTTCCTCCTCACCTTCTTCCGCGGGGTTCTCCTGAAGGAAATCGAAGACCACTTCGGTATTGGTCAGATAGACCGTTCCCCGGGGACCCTTGACATAATACCTGACCGCCGGATCGAGCTGGCCGTCATTCCGGATAAAGTAAGGCGGGACTTTGCCGTATGCTGAGGCGGCTTTTGGAGCTGGCGGAGCGGACTCTATGGGGAGATCACCGGTATCGGAGATCGGGGCCGGAGCCGGAATCGGCGGGGCAACCTCCGCCACCGTTTGTTCAGGAGCAGCGGGCGCGGGCGCCTTCTTTTCTTCAGCCGGTTTGACCGGCACCGCCTTGGCTGGAGCAACCTTTGTTATCTCGACCGGCGCGGGGGCGTCTTTCTCTGTCCCCCTCCACCTGCGGGGGCGCCGGATCGATGAGACCG
>JAVCCZ010000152.1 GCA_030765265.1 Candidatus Erginobacter occultus
AACCAGGTCATTGCGAGGAGGGACGACGAAGCAATCTGTTTAGTTTGTGATGAGATTGCTTCGTCACTTCGTTCCTCGCAATGACAAAGTCTATGTGATTTAAGGTTTTCGTTCAGACACTATATAGCTAATCGATAAAACGGATAAGCTGAAGAAAATGGGGAAGAAACGGAAAAAACAGCCGAACGGGGCGGCGCCACGGGAACCGGTTTTGCCGTTCAAGTATTCCCCGGCGGCGAAGAAGCTTATCACCGGCCTCTTCCTGCTGGCGGTGATTCTCTCTTTCTTCCTGAGGTTCTACGACCTGGAACTCAAACCCCTTCACCACGACGAGGGGGTCAACTCCTGGTTTCTCCTCAACCTGAAGGCCGACTTCCCCGGAGGCTGGACTTACGACCCCTCCAATTACCACGGCCCCTTCCTTTTCTTCACCCATATCATCCCCCTGGCCATCCACGAGAGCGTCTTCTCGCTCCGCTGTATGGTGGCCCTCTTCGGCTCCCTGACCCTCCTGCTGCTCTGGCCGCTGCGGCGCAAGATCGGCCGGGTCGGGGTGACGGCGGCGGCCTTTCTCCTCGCCATCTCCCCTTCCCATCTCTTCTTTTCCCGGACCAATATCCACGAGATTTACCTGGTCTTCTTCACCCTGGGGACGGTGGTCGCGGCCGTCCGCCTCTGGGAGACGAAAAAACCGTTTTACCTGGTCCTGGCCTTCGCCTGCTGGGCCTGGGTGATCACGGTCAAGGAGACCTACATCATCACCGCCGGGTCCTGGTTCTGGGCCGCGGTCGGGACCTACCTCTGGTTTGCCGTTACCCGGAAGACCGACGAGATTCCCCCGCGGGCGGCGGCGAAAGAACTGGGCGGCTGGCTGAAAGTCCATTACGCGGCGATCTGGCTGGCGGCGGGGGTATTCGTCCTGATCATCGTCGTCTATTACTCCTCCCTCTTCACCACCCTGAAAGGAACCACGAAAGACCTGGTGCAGAGCCTGTTGATCTGGCAGAAGACCGGGACCAAGGGCGCCGGACACGAAAAACCTTTCTTCTACTGGTGGTGGCTGCTGAGGGATTTCGAACTGCCGATCTTTATCCTCGGGGTCCTGGGGATCGGCCTGGCGGCGGTGAAGAGAAACGCCTTCGCCGTCTTCTGCGTGATCTGGACGGTGATGATGTTCCTGATTCACTCCGGCATCGCCTACAAGACCCCCTGGCTGGCCCTTAACTTCATCCTCCCCCTGGCCCTCCTGGGCGGTTTCTTCCTCGAGGGCCTCTACCGCTCCCTGGCGAAAAACCCGGCCCTGGTCGGGGCGGCCGGGGTTCTCTTCGCGGGCGGGCTGGTGGCCTGGGGAACCGGGATCAGCCGGACGGTCAACTTTATCGAGTATGACGACGATCGGCATATGATCGTCTATTCCCAGACCCGGCGGGATCTCAACGACCTGGTCGCGGCGATCGAGGAGTACGCCCATAAGCAAGGCCAGGGCTACACCACCGAGATCAAGATCGTCTCCGACGAGTACTGGCCGCTCCAGTGGTACTTGAGGGAGTATCCCCGGGTCGGTTTCTGGGGGAAGGTACTCCCCGATTCCGACGCCCCGATCGTGATCGGACGCTCTACCACCCAAGACGAACTGGAGCGGGCGCTTCAGGATACCTACTACTCCGAACTCTATAGCGTCCGGCCCGGCCTCGATCTCTATCTCTACACCCGTCTGCACCGGGGCAAGGTCCCGGAAGAGGAACTCCCGCCTCCAGAACCGGTGGAGGTGGTTAGAGAAGACTTACGGCCGGCACTGGTCGGGAGCTACTTCAACAAGGTCAACCCGGTCGGAGAACCGACCGATACCCGCATCGAAGACCGATTCGAATTCTGGTACAACAGCCCGGCGGAAACCCGGGCCGGACTGGGGCTCTCCCCTCCCCTCTCCATTCTCTGGGACGGGCTGATCGAGATCACCCGGGGTGGTAACTACGTCTTCGCCACCGAATCCGACGACGGTTCCTGGCTCTTTATCGACGAGCGGCTGGTGGTCGATAACGGGGGGGCCCACGCCGTCCAGTACCGTTCCGGCGAGGTCACCCTGGAAGAGGGGTTTCACCGTATCCGGATCAAGTACTTCGACGTCGGCGGTGGCGCGGTGCTCAAGGTTTTCTGGACCCCGCCCGGAGAAAAAGAGGAGCCGATTCCGCCCCGGCGCATTTTTCATCAGAAACGTTAGTCGGACGCCGGTATTCCCTGGAGCGGACGGAGTTTTGGTCCTTGACAGCGAAGGGGAAAGACGGGTATATTAATCTAAGTTGGTTAACAATATTTATTAGAATAAAACGTTTGGAGTTAATCCCGGGTCCGGAGAGACCGGGGGAAGGGAGGAGTTTATGAGAATGAAACTACGGGGGACAATGGTCGGGCCGGCGGCGACGATTATCCTGGCCGGGTTGGTTCTGGCAATCGGCCTGCCTGGCTGCCGCGACGCGGAGCCGGAGACCTCGACCATCGACGTGGAGAAGATCATCGACTTTACCGGGGTTATTTCCGTCACCCTGCCTTCCGGGGAGATTACCCGGATCGCGGTCGGCCAGACCCTGATCCCGCTTCCCGAGGATACCCTGGTCGAGATCGTCTCCGGGGAATCGACCGGGATGCTGGCCGGGAAGATCATCCTCCTTAAGGAAGGACAGATCGCCCGGATCATCCGGCCGGGGGTGACCGCCCACCACGTGATCCGCTTCACCGGGGAGTTGAAGATCGTTCTTCCCGACGGCACTGTTATCTTCGTCAAGGCGGGAGACCCGCTGCCCATTCTCCCCGCCGGAACCCGGATCGAGGTCATCTCCGGGGAACTGGTGGTCCTCTGGGGCGACGAGCGGATCACCCTGACCGCCGGCGACGTGGCCTGGCTTGAACTCCGTCCCGAAGACCGCCTGCTGGAACTGGAGAGAGGCGATATCAGCCCGGCCAGCCCGTTCAGACCTTAAACCGCGGGGAATGAGGGCGGCTATTGAAACGGTTCCGATTTTCCAGCATTCTCCTCCGGGGAATATTGTCCGCCGGAATTCTCTTCCTGCCGGCCCTGCCCGCCCCCGGGCTGGAAATCGGCTCTCCGGGACACGGAATCAGCCAGGGAAGCCTGGTCATCCATCCCCGGCTGGAAATCCGGGGAGAGTATGACGATAATATCTTCCTCACCGACCGGGACCGGAAGGAAGATCTGATCGGGGTCCTGGTCCCCGGTATAGCCCTGGAATTTCCCTGGGACGAGAACCTGCTGCTCCTCGATTACCAGGCGTCCCTGTTTTATTACCGGGAATATTCCGACCAAAACCACGATGATCATCGCCTCCACGGCCGGATCAGCCTCCTGGCCGCGCCCTTTTCCCTGAAGGCGGAGGATACCTTTCTCAAAACTTCCTCCCGGGAAAACACCGATTTTGCCGACCGGGTCGAGCGGACCGAGAATACCGGCAAGGCGGCCCTTATCTACCTGGCCAACAAGTTCCAGGTCCAGGGAGGCTACGAAAATTACCTCTACCGCTACGATGAGCGGGTCTACCGCCCTTACGACCACACCGAGCACCGGGGCATCCTGACCGGATTTCTCCAGGTGGCGCCGAAGACCAAGTCCCTGCTGGAATACACTTACTCCCGGATTCTCTACCGCGACAACAAGGATCGGGACGGCTATTACAACGAGGTCCGGGCCGGTTTTATCGGGGAAATCACCTCCAAACTGACCGGGACAGCCAAGATCGGCTACCAGGAGCGACGCTACCGGGAAGATTCAATCTGGGACGACTACCGGGGGATCGTCGGCTACGCCCTGCTGGAACAGGTTTTTTCCCGGGAACACGACCTCCGGCTGGCCTGGGAACGATCGGTCCAGGAATCGACTTTCGCCGGGAACAGCTATTACCTGCTCAACCGGGGTTGGATTTACTACAGCCGGCAGCTCGACCATAAGATCCGCGGCTTTATCCGCCTCCAGTACAGCAACTACCGCTACCCCGAATCTAATCTGGGCCGCGAAGGGAAAAGGCGGGATAACATCTGGGAGCCGGAGGTGGGGATCAGGTACCAGGTCCAGTCCTGGCTGGCGGCCGAGTTCAAGTATCGCTACCGGAACCGCGACTCCAACTGGCCGGAGAAGGATTACCGGAATAACCGGTTTTACCTGGAACTATCGGCGATTTATTAACCCTGAATTTTGCGCCAGGACCCGATTTCAGTCCGGACGATAAGAAGGTAGCACAGGCATTCTTGCCTGTGGCCAAGCTTCCACAGACAGGAATGTCTGTGCTACTTTACAACCTCACAGGCAAGAATGCCTGTGCTACTATGCCCGTCGGATATCCACTTTATAGGTTAGGGCGGGAAATTTTTAGTTTGTCGATTTAATTTATTCGCTATATACGACACCAGAAAATGATATTCTAACGGATCAACTTATCGACCGGTTAAATCGAGAACTTGGATTTATGTTTTTAAAGACAAAGTTAATTGATGCGGGTCCCCGGATTCGGCACGGAACAATCCTTAATCTGACGAGTTTTGTCTTCACGGCATTGTTGATTGCCCTCAGCGGCGCTGCCTTTTTTCTTGGAGGCTGCGGAGGGACTCCGGAGCCACAGCCGGTTTTCGAAACCATCGATGACGGGACCCTTTTTTACTCGCGGCCGGATGAAGCAGCCGGGGTGGAGCCGGAAGCCGGAGAGACCGCCGAACCGGTGCCCGAGGGAGAGAGTTACCTGATCAATCCCCACGACCTGCTGGATATCTCCGTCCTCGGGGAGAGCGATCTCTCGCTCACCGTCCGGGTCTCGGAACGGGGTCTGATCTCCTTCCCCCTGCTGGGAGAAGTCCGGGCGGCCGGCTATTCCCCTCTGCAACTTGAACGGCAGCTGGAAGAACTGCTGGGAGCGGATTTCCTGGTCTCCCCCTCGGTCAATGTCACCGTCAAAGAATCCGGAACGATCTCAGTCCTGGGCCAGGTCAATAAGCCGGGGGCCTTCGAGATCAAGGGCCGCCTCACCGTCACCCGGGCGATCGCCCAGGCGGGGGGACTGACCAGTACCGCCAATCCCAACGGGACCCGTCTGATCCGGAGATATAACGGCCGGGAGGAGACCATCCCGATCCGTTTGAACGATATCCTCAAGGATGGAGACCTGGCCCACGACCTCCCCCTCCGCCCGGGAGATTTGATCGTGGTCCCGGAAAGCTTTTTTTAACGGAGACTTTGATGGACAGCTTTCACGACATCACTGCCGGGCTGCGGGAAAGAATCTATATTATTCACCGCCGGAGATGGGTCCTGATCACCGTCGTAGTGATTATCTTCACCGTGACCGCGATCGGCAACTTCGCCGCCACCCCGCTCTACCAGGCCTACAGCCGAATTCGGATCGAACCCCAGATGCCCGATGTCGTTCCCTTCCAGGATCATCGCGCGATCTCCTCCGGCCGGCAGCTTGATTATTACAATACCCAGTACCGGATGCTGAAGTCCCCGTCGCTGGCCAAGATGGTCCGGGAAAATCTCCCCGCCGAGGCGGCGGAAGATTTAAGCCCCGCCCGACTGCTTTCGATGGTGGAGATCAAGCCGATCACCCAGAGCGAGCTGGTCGATATCGTGGCGATCGGACCCGACCCCGAACTGGCGGCCCTGGTCGCCAACACCTGGGCCGACCAGTTTATCCGGAAGTCGATCCAAGCCAAGTTCGAATCGGTCCAGACCGCCCTTTCCCAGTTGAACCGGCAACTGGAAGAACAGAACCAGAAAGTCCTCGACGCCCAGGCGGAACTGATGGACTACAAGGAAAAGGAACGGATCATCTCCCTGGAGAACGTCGAGAAACAGTTAAGCCAGCTCTCCGAAGACTATTCCGCAATCCGGCAGCAAGCCGAGGAGAAGGAGCTTCAGCTCCAGCACCTGGCCAGGTACCAGGGGCAGGATCTCTCGCTGGAGAACTTCCCCCAGGTCCGCTACCACTCAATTATTCTCCAGTTGAGAAACCGCCTGGTCCAACTCCAGGCCACCCGGGGGGAATTTTCCCAGCGCTACCGGGAGCGCCACCCGAGGATGATCCAGCTCGAAGCCGAGATTGCCACCGTCGAGGCCGCGCTCCAGGAAGAGATCGGCAAAATTGTCGAAGGATTAAAGAGGGAGCGGGACCTGGCCCGGGACCAGGAGGAGATCCTCCGGCGGGACCTGGAGAAACAGAAAACTTTGTTCTTCACGATGGAGAGAAAGATCAAAAATATCGAGGGACTGAGCGCCAAGGTGGACATCGACCGGGAAGTCCAGCAGGCCCTCCTCTCCCGGGTCAGCGAGGCCACGATGACCAAGGGGATCGAGATCACCAATATCCGGGTGGTCGATTACGGTGAAGTCCCCCGCCAGCCGTTCAAACCCCGAAAGACTTTCAACCTGATCCTCTCCCTGATAATCGGGACCGGTGGCGGGGTCGCGGCGATCTTTTTCCTGGAGAATCTCGACACCAGCGTCAAGACCGCGGGCGAAGCGAAAAAAATCCTGAAAATCCCCTTTCTCGGCGCCATCCCCCTTTATTCCCAGGTCAACACCCGCAACGACCTCTCTCCGCTGGAGATAATGAAAAACCCGATGGGATTGATCCCGGAAGCCTACCG
>JAVCCZ010000104.1 GCA_030765265.1 Candidatus Erginobacter occultus
GATGCGGACCTGAATACGGAGATGGAGGCATACCTCCACGCGCTGGAAGAGTGCCGATTCGGACGTTCGCCGCGCGGGGTATTTTCCTCAGGAGCCGGTAACGAGATGTACTCTCCCGCTGCTCATCTGGCATTTAATGCTCCTGCCTATCTTTTTGCCGGACTCCTCATTCGCCGAGAACAAATTTCGGGGGACCTTCTGGACCTCGGATGCGGCAGCGGCTATGATATATCCTACCTGAAACAAAAGTTCGTCCCGAAAGTCCGGGTGACAGGCTCCGACCGCAGCCTGCCGCAGCTCGACTATGCCGCAAGGCATTATGCGCAACGCGGCCTGATATTTGGGTGTGGTGACAACCTACACCTACCATTCAAGGGAGAATCTTTCAGTGCGGTGATCGCCATCTTCTCTATTTTACACAACACGGATCCGCCCAGAGCTCTCGATTGCCTAAAAGAGATCTCCCGGATTCTCAAGCCGAATGGATGCCTGATCTTCTCCACACCTAACCGGGAAGTCTTTCAGAATCTCTATCACGAAAATCCAAAAAATGACCCCCAATTCCGCTTTATCAGCCGTTTCCCTCACGTATACACCCGGGAGGCCCTCGAAGCATTTCTGATGGGACTTACCCGGGGTGATGTCAAACTCTTTGAAACGGTTTCCGTAACGGGCCTGGCAAATACCGGATTCCGACCAGCCTGGGAGGCGACTGTGGCTTTAATGAGGAAGGCGAGATTTGGGCGTTCGGGTGGGGTGTCTCTCCTCTCTTCCCTGTCGAGACGGTTTCTGCCCACGGGCCTGGGAGCTTGGTATTTCTACATGGTCCTGAAAAACGTACTTAAAAGGTCCGGAATCTCGTTAGCCGATATCGCCCGAAGCCCCCGGACATACCCGGAAAAAGATGGAATACAGCCGGATCAGTTTATAGTGGTCGCTCGGAAGGGAAAGCACGGCGCCTGAAGCAGTATACCGCCTGAAGACAGTCACTGCAAGATGCCGGATAGCTGAGACTGAGGATACCAGCATCCTGCATCCCATATCTACACCCCGCTATCTTCCGCGGCCTGTTTCAGGAGGGGCAGCGCTGAATCATACCAGTCGAGTATCCGCTCATCTTTCGGGAAGCCGAAGTAGAACCACCAGAGTTCCTGAAAATACTTGATCAGACAGCGGGGAATCCTGACTTTCGGAAAGAGGCCGAGTGGAACGAGCAGTTCCTTTACCTGTTTCTTAGTGTATGTCTCCAGGGGCGATAGCCAATCGATACCCGCGTCGGCATAAAGCTGATTGACACGCTCCTCCAATCCCGGCAGCTGATCGGGGAACGTTTGCTGCTCCCGGACACCGATCCCGCTCGAGGCGTAACTAAGCCTCTCCCGGCGGCAGACCTCTATCGCCTTAAGATGCATCGCCATCTTGCAGACCGTACAGACGAGCAGAGAAGACCGGGCGCCAATCGCTGCCTTCAGGGGCCCTATGCGGCGAAAGCTATTGAAGGTATCCTCGATGGTCTGTGATATGACCGTTTCAGGCAACGCGGCCTTGATATCTCTAACCCGGGCGGCAGTGCACGCCCGGCAACCGAAGATGTATGGGCAGTGGCAGGTGAGAAGCCGGACGGTGGCGAACTTCCTGGAGAGGAGAACCGCGGCAGCGATTGAGTCCATGCCTCCAGAAAAGAGCACGAGAACACCATCATTTTCAGCTGGCTTATTATTGCAAGAAAACATAATTTGCTTAGTGATACCGGGTTTTGTATACAGCATACTTCCTTCTTCACCTCGAACCCTGCTTCATGTTCTTAAATGCAGGTTGTAGTATTCACAGAACGACATCTTTTTGTCCAGCCCCGGGTTAAAGGATAGGAACGGGCAGTAGTTCTTCACCATCTCTTCGTCGTAGTTCTTCGGGTAGTACATAGTCTGAAACTGGAGCCAATAATAGGAGGGTGGAATAAAGGTATCGGCCAGTTCTTTCTTCCTCAGAACCAGGCGATCAGTCAGTGGTTTTATAAACCCCTTCCCCATCAAGTCCAGCCCTAATTTCCTCAAGAAATACAACCGGGCCCGGACAGGATTGATCTCGATCAGTTCTTCGAACCGTTCGATCACTCTCCTCCAGTGATCCGGATCGAAACCGTCTTCTTTACGATCTGAACGGGGCATCAGGACAGTCTGGGAGTTGAAGCACTGATACCTGTGGCGCAGAGCCCGGGCGATAATATTGATCTTGAGAGAAATATAGAGTTCATCCAGCGAGGGGAAAACTCCGGTCGAACGGACGACCGTATCCCAGGTCTCATCGGCGGTGTACTCGTTCTCTTCCGAAAAGCCCTTGCTTCCCCGGTGCATGTAGGCCAGAACTATGACCTTGTAGAGCCCGGGATATTCCCGTGTCATCCGGAGAATGCCCGGGAGCTGTGTATCGTTGACCCCCCGGACGCAGACGAAGAAGGCCAGGAGTCTCAGGCCGGCCCGGTCAACGTTCTTTAAGACTCTCTCCCGTTGAGCGACAAGGGGTTTCCCCCGCATCTTTTCATAAACGGAATCGTCATCCCGGGCATCGAACCAGGGCCCGACCGCGTAAAGCCCGCTTTCTTTGAGTTTGCGTAAATAATCGATATCATCCAGCTTCAGCGCGTTGGTGACCAGCACCGGGTAGTTTCCCGAATCACGCACTAATTTGATGATAGCGGGTAGGTCTTCCCGCAGGGTCGGTTCTCCCCCGTGTAACTTGAACATAGCCCCTTTATTCCGTATCGGCTCAAGATTGGCCGCGATCTCGTCGAGTGACTGCTCAGGAGGCATAATCCGCTCGCGGTCTCCGGCGAAGCAGATGGGGCAGGAGGCATCACAGCGCAACGTAGTTGTGAAGGCGCAGGATTCGATTTGATCGCGATTGAAGGGGTAATGACGTCGGAGAAGACCATAGAGTCGTATCAGGTCACGGTAGTAGCGGGCGTGGGCGGCAATCCGGGGCCGAAAACGGCCGTGTTCCGGACACTCCTTCTCCATGAAGACGGATCCGTCATCTTCCACCACCCGGGCCTCGATTCTTCGACGACAGACGGGGCAGAGACTTCCCGTCTCTCTGATGAGCTGATTGTTTTTCATCTTCCGGAAAGTATAACCCCGGCGGCGGCCGTTGGGTAGGAATAACGATGCAGGATGCGGGATGCTGCATCCTGTATCCCCCATCCCGCATCTCGTTCTCACCGGCCCGTCGCCTACCGCGCCGGCAATACTCCGGCGCTCAAGTACAAGACCGATCCCGGCAGGAAATAAATGATCCGGTTATAGTCTTTATTGCCGCAACGGGTAGAGAACGCCGGGTTTACCGCCCGTAGAATAGGGGAGCTCCAGCGCTGACTGTGACCCCTTCCCTTCCCGGGCTTGTATCATTCGCGTAGCTTCCTCATTTTTCCCCGAGACCGAATACGCGACGGTCAGGGCCCTGAAGACCAGGGAATTATCCGGGAATTCGTCAGCCAGCTCCCGGAGGATGCTGACGGCCCGATCGCTTTCTCCAAGGTCGAGAAAGGCCAGGGCCAGATTATACCGCGCCCGCGGACTTCCCGGCATATAGCCGAGGGCCCGCAGATATAACTCCATAGCTTCCCGGGGCTTTCCGGACTGCGCTATTATGAGGCCGTAATCGCACAAGGCGGGGACCCAGTCGGGCCGTTGTCGCAGGACCTCCTCGTATTCGAGAGCGGCCTGCTCCGGCCTCTGCAGACGCCGGTAAATTCCGCCCAGACAATGGTGCGCGAGCCAGGTATCCTGGGACTTCAGGATCTCTTCCAGAATGGCGGCGGCCTCCTCCAGTTGTCCCAAACGGGAGAGCGACTGGGCTAGGTTCGTGCGGACGGAAAATTGAATATCGCCGGCCAGTAACGGCTTGGCTTGGAGCAGTAGGAGAGCGCGCCGCAACTGCGTCACCGCTTCTTCATCGGCTCCGCGTTCGAACAGAAGTTGACCGTAATGAGCGCGGGCGACGGTGGCATCAGGATACTTCCCCACCGCGGCCGACCATAACCTCTCGGAATTATTCCAGAGCCGTGCCTGCCTATAGCTTAGAGAAGCGAACGCGACCAGGATCACGCCTGCGCAGATGGCGGTAATTGTCCTTCTCCCCGTACGGAAAAGACCCAGCAGTCCGCAAAGAACCAGTCCGGAGATTCCCACCGACGCGAGATACACGAAACGGTCGGCCGTTCCCGTCAAACCGGTCCGAAAAAAGCCGCTCGCCGGGAAAATGTTAATCAGGAACCACACCCACCACGTTAAGGGCCATTTCCGTCCTTTCCGCCAGAAAGATATACCGATTGCCGTGAGGCAAAGCAATGCCCCGAAAATCAGAATTATGACAATTGTGGGGTCAAGAGCGGGTTCAGTGTCCGGATAAACGGGGGCCAATCTCAAGGGAACAATGGTCTTGCAAAGGTAAAAGGCAATGTTTCTACACGTCCGCAGGAGCCTATCCGCGATTCCGAGGGTTTGAAGGGAAATGAGGGCTTCACCCTGTGCTTGACCGATAAAGGCCATAGCAGCGACTGCGGCGGAGGCGATGAAGAAGGGGATCTTTTCCCGGATGAGCCTTCCCCATCCCATCCCTGTTCTTCCCAGGGGATATACATCAAGCAAAAGTAAGATCAGGGGAAGGGGAACTGCCAATGGTTTGCTGAGGAGAGCGATACCCGAGAGAATGAGGGTTAAAATATACCATAAGGCCTTCCCCCTTTCCGCGTATCTGGAATAGGCCAGCACGGCGGCCAGGTAGAAAAAGACACAGAGGACTCCTTTCCGTTCGCTTACCCAGGCCACGCTTTCGACACGGAGAGGGTGGAGCGCGAAAAAGAGAACGGCGTAGAAAGACGCCAGGAGAAAGGCCGCGGAGCGCTCATTGTCAGAGAGGTTGCCCAGTCTGATGAATAAAAGGAAAAGGAGACAGGAGCTGCCGGCGTGAAGGATGAGATTGCCCAGGTGGTATCCGAATGGATTAAGCCCCCAAAAGGCGTGATCCAGTATATAGCTCAGCCAGGTAACCGGTTTGAAGTCGCCCACGGTGAAATTGGTGAAGATCCAGGGGATGGTTTTCCGGCTGAAACCCCTGATCTCTTCACGGTAGACGACATTTTCATCATCGTCCCAGTTGGCAAAGTCCGCGTCCAGAACCGGGGAGAAGGTAATAAAGGTGAAGAGGATGATTAAAACAAGATAACCGATTATCTTGTTAGCTGATCCCGGATTATTCAATGTAGGCATACGCGCTTGACCCCAGTTGAGGCGGTGTTGCTCATTAACGAATCATATGGATAAAATATTATTGATAAGAAATTGCTTTTTGCTGGTTCCCGACAGCCGGCCCGGTTATGAGGTAAGAAGGGGGGGTGCCGAGGTCATTATCGCTGAAACCCGCTCTTAAAGACCAGCAGAAAACCATAACGGAAGGACTGATGGGTTATTGTCCCCGTTTCGACGGGGCAAGAGGGCGGATCGAGAGAGATGCCAGCGGGCGACGGACGCAAGAGATGCGGGCCGGTCTCGCCGGCTTCCGGCTCCACTGGGAGCACCCTTCTCCCCAGGGCGTTGATCGCCCAGGCCCCGGTGGGGGCGGTCAGGAGGATGCTTAAGACCGCCACGGCGAGGATGATCTCCCCCGGCCCCGTAGCCATCCCGGCTGCCCGCATCGCCAGCAGGGGGCTGGCCCCGATCGCCGCCTGGACGGTGGCCTTGGGGGAGTAGGCGACCGCCACGAAGAGCCTCTCCTTGGCGGCCAGCCCGATCAGGACGCTGTGAACCACGATCACGTAAATATCGTCCACCGAGGCGGCGGCCATCACCATCGAGGGGATGGCTTTCTTCGCTCCCCGCCGTTCCTTGATGAAGGCGATCATCCGGGGGACCCCCACCGCCGGGGAGACCGCGGCCTGGATCGAGCCCAGCAGCGCCGCTTCCATCAGGGTCAGGCCGAGGAGCTGATGTCCGGCCAGGGTGATAACCACCCCCTCGCAGGTGGCCGGGATGAAGGCGAGCAGCAGCGCCTGGCCGCCCACCCGGTGGAGGGTCTTGCGGCTGAGTTCGAACCCGGCGCGCAACAGGATGACGATCAGGGCGATCAGCCGCAGGTCGGACCCGATCGCCAGGAGGTCGGGGTTGATCTGGTTGAGGAGCTGCGGTCCGAGGAGGATGCCGACCAGGAGGATTCCGATCA
>JAVCCZ010000197.1 GCA_030765265.1 Candidatus Erginobacter occultus
GGGGCCGAGGGAGGGGGACGAACCGAGAAATTCGCAGCGATGAAAATTATCTGGACAATTCCGTTCCTTCTCCTGCCCGCCTCCCCCCTTTGGGGGGCGTTTCCCAAGATGGAGAGCACCAGCTTCGTGATCACCAGTTCGGAATTAAGCTCAATGGGGAAGTACAAAAAAAGCTCTACCTGGGCCACCTGGGATACGCTCGGGCAGCCCAGCCCGATCGGGGAATGGCCGGCGGCTGAGGATTTCGGTGGAAACAACAGCGGCGCGGGCTGGGCCTATACCATCAACCTCCCGGTCTTCTGGGACAAGGACCGGGACCGGGACGGGATGCCGACCGCCTATGAAAACCAGTTCGATGACGAGACGTGGTCGCCGGCTTCCGGCCTGAGCGACTATAACCCCATCGACGCCATCATCGACGGTGACGGCGACGATTTCTACAACATCCAGGAGTTCCTCGCCCGGACCGACCCCACCGACGATACCTCCTTCTTCCAGTTCACCGATATTCGGGTCGGCACCTCCGCCGGGCAACCGGTCCTGATGTGGCGCAACCCGACCATCTCGATCCAGGGGTTCGAGTCCGAGTACCCCGATTACATCCGCTCGCTGGCCTTCGACGTCCTCTATGCCGACTGGTCGCGGGCCTCCCAGTCCGGCGGGCAGTTCCCGAACAGCAACTGGTTCAACCTGACCGGGACCTGGCAACTCCACCCCAACGCCACCGGTCTGTTGCGGACCGGCGATTTCAACTACTTCACCGAGACCACCCTGACCAGCCTGCAGGAGGGAGACATCCGATTTTACCGGTTGGCGATCGCCGGAACCTATCTGGAAGGCGAGCCGTCGGCCGAGGCGGCCGGAACCTGGCGCTACTATACCGAGATGGGCAGCTTCCGCCTGGCATCCACCCTGGCCAAAGAGGTAATGATGGTCCAGCGGCGTGACATCCCCGCCGGGGAGACCCAGGTGATGCTGGGGTTGGCCGGGAATGTCCCCGGCAGCGGGGGCGTGCTTAATTACGCACTGGGGACCGCCTTCTTCCCCTCCGGTTCCCTGGCGGCTGAGGCGACCAAATTCAACCTCTGGCAGGCCCAGCCGGGCTCCTTCACTATGGACTACCTCTCCGGCGGCGGCGCCGGCTGGAAGGTGCAATCAACCTTCGATCCCTCCACCCGGACCATCGCCGGTTCCGACGGGTTCCGCCTGGTCTCCCCCAATACCCAGACCGGCTTTCCGGAAACACTCACCTTTTACGCCGGGGCCGCCCTGAAAATGGACAGTTACTTTAACCAGATCCATCACCGGACCTGGAACGACCAGACCGTCCGGCCCGGCGATCCGGACTTCGACGAAGTCGCCCGGATAACCTTTCTCAACTACAACTTTCCGGTCAGCCGCCGCTTCAACCAGACCAGCTTTCCCGACCTGGCCGGGACCACCTCTCCCCTCTTCCCCGGCTGGGCCTGGCTGGAGAGCGACTGGCTGGTCCTCTACGACCGGGACCTTTCGGCGATCGGCGGCCGCTCCAACGAGCCGGTGGTCGTAATCTACCAGGACCATTCTTCCGCCAGCGAATGGAAGTATCTCACCCCGGCGGCGGTAATGGGAACCTCGGTGGGCAACGAATTGACCTTCTCCGCCGGATCGCCGGCCGTGGTGATGCAATACTGGAACCCCGACGAACCGGTAACCTGGAATTCCAATACCTTTGCCTTCGCGGTCCCCTACCAGAACAGCGGGGCCAACGGAATCAAGACCTACCTGAAATATATCGAATAAGCCTCAGATCCATCACTGATTTGATGAAAAAGACAGTCCTGACAATCTTTGCCGCCGCGCTTCTCCTCGCCGCCGGACTGCCCGGAACGGCCCGTGGTTACACGGTAAACCTGATCTACTACGCCTCGACCGGCTTGATGGATGAGAATATGGCCCTGCTCGAAGACGGCGCTATCATCCAGCTGATCTTCACCACCAATCCGGGCTGGCCCAGCCCGCCCAGCGTCTATAACGGCCGGCCGACCGGGGGCGATGTCCTCTGGCAGACTACCTCTACCGGGGCGGGGGTCTTCGATCCGGATACCGGAAGATTTTCCGAACAGTTTCAGTACGACTCTTCGTTTTTAGGCGATTACGTCTATGTTCGCTTTTTCAACGCCCCCTCCTGGCCCGATGTTACCTACTACGGTCAGACCCCGCTCCACACGCTCTCCGACTTCTTTCAGCTCGACATCTGGGATATCACCGCCGGGGGGCTCTACCTCTGGACCGAATACCCGTTTATGATCATTCCCGAACCGGCGACCTGGCTGACGCTCCTTCCCGGCCTGGCCCTGGCGGCTTTTATCTTCCGGAAGAAGAAGAAAGAGGGAGAAGAGGCAACGGAAACAACCGGCGGCGGGTCTAAAACGGTATGAAGAGGCAATCGATAATTTTTGCCCTCACTGTCCTCGGGTCGGCTATTCTCTCGGTCGCCTCAGGGGTTCTCTTCGCCCAGACCCTCTACGAGCCGTTCCTGGTCTGGAACGACTCCAATATTCCGCTGAAGAACGAATACCTCCAACTCCTCCCCGGCGCCAACCCCTCGCGGCCGGGGGGAGGAGAAGCCGGCGCCCTGGTCCAGATCATCGACGCCGGCCCCGACTTCGAGATTTCACCCCCCGATCCCGTCACCGGCAACCCGACCGGGGATGATTTTGTCATCTCCGAGACCGCGATCGGCCAGGGAACCCCCTGGGACTGGTCCCGTTCCGGGGTCTTCTGTTTCAATATGGACAAGCCGCTCGACACCTTCATCTATGTCCGGATCTTCAACCAGCCGACATTGACAGAATCCACTTACTACGGCGATACCACCGATGTGATCCGCCCCCAGAGCCAACGCAGCTTCCCGGTCAACCGTTACGGCCTGCTTCGAACCGACAAACGGGTCAACGGCGACCCCACCCCGACCCTTTCGGCCACCCCCACGCCCTCCCCGGTGGCAACCCCGACGCCCGGACCGACTATTGAACCCCCGGTGCCGACCGCCACCCTCACCCCCGCGAAGACCCCGGTGCCGACCGCCACTCCCTCGCCCCGCCCGACCGCTTATTATCTGGTGATGGACGAAAGCGACTTTGACGGCGACGGGACCGATGATATCGCCATCTTCCGGCCGGATTCCGGGCTCTGGGCGGTCCGAGGACTGACCCGGATTTACTACGGGGGGGAAGGCGACATCCCGGCCCCCGGCGACTATTTCGGGGATGGGACCGCGGAGATGGCAATCTTCCGGCCCGCTTCCGGACTCTGGGCGGGACGCGACCTGGGCAGGATCTACTTCGGCCGAGAGGGTGACATCCCCATCCCCGCTGATTACAGCGGAAACAGCCAGAGCAATATCGCGATCTTTCGCCCGGCGACCGGCCTCTGGGCGATCCGCAACCTGACCCGGTTCTATTACGGCCGGGAAGGCGACAGCCCGATCCCGGCCGATTACACCGGTGACAGGTGGACCGATCCCGGGATCTTCCGTCCCGCCGCCGGCCTCTGGGCGATCCGCAACCTGACCCGCTTCTACTTCGGCCGGGACGGTGATCGGGCCGTGCCGGTCGATTACACCGGAGACGGATTCGCCGATTTCGGGATCTTCCGCCAGGACAACGGCCTCTGGGCTTTCCGGGGAGAGACCAGGATGTATTTAGGGCGTAACCTCGATATCCCGGTCGCGGGAGATTACCGGGGCGAGGGGATGACCGAGATCGGGATCTTCCGACCGGCTTCCGGCCTCTGGGCAATCCGCGGGGTCAGCCGGGCTTACTTCGGCCGGGCCGGCGACCTGCCGTTGAGCCGGTAAGTCGGTAACCAGTAAACAGTGAGCAGTAAGCAGAACAGCCAGAAGCGAACTGCTCACTGCTTACTGCTAACTGTCCACAGCACACGAAATGAAGAATTTCTTCCCCATAACTTCAATTCTTGCCGCGTTCCTTCTCCTACCCCTGCCCCTCTCCGCCCAGCCGGACTGGACGGACTTCAGCTACACCGACTGGTCTCCGGGGACGGAACCGGCCATCTCCGCCCTGGAAGGGAGGGAGGCCTACGACAGCGCCACCGTCTGGGATGGGGAGCGTTTCGTCAGCTTCTTCCGGGCGACGGATACCGAGGCTTACCTGTCAGCCTTCTCCAGCGACGGGGAAAACTGGGAGTACCTTAACGGGGGCGGGGCGATCACCGTCACCGATCTCTTTGGTTACCCGATGGGAGACCATACCGCAGCCGCCGCCCCGGAGGGGTTCCCTGCCGCCGAGACCGCCTGGCAGGATCAGGCCGGGAACGTCCGCTTCAAGCTCTGGTACGCCAACGCCGGCGCTTCCCCCGGGGGAAACTACCAGTACGCCGAGTCCACCGACGGGGGCAACTGGCAGGCCTTCACCGCCGGGGAATATTGCCCCCCTGCTTGGAAGACCGATACTTACCGGGTTCTCTCCCGGCCATCCATCCTCTACCGTCCCCATGGCCTCTCCGATCTATCGACAGCCGCCCCGATGGATAACCGTTACCTGATGTACCTCCAGAGCGGACTGACAGAAGAACCTTATTACTACGAACTACACCTCTCCAGTAACGGACTCGACTGGTCGCTTTACGCCGCCGACTGGAACTGCCAGTCCCGCTTCCCCGGACAAACCGTGGAGACCGTAGCGTTCTCCGGCCACACCGACCCCGATTACCTGAACACTTTCGAGGAGGTCTATTACTACGGGGTCCGGCAGGGCTGGATGCTCTGGACCACGGACCGGGACGCCGAATCCATAGCTTCCTGGTACTCCACCGACGGCTGGAACTGGAACTTCCGGGAATCCCCTATCAACGAAATCGGCTCCGTCAACCCTCCGGCCGGATATTGGAACCAGACGGCCAACACCCGCCTCGACTCGGTCCGTCTCGGCACAAGTTACTTCTTCCTCCGAACCGGCCGGACTAATACTCCGGAGGAGAAACGGCAACTGGGGGCCGGGATCAAGAAAGGATTGCTCTCGGTGGATGTCGAGGACCTCCCCGATCGGGTCTGGGACGTCACCCCGGTCAACTACCGGATCTACTCCTGGAACAACCAGACCTGTCCGCTGATTGAGCCTTACAGAGTGTTAGGAGGCTTCCTGGCCGATGCCAGCGAAGGAGCCGGAGGCGACGGGACAACCGATCTCCCGGCCAGTATCGGAGGTATGCCCCTTACCTTTGTTTGGGACGTCAATAAGGATTATTCCAGTCCCCCGGGCCCTCCCGTGCAATTCCGGATTCATCCCGCAGTTAGTGCGGATCCCAAGTTAAGCGGGGAATACGACGATTCTAATTTCTTCTATGTTGAACCTTCCCCAACCGCCGCGCCGGAACCTACCGCGACTCCGTCGCCGTCGGCCACACCGACCCCTAGCGTAACACCAACAGCCACCCCGACCCCGCCGCCCTCGGCAACACCTACCCCCTCCGTCACCCCGACGCCGAGCGTGACCCCGACCCCGGAGGGCTACAAAACTCCGCCGCCGACCGCCTCACCCACATCCTCCCCCACCCCGTCGCCGACCGCTTCACCGACCCTGACTCCTTCCGCCACCCCGACTCCATCCTCATCTCCAACTCCGACAGTGACCCCGTCAACTTCTCCGACGCCCTCGCCTTCTCCCTCGCCTTCTCCCGCCCGATCGGGCTTGCCCTGGATTTACGATTACGACGGCGATGGGACTTCGGATATCGGGATCTTCCGGCCATCAAGCGGACTCTGGGCGATCCGGGGGCTGACCCGGGCTTACTTCGGCGCGTCTTCCGACATCCCGGTTCCCGGCGATTACTCCGGATCCGGGACCACCGCACTCGCAATCTTCCGGCCCTCAACCAGCCTCTGGGCGATCCGGGGGGTGACCCGAGTTTACTTTGGCGGCTCTTCGGACGACCCGATCCAGGGAGATTACAACGGAGACGGGACCTGGGTCCCGGCCGTCTTCCGGCCGTCTTCGGGTCTCTGGGCGGTCCGGGGGCTGACCCGGACCTACTTCGGCGGCTCCTCGGATTATCCGGTCCCCGGGTACTACTCCGATTGGGAGGAGCGGGAGATCGCCATCTTCCGGGAGTCGACCGGGCTCTGGGCGGTCCGGGGAGTTACCCGGGCTTACTTCGGGACCGTGGACGATATCCCGGTCCCCGGCGATTATGACGGCTCTGGAGGTTGGTCTCCATCCATTTTCCGCCCGTCCACCGGCCTTTGGGCGATCCGGGGACTGACCCGGGCGTATTTCGGCGGTGCGACCGACGATCCGTTACCCGGAGACTACCGGGGCGCGGAGAGCGACGGGATGGCCATCTTCCGGGAATCGACCGGGCTCTGGGCGGTCAGGGGGCTGACCCGGATTTACTTCGGCACGGCGGACGACCTCCCCGTCTCCCGCTGATCCATCCCCACGGGCTGCTTCCAGACATTTTTCCCCGTTCCCACCCCGTCTTGCCCGGTGTATTATCGGGGTATGAAGAAACCGGATATATTGTTCTCCCTCTTTCTCCTGGTTGGGGCGGTCCTGTTATACTCCCCTTCGCTGGGAAGCGGTTTCGTCTTCGACGACGAATACCTGATCGTCGGGGACCACTCGATCCGCGCACAGGATAACCTCACCGGCTTCTTTCTCCGGCCTTCTTTTTCCTACTACCGTCCCCTCCGCTCGATTTCCTACCATCTCGACTACCGTTACTGGGAGCTCAACCCTCTCGGCTACCACCTGACCTCGATCCTCCTTCACGGGTTCTGCGCTCTCGCCTTCTTCCTTCTCCTGAAAAGCCGGGGGGTCGGCTTCTCTGTCCGGGCGGGGGCTGGTTTGATTTTTCTCCTTCACCCGATCGCCACCGAACCGGTGAT
The DNA here is from genome assembly GCA_030765265.1 of Candidatus Erginobacter occultus. GTDB lineage: Bacteria > Auribacterota > Erginobacteria > Erginobacterales > Erginobacteraceae > Erginobacter > Erginobacter occultus. Next base: position 6,890 of record JAVCCZ010000197.1, read on the forward strand.
CTACTTAAGCGCCCGTGCCGAGCTGCTGGGGACCTTATTCTCCCTCCTCTTTCTCCTGGCCGGGACGGGCTTCGTCTTTTCCGGCCGGCCCTGGAGAGCGCTGCTGGCGATGGCCTCTCTCCTGGCGGCCTTTCTCTCCAAGGAGAGCTTCCTCGTCCTCCCGCTGCTCTGGCTGGTGGTTGCTGCCGGGGATCAAACACCTCCGGCCGGGCAAAGGCGTCGGCGGGGAATATCCATCGCCGCCTTTATTCTGGCCGGAGCCTTCTTCTGCTTTCGGTTCTTCCTTCTCCAGGCCCCGGCCGGTCCCGGCCGGTTCAGCCGTCTCCTCACCTATCCCCAGATCCTGCTCAAGGCGCCTTCCGTCCTCCTCGCCTATCTCCGCCTCCTCCTCTTCCCGGTCGGCCTCTCCCCCCACCATCCGCTGGCTTCCGCCCCCCTCCCCTCCCCGGCGGCGCTGGCGGCTCAACTGGCGGCGCTGGCCGGGTTGCTCATCCTCCTCTGTCTCCTCTGGAAACGGGGACGATGGTTCCGGACCGGCGCGCTCTGGCTGGCGATCGCCCTCCTCCCGGTCTCCAATATCTATCCCCTGACCCGGATCCTGGCCGAGAAGTATCTCTACTTCGCCCTGCCCGGCTTCGCCTGGCTGGCGGCCGGATTCTTCTTTGGATCAGGACGGAAGGCAAAGATGTTCCGGGCCGGGCTTTTCGGAGCGGCGGCGGTTGCTTTTCTCCTCCTCACCCTCAACCGGCAGCCTGACTGGCGGGACAATTACACCCTCTGGGAGAAGACGGCCTCCCGGTCGGCCGCCGATCCCCTGATCCTCTTCAACCTGGGAACCGCCCGGATCCGGGCCGGGGAGGCAGCCGAGGGCCTGGCCGATTTGGAGGCGGCGGAGGAGATGCTCCCCGGGCAGCCGATCATCCGGGAGAAGATCGCCGACGTTATGGGGATGCTCGGCCGCCACCAGGAGGCGCTACAAATCTACCAGAAACTGCTGGAGCGCTTCCCCGACTCCCCATCGCTCCTCCTCAAGGCCGGGTTCACTTATGACTCCCGGGGTTATCCCCAACTGGCTGAACGGTATTATGAAGAGGCCATCGGCCGGGCCGGAGAGCCGGGACCCGACCGGCCGGCCCGACTTTACGCCGTCTACCGGGAACTCTCGACGCTCAAGGAAGCCCGGGGAGAGTTTGGCCGGGCCGCCGAACTGCTGGAGACCGCGCTGGCCCTCTTCCCTGCCGACCCGGACGGGGAGAAGCAACTCGCCTCACTCTACCGGCGGGACGATCAGATCGAAAAGGCGGAATCGATCCGGGAGCGGCAGACCGCGGGGGACGCCTCTTCACCGGCCGGTCTCTTCGCCCGGGGGCAACAGCTGGAACAGGCCGGGCGCTTCCAGGAGGCGATGCAGCTCTACCACCGGACCCTGAAGCTCGACCCGTCCTTCGCCCCCGCCTACTTCGAGCTGGGGGGGCTGCTGGCCGCCCGGAGGGAGTACGAGGCGGCGGAAAAGTTCATCGAGGCCGGACTGAAATTACAGGGGGACGACTTCCGCCACCACACCAACCTCGGCACCGTCCGCCAGTTCCAGGGGAAGTACCCCGAGGCGGTAGCGGCTTACCGACGATCGCTGGGACTGGAAGAAAGCTACATTGCTCATTACAACATCGGTTTCCTCTACCTCAACCGCCTCTTCGACCCCGAATCCGCCCGCCCCCACCTGGAAGCCGCTCTCGCCCTCGCCGAAGACCCCGAACAGCAGCAAAACCTCGCCGCCACCCTGGAGCGAATTGAAAACGAATTTTGATGCGGCCGGCCGTTGGGATGAGCAGGGATGATTTTTCTGTTATTATTTGCTTCCGCTGACTATATTTGAATTATGGTTCTTCCGCAAATAATCGCGCTCTGGCTGGCCTCGACCCTGATCGGGGCGGCGGCTTTTCCGCTGGTCTTTTCCGTCTGCGGCCGGCTCAAGGATCGGGGCTGGGCCGTCTCCCGGATAATCGGTCTGGTCTTAATCACCTTCCTCTCCTGGATCCTCTCCCACGCGCGGGTCCTCCCCTTCGGGACCATCTCGGTGGTCTTCTCCCTGCTGATTTTGGCCGGGGTCTCCTGGCTACTGGTGAAAGGGAAAAAGGCTGAACTGCTCTCTTTCCTGAAAGAGAAGAAGGGGCTGCTGCTGGCGATCGAGGGGCTCTTCCTGGCCTTCTTCATTCTCTTCCTCCTCTTTGTCGCCCTCAACCCGAATATCGACCCCGACAGCGAGCGGTTTATGGATTACGCGCTGCTCAACGGGATCGAAAATACCGATTACTTCCCCCCCCTCGACCCCTGGATGTCGGGAAAGACGATGAACTACTATTACTACGGTTTCATCGCCGTCTCCTCCCTCCGGCAGCTGGTCCCCTTTATCCCCCTCCCGGTCTTCTTCAACCTGGTGATCGCCTGGCTCTACACCGTTCTGGTCTCGGCCTGTTTCGGGATCGGCTATAACCTGACCGGGAAGAAGATCTACGGACTGGCCGCCGTCGCGGCGATTATGCTGATCGGGAACCTCGACGGGATGATTCAGGTCTTCGAGAAGGGCTATACCCGTTTCGGCTTATTCAACAGCGCCCGGGTGATGGTCCAGACCGGTCCGGTCGGAGAGATCCTTGACTACCCGATCAACGAGTTCCCGGCCTTCAGCCTCGGTTACGGCGATCTCCACCCCTACGTCATCACCTACCCGATCAACCTGGCCATCCTCAACCTCCTCCTCAACCTGGCCCTGGCCTCCGCGGCCGGCTGGGGGGCGCTGGGGAAAAGCCGGGGCGAGCGGATAAGCGGGCTGCTGGTCCTGGCAATCGTGATCGGCTGCCTGCCCGGGGCCCATACCTGGGACTACCCGGTTTACCTGGGGATCGCCGTCGCCCTATTGGTTCTTCTGGCCGGGAAATACCGGCCGCGCGAAGGAGCGGGGGAAGAGAAGATTCTCTCCATCCTGAATTTACTCTCCCCGGCGGCGGCCCTGGCGGCGATCAGCTTCATCCTCTACCTTCCCTTCAACCTCCCCTTCCTCCGGGAGCAGGCGGGACAGGAACGGGGAGGGCTGGGGGCAGTGACGCTGCGCACCCCCACCGGGCTCTTTCTCATCGCGATGGGGATATTTATCTTCTTCCTCTTCCTTTACCTGGCCGCCCACCTCGGCCGCGCCGGCCTGAAGTCGGCCGGGAAGGAAGGGCGGAAGATGTTTCTCTTCTTCGCCGCCGGGGCCCTGATCATCCTGGTCTTCGAAACCCGGGGTTCCTTCCTCGACCAGACCTTCGTTTTAGCGTCCCTCCTGGCCCTGTCCGCGCTTTTCCTGCTCCTCTTCGGACCGCTGGAGAGAGAGGAGGGGTTTGTCCTGATCATCTCCCTGGCCGCCCTGGCGCTGGTGATATTCTGCGAATTCTTCTTCCTGGCCGATCATTACCGGGGGGGCGGGTACGAGCGGATGAACACGATGTTCAAGCTCTACACCAACGCCTGGCTCCTGCTGGGGACGGCGGCGGTATTCTCGATGGCCTACCTGAACCGGATTCTCAAAGACGCCCCCGGCTGGCGGTTCTCCTGGAACGTCGTCGCCGTCCTGGTCCTCGCCCTGGGGTTCTTCTTTCCCCTGGGCGCGCTGGGGGAACGGATTCGGGGTTCGCGCCAACCGCTGACCCTGGACGGGGTCGCTTACCTCTCCCGGCCCATCCCCTCCGATCATCTCAAGGAATGGCGGGGAGATACCGGGGACTGGCGGGCAATCAAGTGGATCAACCAAAATATCTCCGGGCGGCCGGTCCTCCTCGAAGCCGGGAATATGACCAAGCAGGACGGTGGGGAAGCCCAGGCCTATGTCTGGGCTTCCCGGGTCGCCACCTTCACCGGGCTGCCGATCCCGATCGGCTGGGCCAACCACGAGGCGGGCTGGCGGAACGACTGGAAGGAGCCGGGTCAGCGGCAGCGGGACGTCGAACTGCTCTACCGGACCACCGATTTCAATACCGCCCTCAACCTGATCGGCAAATACGGCATCGAGTACGTCTTCATCGGCTCCGTGGAGCGGGACCGCTATCCGGCGGAGGGGCTGGCCAAGTTCGCCCGGATGGGGGAGCCGGTCTACCGGGAGGGTCCGGTGGAACTGTGGCGGATTTCCGAGAGCTACCGTTAGTCGTCCAAAAAGCTCAGCCGCATATTGGTCAAAACCGGGTGGGCGGTGGCGGCCCCGGGTCCGGTCCGGTAGTACATCCGCTCCGGGAAGAGGTCGTCGGGCCAGAGGAGCCGTTCGTAGTAAACCGTGGTCTTCGACCCCCGCGGCCAGGCCATCCCCACGAAGATATGCTTCTGGTCGGTGGTGAAGGTAAAGCTCGACCACTCCCCCTGCTTGTCAGCCGTATGATAAGGCGACTGCTCGACCAGCAGGTCGGGCTTCCCGTCCCGGTCGGTATCGGCGTAAACCACCAGCTGGAACCCCCCCGCCTCGCCGGGGGCGGCGTGGGCCGCCTCCAGAACCATCCGGTCTCCCCGCCGCTTCCAGGGGTTGACCTCCCAGATCTGGAGGTTGTAGTAATCGGCCAGGATCGACCGCTCGGTCAGGTACTCCTGGCCCCGGACCGCCACCGGGAAGTCGGAAGGGGGCGGGGTCCGCTCGGAAAATTGCCCGAAGATCCGAAAAGTTCCGGACTGGATGCCGGAAGCGGTCGAGAGATCGTCCGGGCGGGACTTCCCGGGTCCGAGATACTCCGCCGTCCGGACCGGAAGGACCCGGGTCTTCTCCCAGACCCGCCAGTCGTCGTCCACCAGGTACTTGTAGAGCGAGAGCCGGCCGGGGTCCTTGGGCAGGGTCGGCCCCTCGAAGACCGCCGGGTCCGGGAAATACCGGTAATCCCCGTAGAGATCTATCCAGCAGCCGGGGTCGTTGAACCGCGGGGTGAAGCGGATCTCCACCTCGACCTCCGACCGGCCGGCCAGCCGGTCCAGGTCCAGGGGAACGGTGTACCACTGCCGGACATCCGCCATCTTCCGCCCGGTCTCCCTTAAGTAAACCGGGAAGGCCCGCTGACGGATCGCCGGGACCCAGGAGGCGGGGTCGGGGGTAAGCCCGTCCTGAAACTTGCGGACCACCTCGCCGTCCACCGAGACCGTCAGGTCGTAACGGCGGACCGGACCGGAGACCAGGTCCAGTTTCAGGTCTCCGGAGCGGTAGCGGGTGATATCTTCCGGCAGGGAGATCGTCTGTCTCACGACCTGGTCCCGGCCGGTGAGCCGGGTCGACCATTGACGGCCCCAGGGGTGGACCTTGACCGCCGAGAGGTAGAACAGGAGCAGAAGCACCGGGGGGATCACCGCCCCCGCCGGCCGCTTCCAGCCGGCCGCCCGGCCGCGATAGATCCGGTAAAGCAACGGGACAAGGGAGAGGAAGAAGAGGGAGACAATCACCATCCTCAGCCGCCAGGCGGCCGGGAAGGTAAGGCCGGGGAGAAACATCAGGGCAAAGCGGGGTTGGGCGATCAGGGAGAGGGCGCCCAGGACGGCGGCGGCCAGGGCGAAGAAAATCAACCCGGACCATTGGCGTTTCCGGATGCGGTCGGAAACCCCGAAGACCAGTTGCTCTCCGAAGAAAACCCCGGCCAGGATCATCAGGGGCATCTGGGTCAGAGCGTAACGGGCCTCGGCATCGGCGGCAAAGGTCATCCCCCACCCATAGACCAGGGAGATGATTACCGGCCAGGACTTCAGCCCCCTGATCGGGAGAAGGGCAAGCCCGAAGAGCCCGGCTAACAGAAGGATCCGGTGGAAGATATTGATCCCGGACGGAGAAAACAGATACCCCTGGAGAAAGTCGTTGTAGGCCCTTCGGTAAAAAAGCCAGCCCTTGGCCAAAATGACCTCGAGCGCCTGGCGGGGCTGCCGGATCAGGATCTGGATATAGGCTTTCAGGTAGCGCTCATCAGCCGCCCCGGGGTGGCGGCCGGCCGGGATCGATCTCAGGATCTCGCCCCCCGGGTCGGCGCTGGTCTGGAGTCCCCGGACGGGCGGATAGACCCCGCAGTACATCGCCAGGCCGTTGCGCCAGCTGCCGCTGATAAAACTCCGCCCGTGGCGGTCGACCTGGGGGGTCCAGAAGAGCCGGGGGACGATGATCACCGCCAGGCCAAGGATAAAAAATAAGGAATTCCAGGGAATCAAACGGAGCAGGAGGAGGACGGGAGATCCCCCCTCCCCCGGCGCCGAAGACCGGGCCCGGAGCTGTTTTTTTCGCGCCGCCAGGCCGACAATCAGCATCGGGAAATACAGGATATAGACGTACTGGAAGAAGGTCCGGGTGATCACCATCAGGGCGGTGGAAAACCCGGCCAACAAGACCAGCCACCACGCACCCCGCTTCAGGGAGAGGACCAGGAGCCAGACGGTGAGGAGAAAGACAGAGATCGCCGCCGTCTCGGTCAAAAGCCGCCCCTCCGAAATTATGAAGGGGATATAGAAAGCCCCGATCAATATCGAGATCAGGCCGACCCGGCGGTTACCGACCCCGACGGCGATCAGGTAGAGGAGGAGGAGGCTGAGGGTGCCGAGAAACCCCTGGGCGATCCGGACGGCCGAGAAATCAATCCCCCGGGCCAGGTAAACCAGGGAGACGAAGAGGGGATAGAGTTCACACTTGGGGAGCGCCATCTCGTAAGCTTTCTTGAAATGCTCGAGAAAAGCTTCCCGATCCGGCCAGGCGGAGAAGGCGGCGGCGAATTCCTTGGCCTGGATATTATACCCGGCGGCGTCCCAGACCACCGGGGCCTGGTGGTGATTGAGGAAGAAATTACGCCGGAGGAGAAAGGCCGCGACCAGGACCAGGAAAACGGCTATCCCATAGAGATATTTCGATTTAATCTTCATCAGTCGGGTTTAGCGGGATATTTCCCCAGATGATATCAGGATCGACGGAATCGGGCATACGGCGGCCCTCTAAGACCCGGGGAGAGACGGGAACAGGGGAGAATTTTCCCGGTAGAAGTCTTTGGGGTCGCGGTCCTCCAACAACCCGCGGGCGGCCTCCCGGGCGGATTTCATACTGTCGTGCATATCACTGTTGAGGAAGAGGCCCTGTCGGCCGGCGGAAAACAAGTTGGGGATACCGGAAAGGCCCCGGAAGGTCAGTTTGAGGTTCTCCTCGAAGGGAAGGCCGTAGATCGGATAGGCGTCTTTCGACCGGGTAACCATCGACTTCTCGACCTCCAACCCGTCCAGCAGACCGATCCGCCCGATGTCCTCCAGGGCCATCGTCCGCAGTTCCTCTTCCGAAGCGTTCCAGATCTTATCTCCATAACCGCAGCAGAGTTCGAAGGTCAGCATCGTCTTCCCCGGCGGTTTATTCTCAAGAAGGAGATTCTTCTGCTCGCAGAACCGGTTGAAACGGAATTCGGGGTCGAGGAGATAGACCCAGTGGGCCCGGCTGATCCGGTCGGCGGCGATGATGATATTGACCAGGACCAGGGCCCGGTTCTTCAGGTCCCCCGCCGCGGCCGATTCCGGCCCGGAGAGGCGGGGCCGGCAGAGTTTTCCCAGTTCCGACAGGGGGATGGTGGAGATCACCCCCCCGGCCGGGATGGTCTCTTCTCCGTCCCCCCGGCGGACGGTCACCGCCGAAATCCGATTTTCCCGGAAATGAAAGCCTACCGGGACGGTCTCCAGCCTCACCTCTCCGCCGGCGAGGGCGATTCGTTCGGCCATCCGGTTGAAGATGATCCCGATCCCCTCCTCCGGGTAGATGAATTCGTCCCAGTAGGTGGCCTGTTCCTGGCCTCTCCCTCCGAGCAGCTTGATCAGGATATCCTTGAGATTCAGCTTGTGGAGCTTGGAGGAGGCCAGCCGGGGGGAGATTTCCGAAGGCGGGATACCCCAGACCCGCTCGCTGTACTGCCCGAAGCAGAGCTGGTAGAGGGAGCGGCCGAAACGCTTCAACCCCCAGGTCTCGAAGGAGTCGTCCGGGCGGGGGAAGAGGGAGAAGCGGATCGAGGAGACGAGAAAATCCGCCACTATCCGGGCGGAGAAGAAAGGGTTGAGCCCCCGGAAGAGCTGCCAGAACTTGAGCGGGTAATCGTAGGTCTTTCCCCGGATCAGCATATTCGTGACCCGCTTTTTGATCGCCAGTTCCCCGTCGTAATTTTCCCGGACCAGGTCGTCGATATCGTCTTGCTTGACGTGGTAGGTGTGGGGTCCGTACTCGACGATGAAATTCTCCCAGTAGCGGGAAGAGGAGATCCCGCCGACCAGGGGCGCCTTCTCGATCAGGATCGTCTTGCGCCCCTGCCGGGAAAGATCGAAAGCGGCGGTGAGTCCGGCGGGACCACCCCCGAGAACGATAATCGGAAGTTGCTTGGCTGAATCCACCTTCATCCCCTCCCCGTTTACCAGAGCCCCCAGCGGATCAAAGCGGCCTTGAAGGCGATCAGTAATCCGGTCCGGGCGATCGAGCAGAACTCCGCCGCGCCGGTCCCGTGGCCGGAAGCCCCTCCCTGGCGGGAGAAGTAAGTAACCGGAACCTGGACGATCCGGTAGCCCTTGAGGGCGGACCGGACCACGATCTCCATCTCGTAGATGAAGCGGTTGTCCTTGAAGTCGATAGCCCAGATCAGCTCCCTACTCCAGGCCTTCATCCCGGTGGTGACGTCGCTGACCTCCCGGCGGGCGACCAGGGAAATGAATTTATTCAGAAAGGCGTTGCCCCGGTCCCGGAAGAAGCTCGACCGGTAACCCGAACGGTCGGCACCTTTCATAAACCGGGATCCGATCGCCAGGTCGGCCTCGCCGGCCAGGACCGGCTCGACCATCCGGGGGATATCCTCCGGGGCGAACTGGAGATCGGCGTCGAACTGGAGCATCACCGGATGGGAGGCAAGGGTGATCCCGACCTTGATCGCGTGCCCCTTTCCGGAATCGCCGTAGTTTTCGTAGACCCGGATCGGATCCTCGTTCTCCTTTCCCCATTCCCGGGCCGCCCGGGCGGTCCCGTCCCGGCCGCCGTGGAGGAGGATGATCTCGGCCGGCGGGGCGGCGGACCGGACCCGGCTCAGGCAGTCCCGGATCGTATCTTCTTCGTTAAAGGTGGAGATAATTATCGTGAATGGCTGTTCGTTCATCATTGATTGCTCGAAAGGTTAATTACTAAGGGGATCGCAAAATAGATTAATAAACCGACACAGGTCATTGCGAGCGAAGCGAAGCAATCTCAGTTCTGGCACTAATTGAGATTGCTTCGTCGCTGCGCTCCTCGCAATGACCGGTAAAACTATTTTGCGCTCGGAGTAATAACTATTGAACTTTCGCTCCGGCCCCGGGGTTGCCGAGTTTTTCCGGGTCGTAAAATATTATCTGGGTTCCGTTGTTTTCAAAGTTGAAACTGACTTCCAGCAGTCCGGAGAGAGCCTTCCGGACCGCCTCCCGGCGATTGGGGGGGACGTAGAAGAGGAGGAACCCCCCGCCGCCGGCCCCCAGGAGCTTTCCCCCCAGGGCCCCGTTCTCCAGCGCCTGTTGGTAGAGTGCGTCGATCTCCGGGTTGCTGACCCCGGTCCCCATATTCTTCTTCAGCCGCCAGCCCTCGTCGAGGAGACGGCCGAAATCGTCAAGGCCGTCTTCCGGCCCGGAGAGGAGATCCCGGCCCCGCGCCGCCAGTTCGGACAGGCGGGAAAGGGATTGGCGGTTGTCGGCGATCCTGGCCACGTGCTTTCCCTGGATGGCGTCAGAATAGCGCTGGATCCCGGTGTAAAAAATCATCAGGCTCTCCTGGAGCCGGCGGCTGACCCCGGGGGGCGTGATCACCTTCTCCAGCCGGACCTGGTTATCACCGGAGAAAGAAATATAGTTCAGACCGCCGCAGGCGGCGGCGTACTGGTCCTGCAGACCGACATTTTCGGCGATCACCTCCCGCTCCAGGTGGACCGCTTCCGCGGCCAGGCGAAGCGGAGATACCCGCCGTCCGAGGTAACCGTAAAGCGCGTGGAGGAGACCGACCACGAAGGAGGAGGAGGTCCCTAATCCGGTCCGGGCGGGCAGGTGGGAAAAATAATTGATCTCGATGTTGGAGTCAATCCCCAGATGGGCCAGGCAGGCCCGGACCGCCGGGTGCTCGATCTCCTCGACCCGGTGGACCAGCTCGGTCTTCGAATAGGAGACCTTGATCCGGTAATCGAAGAAATTGCTCAGGTAGTTGACGGTGAGATAGACGTAGCGGTCGATCGTGGTTGAGAGGACCGCCCCCTGCTCTTGCTGAAAAAACTCCGGGAAGTCGGTCCCGCCGCCGAAGAAACTGATCCTGACCGGTGTCTGGGAGATAATCATTGTAAATTGTGATCCCGCCCCTGAGGATGATTGTTTATTATCCGCGTGATTATTCCCACGGGCTTGCGCCCGTGGCTAATTTCGTGTCGCCCCCTGCTATGTAAGGGGCCAGTCAAGCTCATAATTTTTGCAGTAATGAATCTCGATCGCCGAGATCGTGCAGCCTGCTATTCGGTCGTCTCCAGCAATCTGGAGAGATCAGTTTGCTTA